>NZ_JAOWCH010000046.1:0-519111 GCF_030337065.1 Citrobacter sp. Cb004 | reverse complement strand
AACGGCAAAGATGACTATCTGATTTGTATGGAAAAAGTCTATGCTTATGCTGGTTATATCGCGATTAATATCTCTTCACCGAATACGCCGGGATTACGTACGCTGCAATATGGTGAGGCGTTGGATGATCTTCTGACGGCAATTAAAAATAAGCAAAATGATCTGCAAGCGATCCACCATAAATATGTTCCAGTGGCGGTTAAGATCGCACCGGATCTTTCTGTGGAAGAACTGATCCAGGTTGCTGACAGTTTAGTTCGTCATAATATTGATGGCGTAATTGCGACTAACACCACTCTCGATCGTTCTCTCGTTCAGGGAATGAAAAATTGCGATCAAATGGGTGGCCTGAGCGGTCGGCCGTTACAATTAAAAAGTACAGAAATTATTCGCCAGTTGTCTCAGGAATTAAAAGGTCAGCTGCCGATTATTGGGGTTGGTGGTATCGACTCAGTAATCGCCGCGCGTGAGAAAATAGCTGCCGGTGCTTCTCTGGTACAGATTTATTCGGGCTTTATTTTTAAAGGCCCACCGTTGATTAAAGAAATCGTCACCAATATCTGAATGCTACCTTAATCACAATCCAGGGCTTTATTTCTGGCCCTGGTTGTTTTATATTCCTTTACTGTTGCTTATTTAAACATTCTGAGCTTTTATTATTAAGGCAATAAACGAAGCGGCAAAAGGATACTGTCGTAATGGTGATGATTAAGGAAAGGAGAGAAACTGATGCGAATTAAACCCGACGATAACTGGCGCTGGTATTATGATGAAGAGCACGATCGTATGATGCTCGATTTAGCCAATGGCATGTTATTCCGTTCGCGTTTTGCTCGTAAAATGCTCACTCCGGATGCATTTTCTCCGTCGGGTTTTTGTGTTGATGACGCCGCGCTTTATTTTTCCTTTGAAGAAAAATGTCGCTACCTGGATTTAGCCAAAGAGCAAAAGGCGGAACTGGTGCTTAATGCGCTGGTGGCGATTCGTTACCTTAAACCGCAAATGCCAAAAAGCTGGCACTTTGTCGCACACGGTATTAACTGGTCGCCAGTCGTGGGGGATGCTGCTTGTGTGGATTTAAGCGATACGGATGAACAGGTAAACCTGTTAGTGGTTGAACCGGGTGAAAATGCCGCGCTTTGTCTGCTTGCACAACCTGGTGTGGTTATTGCCGGACGCACAATGCAGCTTGGCGACGCGATTAAAATAATGAATGACAGACTGAAACCGCAGGTTATTGCCGACAGTTTCAGCCTTGAACAGGCGGTTTAACTCTCCAGCCTGATTGTCGTTTTGGGAACGCAACTGCAGCACAGAATCGTCCCGTCATCCCCAATCGCTGATTTTTTCAGCGGACTAACTTCGCCTTCCAACAGTCGAATTCGACAGCATCCGCAAATTCCTGCCCGGCATGAATAGGGCACCCGGATACCCTGGTTTTCCAGCTGTTCAAGCAATACCTGCTGATTATTTCCGCGAAAGGTCTGGCCCTGCCAGTCAATAAGTACCGTGGCATCGGGCTGTTGTTCCAGTGCGGTATCGTCTGACTCCGCCGCACCGTAAGCTCTGGCGGGACCGGTTGCCAAAATCTCTACCTCATCGCCGACGCGAATAACGCCGCTGTTGCGTGCGATAAGATTCTGGCCGAAATCGACGTCGCCGTTATCCACCGCTGTCCGGAAGGTTTGCAGCGTGGCGAGCGGCTCGCCAGACGGATGTTTCTGGCCTTTTTCTGGACTAACGGTAGTGAAAATGCAGCGGCTACAGGGTTTTGCCACATCAAAAATGACGTCGCCAATGCGAATCACTTTCCAGGTGTCTTCTGCCCATGCGTCAGCCCCCGAAACCACCAGATTGGGGCGAAACTGTTCCATTTTGACGCTTGCCGGACAGCGCTGTTGCACATCGCGCAGAGATGCTTCGTTGGCCAGCAGGTAGGGATAACCATCGGCGAAGGACAAAGGAACATCAGCGTGGCGCTTCACCCGGCGTGTCAGTTGCGGACCCACCCAGCGCAACTGCACGTCACGGGAGAAAAAGCCGCTCAGCCACAGGTTGATAGCCGCTGGCGCAATACGCGCGGTAAAATGGTTTCCCCACACTTCAGTCGGCGCATCCTGGGTGGCGAAGTCTGCGAATCGCACGAGCGCGCTGCTGCCGTCTGGAGCCGTGAGATGAAGTCCATCGTGGAAAGGGGAAGGGGTAAAGCGGACCATTTGCGGGAACTGTCGGGCGGTAATGAACGTCCCGTCGGGTTCGGTAATCATAAATATACGATCCAGGGCGAGACCGCTCACGTCTGCCAGGGCGTGCGTGAGTCCAATTCCACGCATTGATTTAACCGGATGAATAAAAAGTCGGGTCAACGTTACCACTGCACAGCCCCTTGAACGAAAATAAGCCTTCAACTTTATGACATACAGCCCATATTAGCTATAATGCGCAGCAATTTTCTAGGAGTAAAAGTGACATTATGAATTCTCTGTTTGCCAGTACGGCCCGCGGGCTGGAAGAGCTGTTAAAAACTGAACTGGAAAACCTCGGCGCGCTGGAGTGTCAGGTCGTTCAGGGTGGGGTCCATTTTAAGGGCGACACGCGGCTTGTTTACCAGAGCCTGATGTGGAGCCGCCTGGCCTCGCGCATTATCCTGCCGATGGGAGAGTGCAAGGTCTACAGCGATCTTGATCTGTACCTCGGCGTTCAGGCAATCGACTGGACAGAGATATTTAATCCTGGTGCTACGTTTGCCGTCCATTTTAGCGGCCTGAACGAGACCATTCGTAACAGCCAGTACGGTGCGTTGAAGGTCAAGGATGCGATTGTCGATGCTTTTACCCGCAAAAATCTGCCGCGTCCAAATGTGGATCGTGAATCTCCGGATCTGCGAATCAACGTCTGGTTGAACAAAGATACCGCCAGCATTGCGCTCGATCTGAGCGGTGACGGTTTGCATCAGCGCGGTTATCGCGATCGCGCGGGTCAGGCGCCGATTAAAGAGACGCTGGCCGCCGCTATTGTTATGCGTTCTGGCTGGCAGCCGGGCACACCGTTACTCGATCCGATGTGCGGCTCCGGCACGCTGCTGATTGAAGCGGCGATGTGGGCAACCGATCGCGCGCCGGGCCTGCACCGCGGATACTGGGGCTTTAGCGGTTGGGCACAGCACGATGAAGCCGTCTGGCAAGAGGTTAAAGCCGAAGCTCAGGTGCGTGCGCGTAAGGGGCTTGCTGACTATACTTCGCACTTCTATGGCTCCGACAGCGATGCGCGCGTGATTGAAAAAGCGCGTAGTAACGCCCGCCGCGCAGGTATTGCCGATCTGATGACATTTGACGTTAAAGATGTCGCCAAACTGAGTAATCCACTGCCGAAGGGACCGTATGGTACGGTGATCAGTAACCCGCCCTACGGCGAACGTCTGGATAGCGAACCGGCGCTGATTGCCCTGCATAGCTTGCTGGGCCGTACGATGAAAAACCAGTTTGGCGGCTGGAATTTGTCGCTGTTCAGCGCCTCTCCGGATTTGCTCAGCAGCCTGCAATTGCGCGCTGACAAGCAGTTCAAAGCGAAAAACGGTCCGCTGGATTGCGTACAGAAAAACTATCACGTTGCAGAGACCACTGCGGACAGCAAGCCAGCCACGGTCGCGGAAGATTATGCCAATCGCCTGCGCAAAAATATCAAGAAGCTGGAAAAATGGGCGCGTCAGGAAGGAATTGAATGCTATCGCCTGTATGATGCTGACCTGCCGGAATACAACGTTGCAGTGGACCGTTACGGTGAGTGGGTCGTGGTTCAGGAATACGCTCCGCCGAAGACGGTCGATGCGCAAAAAGCACGTCAACGTCTGTTCGATATCATTGCCGCAACGTTGTCGGTCCTGGAAATCGCGCCAAATAAACTGGTGCTGAAAACCCGTGAGCGGCAGAAAGGGAAGAACCAGTATCAGAAGATGAATGAAAAGGGTGAATTCATTGAGGTAAGCGAGTACAACGCGCGCCTGTGGGTCAACCTGACAGACTATCTTGATACCGGTTTGTTCCTCGATCACCGTATTGCGCGCCGCATGCTGGGCCAGATGAGTAAAGGTAAGGATTTCCTTAACCTGTTCTCCTACACCGGCAGTGCCAGCGTTCATGCCGGGCTGGGCGGTGCGCGTAGCACCACGACGGTTGATATGTCGCGTACCTACCTGGAGTGGGCTGAGCGTAACCTGCGCCTGAACGGCCTGAGTGGTCGCGCTCACCGTTTAATTCAGGCCGATTGCCTGGGCTGGCTGCGCGATGCCAATGAACAGTTTGATCTGATTTTCATCGATCCGCCGACGTTCTCTAACTCAAAACGTATGGAAGACTCTTTTGATGTACAGCGCGATCATCTGGCGCTGATGAAAGATCTGAAACGTCTGCTGCGTAAAGACGGTACGATCATGTTCTCCAACAACAAGCGTGGGTTCCGTATGGATCTCGACGGTCTGGCTGAACTGGGATTAAAAGCACAAGAAATCACCCAAAAAACGCTTTCCCAGGATTTTGCCCGTAACCGTCAGATCCACAATTGCTGGCTGATTACCGCAGCCTGAAAGGATAAATAAATGTCATTGATCAGTATGCATGGTGCATGGCTGTCGTTCAGCGATGCGCCGCTTCTTGATAATGCAGAACTGCATATCGAAGATAACGAACGCGTCTGTCTGGTTGGCCGTAATGGCGCAGGTAAGTCGACGCTGATGAAGATCCTCAACCGTGAACAGGGTCTTGACGACGGGCGTATTATTTATGAGCAGGACCTGGTTGTGGCGCGTCTACAGCAGGATCCGCCGCGTAATGTTGAGGGCAGCGTCTATGACTTCGTTGCCGAAGGTATTGAGGAACAGGCTGAATATCTGAAGCGTTATCACGATATTTCGCGCCTGGTGATGACCGATCCCAGCGACAGAAACCTGAATGAAATGGCGCGGGTTCAGGAAATGCTCGATCACCATAATCTGTGGCAGCTCGAAAGCCGCATTAATGAAGTGCTGGCACAACTGGGACTGGATCCTAACGCCGCGCTTTCTTCGCTTTCGGGCGGCTGGCTGCGTAAGGCGGCGCTGGGCCGCGCGTTAGTGAGCAACCCGCGCGTACTGCTGCTGGATGAACCAACTAACCACCTGGATATTGAAACTATCGACTGGCTGGAAGGGTTCCTGAAATCCTTCAATGGGACAATTATTTTCATTTCCCACGACCGTTCATTTATTCGCAATATGGCGACGCGTATTGTCGATCTCGACCGCGGCAAGCTGGTGACCTATCCGGGGAACTACGATCAGTATCTGCTGGATAAAGAAGAAGCGCTGCGGGTGGAAGATCTCCAAAACGCGGAATTTGATCGCAAGCTGGCGCAGGAAGAAGTCTGGATCCGTCAGGGCATCAAAGCGCGTCGTACCCGTAATGAAGGCCGCGTGCGGGCACTGAAAGCCATGCGTCGCGAGCGTGGCGAACGTCGCGAAGTGATGGGCACGGCGAAGATGCAGGTCGAAGAGGCGAGCCGCTCTGGCAAGATTGTCTTCGAAATGGAGAATGTTGATTACCAGGTTGATGGAAAGCAACTGGTAAAAGATTTCTCCGCGCAGGTGCAACGTAGCGACAAGATTGCGCTAATTGGACCTAACGGCTGCGGTAAAACAACGCTGCTGAAGCTGATGTTAGGTCAGCTTCAGGCTGACAGCGGACGCATTCACGTCGGCACGAAGCTGGAAGTGGCGTATTTCGATCAGCACCGCGCCGAACTGGATCCGGATAAAACCGTGATGGACAACCTTGCTGAGGGTAAGCAAGAGGTGCTGGTTAACGGTAAACCTCGCCATGTGCTGGGCTACCTCCAGGATTTCCTGTTCCATCCGAAACGGGCGATGACGCCAGTACGTGCGCTCTCTGGTGGGGAACGCAATCGCCTACTGCTGGCGCGTCTTTTTCTCAAACCCAGTAATCTTTTGATTCTCGATGAACCAACGAACGATCTGGACGTCGAAACGCTGGAACTGCTTGAAGAGCTGATTGATAGCTACCAGGGCACCGTGCTGCTGGTGAGCCACGACCGTCAGTTTGTGGATAATACCGTCACCGAATGCTGGATCTTCGAAGGCGGCGGTAAAATTGGTCGTTATGTCGGCGGTTATCATGATGCCCGCAGCCAGCAATCGCAGTATGTGGCGTTTAAACAGCCAGTTGCGAAAAAAACAGAGGAAACCGTTGCTCCTAAAGCAGAAATTGTCAAACGCAGCACGAGCAAACTAAGCTATAAACTGCAGCGCGAACTGGAGCTGCTTCCCGCGCTGCTTGAAGAACTGGAAGCTAAACTGGAAGCATTACAAGCTCAGGTAGCTGACGCCGCTTTTTTCAGTCAGCCGCATGAGCAAACGCAACAGGTATTAGCTAATCTGAACGAAGCTGAACAAGAACTTGAGCAAGCCTTTGAGCGCTGGGAGTATCTTGAGTCTTTGAAGAACGGCGCATAATTTAAAGGAGCACATATGTGCGAACATCACCATGCCGCGAAGCATATTCTGTGCTCGCAGTGTGACATGCTGGTGGCGTTACCTCGCCTTGAGCATGGTCAGAAAGCGGCATGTCCACGATGTGGCACTACGTTAACGGTTGAGTGGGACGCGCCACGGCAGCGTCCTACTGCCTATGTGTTAGCAGCATTATTTATGCTGCTTTTGTCAAACCTCTTTCCCTTTGTGAATATGAATGTTGCGGGGGTGAGCAGCGAAGTGACGCTGCTGCAAATCCCCAGCGTTCTCTTTTCGGAAGATTACGCCAGCCTCGGTACCTTCTTTATCTTATTCGTTCAGTTGGTTCCCGCTTTTTGCTTGTTGACCATTTTGCTGTTGGTGAATCGGGTTCATATGCCTGAGCGGCTTAAAACATGGCTGGCGCGTATTTTGTTTCAGTTAAAAAGCTGGGGAATGGCAGAAATTTTCCTCGCGGGCGTGCTGGTGAGCTTTGTTAAGCTGATGGCCTACGGCGATATCGGTGTGGGCAGCAGCTTCATCCCGTGGTGCATGTTTTGTATGCTCCAGTTGCGGGCTTTTCAGTGTGTGGATCGCCGTTGGCTGTGGGATGATATTGCCCCTATGCCAGCCATTAAGCAGGAATTAAAGCCTGGTGTGCCCGGCATCCGACAAGGATTGCGTTCTTGTTCCTGCTGCACCGCTATTCTTCCGGCAGACGAGCTGGTATGCCCACGCTGTCAGACGAAAGGTTATGTGCGGCGTAAAAACAGTCTGCAATGGACATTGGCATTACTGTTTACGTCGATCATGCTTTATCTTCCTGCCAATATTCTGCCGATCATGATCACCGATCTGCTCGGGTCAAAGCTGCCTTCAACGATACTCGAGGGCGTGGTTTTAATCTGGAGCGAAGGCTCTTACCCGGTGGCTGCGGTTATCTTTATCGCCAGTATTATGGTGCCGACGTTGAAAATGATCGCCATTGCCTGGCTGTGTTGGGATGCCAAAGGGCACGGCAAACGCGACAGTGAACGAATGCATTTAATTTATGAGGTTGTAGAATTTGTCGGTCGCTGGTCAATGATCGACGTTTTTGTAATTGCCGTACTCTCCGCGCTGGTGCGCATGGGAGGGTTAATGAACATTTATCCTGCAATGGGTGCTTTGATGTTTGCTTTAGTCGTCATTATGACAATGTTTTCTGCGATGACATTTGATCCCCGTCTGTCGTGGGACCGTGAACCAGATCATGAGGAGTCCTGACAGCATGGAATCTAAAAGTGGGGAAGCCAAAGTGCAAAAGGTAAAAAACTGGTCGCCCGTGTGGATATTCCCTATAGTCACTGCCCTCATTGGCGCATGGGTCCTGTTTTATCATTACAGTCATCAGGGGCCACAAGTCACGCTGATTACCACCAATGCCGAAGGTATTGAAGGGGGCAAAACGACCATTAAGAGCCGCAGCGTGGATGTCGGCATCGTCGAGAGCGCAACCCTGACTGATGATTTGACCCATGTGGAAATTAAAGCTCGTCTTAACTCCGGAATGGAAAAGCTGCTGCATAAAGATTCTGTCTTTTGGGTGGTGAAGCCGCAGGTTGGACGTGAAGGTATCAGTGGGCTCGGCACGCTATTGTCCGGGGCTTATATTGAACTGCAGCCAGGCAATAAAGGCAGCAAGCTGGAAAATTACCAACTGCTGGATTCACCGCCGCTGGCACCGCCAGATGCGAAAGGGATCCGTGTGATTCTGGACAGCAAAAAAGCCGGTCAGTTGAGCCCGGGCGACCCGGTACTGTTCCGTGGTTATCGTGTAGGTTCGGTTGAAACCAGCACATTTGATGCGCAAAAGCGTACGATTAGCTATCAGCTATTTATCAATGCGCCTAACGATCGTCTGGTGACCAGCAATGTGCGTTTCTGGAAGGACAGTGGGATCGCCGTGGATCTTACTTCGGCAGGTATGCGCGTGGAAATGGGATCTCTCTCCACGCTGTTTGGCGGTGGCGTAAGTTTTGATGTGCCAGAAGGGCTGGAACAAGGCGAACCGGTCGCACAACAGTCTGCGTTTAATCTTTATGACGACCAAAAAAGTATTCAGGATTCACTGTATACCGATCATATTGATTACCTGATGTTCTTTAAAGATTCAATTCGTGGCCTGCAGCCCGGCGCGCCACTGGAATTCCGTGGCATCCGTTTGGGTACGGTAAGTAAAGTACCTTTCTTCTCACCGAATATGCGTCAGGTCTTCAACAATGATTACCGCATTCCGGTGCTGGTACGTATCGAACCAGAACGTCTGAAGGCACAGCTGGGAGAAGATACTGATGTTGGCGCTCATCTGGCAGAATTGCTTAAACGCGGCTTACGGGCATCGCTGAAAACCGGGAACCTGGTGACTGGCGCTCTGTATGTCGATCTCGACTTCTACCCGAAAGAACCGCCGATTACCGGTGTGCGCGAATTTAATGGTTATCAAATTATTCCGACCGTGAGCGGTGGTCTGGCGCAGATCCAGCAGCGACTGATGGAAGCGCTGGATAAGATTAACAATCTGCCGTTGAACCCGATGATTGAGCAGGCGACCAATACGTTGTCGGAAAGCCAGCGTACGATGAAGCATCTGCAAACCACGCTGGACAACATGAATAAGATCACGTCCAGTCAGTCGATGCAGAATCTTCCGGCGGATATGCAGAACACGCTGCGCGAACTGAACCGTAGTATGCAGGGCTTCCAGCCGGGGTCCGCCGCCTACAACAAGATGGTGGCGGATATGCAGCGTCTTGATCAGGTGCTGCGAGAACTGCAACCGGTACTGAAAACGTTGAACGATAAGAGCAATGCGCTGGTATTTGAAGCGAAGGACAAAAAAGATCCAGAGCCGAAGAGGGCGAAACAATGAAAAAGTGGCTAGTGGCGATGATGGCGGTCTGGCTGACGTCATGCAGCTCCAGCGGAGAAAATAAAAGCTATTACCAGCTTCCTATCGCGCAAGGGGGCGTACAGAGCTCAGCTAACCAGGGTAACCGTCTGCTGTGGGTTGAACAGATTGCGGTCCCGGACTATCTGGCGGGTAATGGGGTGGTTTACCAGACCAGCGATGTGCAATATGTGATAGCGAATAATAATCTCTGGGCCAGCCCATTAGATCAGCAATTGCGCAATACCCTGGTTACGAACCTCAGTATGCAGTTGCCTGGCTGGGTTGTCGCTTCGCAGCCGCTGGGAAGCACTCAGGACACGTTGAACGTCACTGTGACCGGCTTCCACGGTCGGTACGATGGTAAGGTCATCGTGAGCGGTGAATGGCTGCTGAATCACCAGGGGCAGTTGATCAAGCGTCCATTCCACATCGAAGCTGTACAGACTAAAGACGGCTACGATGAGATGGTGAAGGTTCTGGCCAACGCCTGGAGCCAGGAAGCGACGGCAATGGCTCAAGAGCTGAAACGCATCCCTTAAGCTTAAATAATTGTAAATTATGCCGCCCCTGGTTCATTGCCCGGGGCGGTTTTTTTTATTTTTTTAGCCGTGGAGATAGCTGTTCTGACAGACTATTTTTGTACAAATGATTTTGCGGGTAGCTCACAAATATGACACTGGCGTGAATTTTGCGCATTGACGAGCCTGATGTTTAGGGGTATTCGTTTTAGTGTGATTGCACACTTAGTAATCACTGTTTTCTTTTCCACCAGACCCAAAAGATGAGGGAAACGAGGCATGAAGAGACAAAAACGAGATCGCCTGGAACGGGCACATCAACGTGGATATCAGGCCGGCATTGCCGGACGATCAAAAGAAATGTGTCCCTATCAGACGCTGAATCAGAGGTCATACTGGCTGGGAGGCTGGCGAGAAGCCATGGGGGATAGGGTTTTAATGGCCTGATTCTGTCTCTTTAGATAAAAGAAACCTCCGCAGAGCGGAGGTTTCGCCTTTTTGCCCACCAGACAAGACGAATAAACGTTAATGTCTGGCGGCTACGCTGACCGGGATTAGAACGCGGAAGTGTCCTGGAACAGACCCACTTTCAGATCGTTTGCGGTATAGATCAGACGACCATCAACCAGCACTTCACCATCAGCCAGGCCCATGATCAGGCGACGATTAACGATGCGTTTGAAGTGAATGCGGTAAGTCACTTTTTTCGCAGTCGGCAGAACCTGGCCGGTGAATTTAACTTCGCCTACGCCCAGCGCGCGGCCTTTACCTTCGCCGCCCAGCCAGCCGAGATAGAATCCAACCAGCTGCCACATGGCATCCAGACCCAGGCAGCCCGGCATCACCGGATCGCCGATAAAGTGGCATCCGAAGAACCACAGGTCCGGGTTGATATCCAGTTCAGCTTCAACATAACCTTTGTCAAAGTTGCCGCCGGTTTCGGTCATCTTGATGACACGGTCCATCATCAGCATGCTTGGTGCAGGCAGTTGTGGCCCTTTTGCGCCAAACAGCTCACCGCGACCAGAGGCAAGAAGGTCTTCTTTTGTATAGGATTCGCGTTTATCTACCATGTTCTCTGTAAGCCTTATTTTATTGAAGCACGCAGGATAGCTAACACGTGTACGCTGAACAAGTCCGATCAGTTCGGAATAATCCAGTTCAGCCAACGTAGCGGCCAGGGAAAACGGTGACGACCTTCCTGCTGCGTTGCCGTAGCAATACGCTCCTGGATAGTTTGCATCAGCGTTGTCTGGCCTTCACCATCCCACACCAGATTTAATAACAGTGGCAGCGCATCGGTCACGTCGTCCACCGCCCAGATAGTGAATTTTTCTTCTTCTACGGCCTGTAGCAGTGCGGGATGCAGGCTCAGGTGTCTGACATTCGCTGAAGGAATGATAACGCCCTGTGTGCCTGTCAGCTCACGCTGCTGACAGATGGCGAAGAAGCCTTCAATTTTCTCGTTCAGACCACCAACAGGTTGTGCCCGACCAAACTGATCGACAGAACCGGTAATGGCGATGCTTTGATTAACAGGAACGTCGGCGAGGGCGCTAATCAATGCGCAAAGTTCTGCCATGGATGCGCTGTCGCCGTCCACTTCGCTATAGGATTGCTCAAAGGTCAGCGAGGCAGAGAAGGGGATTTGCTGTTCAAGCTGGAGTTCCGACATCAGGAACGCCTGCATAATCATCATACCCTTCGCATGAATATTTCCGCCAAGCTCGGCTTTGCGCTCAATATCCGTAAATTCGCCGTCGCCAATATGAACCACACAGCTGATACGAGAAGGCTCACCAAACGCGCGGGGGTGGCCAGGAAATTCAATCACCGACAGGGCGTTGATTTGACCAATACGCTCGCCTTCCGTCTCGATCAGGATCTGTTCTTGCAGGATCTCATCCTGCATTCGTTCGGCGAGGAAACCTTCCCGCCATTCACGCTGGGTCAGCATCAGGCTGAACTGCTCAGCGTTGCAGGTTTCGCTCTCGCATAACGGGGCCACTTCTTTGAACTGCCGGGTGATCCACAGCGGGTTAAGCGGCAATGTATCCTGTTCGCCGGTATAACGAACGGCTTCACGGATCAGCACTTGCCATGCATCAGGGGCCGGGTAGGGCAAATTGTTGCGCGTAGCGGTATGTGTTACCCACTGACACCACTGCGTCATGGTTTCGGCATCCACTATCTGCAGATTATCTTCAAACTCGCTATAAATAGCCTGCTCAGCCAGCTCCGGCTCCATGTCCTGGAAGTCTGCCAGTGATTCACGTTCACCGACTAATACCACTTTGAGTTTAAGCGGCATAGGTGGAACGGAGACAGGCAGCGGGCGAGACTCATCAAAAGCTACCCAGTCAAAACGCTCGTGGCTGACAATGGCTTTCAGGCGCATCCACAGCAGCGGTTGGGCCAGTAGCGTGCGCAACGAAATAACCAGCACACCACCGTTGGCCTGATGCACAAGGCCTGGCTGTAGGGTAATTTCGCCGTTGAACTGACGCAGACAGCCAAACAGTTGTTCGGCTTCAACCCAGTCAGCGCAGACTACCTGGGTTAATGTCGCAAAATTGTCTTCTGCTCTCTCAGCTGTACGATAGCGGATAGTGTGACCGGAGATATCATAATGACCTCCGGTGAGACTTCCGGCATCAGAGTGCAGAGGCCGCGCGGCCTCTGCAATAAGGTTGATGTACTCAAGCTCTTCCGGCGCTTTTACCAGCATGAACGAAGACGTCGTCCAGAGCTGAAGAAGCTGCTCCAGCGCAAATTGTAAACGTGGCTGAGTATCACTAAGTAAGGTATCGGTGTCGTCAGTGACGTGCGGCTGTGCAAATACTTCCTGATAACTATCGGTGTCAGGAACCAGATCACGCCATGCAAGTTTCGTAATGGTCAAAGTTGATGTTTTTTAGTCTGTTGTAAAAAACGAGATTATACCGTAACCATCATCACTGCACACGTGGAAAGCGCTGTGAAACGAATGCGATGACGCGCGACAGTTCACAGGCTGGATATTCTTTTCTTCAGATGCCGAAAAAGCTGATATTCTGATAAGAGTTACACGGTAACATTGAGATCGCAATGAAATATCAACAACTTGAAAACCTTGAAAGCGGCTGGAAATGGAAGTATCTGGTGAAGAAGCATCGTGAGGGGGAATTAATCACCCGTTACGTAGAGGCCAGCGCTGCCGAAGAAGCCGTTGATTTGTTGCTAACCCTCGAAAATGAACCGGTTCGGGTCAATACCTGGATTGAAGAACACATGAACTCTGCGTTGCTAAATCGTATGAAACAAACCATACGGGCGAGGCGTAAGCGGCACTTTAACGCGGAGCATCAGCATACGCGAAAGAAATCTATCGATCTGGAATTTATGGTCTGGCAGCGCTTAGCGGGGCTTGCGCAGCGGCGCGGCAAAACGCTTTCTGAAACCATTGTGCAACTGATTGAAGACGCAGAGCATAAAGAGAAGTACGCGAATAAAATGTCGACCTTGAAGCAGGATTTACAGGCGCTGCTGGGAAAAGAATAACCACAGAGTGGCTAAATGTGTTGTGTACAGGCGTGCTT
Source organism: Citrobacter sp. Cb004 (assembly GCF_030337065.1). Taxonomy (NCBI): domain Bacteria; kingdom Pseudomonadati; phylum Pseudomonadota; class Gammaproteobacteria; order Enterobacterales; family Enterobacteriaceae; genus Citrobacter; species Citrobacter sp. Cb004. The sequence goes on along the minus strand of NZ_JAOWCH010000046.1, from coordinate 505,584 downwards.
TGATTGATAAAAAAGTGAAAAAAAACCCCGCAAAGCGGGGTTTTTTTATAAGACGATAACTTAAGCCTGAGGCTGAGTTACAACGTCTTTGATACCTTTAACTTCGATCTCAACACGACGATCCGGAGCCAGGCAGTCGATCAGTGCAGCGCGAGCTTTCACGTTGTCACAGGTGTTGCCAGTAACCGGGTTGGATTCGCCCATGCCACGTGCAGAGATTTTGTCAGAAGGAATACCTTTAGAGATCAGGTAATCAACAACGGACTGAGCACGTTTCTCGGACAGACCCTGGTTGTAAGCGTCAGAACCGATGCGGTCAGTGAAGCCCAGAACCACTACGGAACCGTCTTTCGGATCCAGGTTGCTCAGCTGGCTGTACATCTGATCCAGAGCCTGCTGGCCTTCTGGTTTCAGAGTTGCTTTGTTGAAGTTGAACAGAACGTCAGACTTCAGAGTGAAGTGTTTGGTCTGTACTTCCGGAGCCGGAGCCGGAGCAACAACTACTGGAGCTGCTTCTTCCTGCTGACCGAAACGGTAGGAAACACCAACGCTCAACAGACCGTTATCCGGACGACCGCCAACGGTGTTCGCGTCACCGATGTTGTTGGTCCACTGGTATTCCAGACGGGTAGCGATTTCAGGAGTAATTGCATACTCTACGCCACCTGCGAATACTGGGGAAACACCAGTGTCGTGGTCTTTGAAGCCTTCGTTGTTTTTAGCGTCTGCACGCCAAACCATACCACCCAGACGGGTGTAAACGTCCAGATCGTCAGTGATTGGGTAACCCAGTTTAGCGGTCAGCTGAACGCCCTGAGCTTTGAAAGCGCCGTTATTGTAGGGATCATTGGCGGCGCCTTTGTACGGCATACGACCTAACCAGTCGTAACCCATTTCGAAACCAACGTACGGGTTAACCTGATAACCACCGAACGCACCAGCACCCAGTTGGCTTTCGTGGGTAGGACCGGAGTTGTTGATCTGGTTGTTACCAATATCATGGTACTGAGACCAGCCCAGTTTAGCACCAGTGTACCAGGTGTTATCTTTCGGAGCGGCCTGCGCCACGGTAGCGAAACCAGCCAGTGCCACTGCAATTGCGATAGCTGTCTTTTTCATTTTTTGCGCCTCGTTATCATCCAAAATTCGCCATGAATATCTCCGAAGAGAGATAACACGGTTAAATCCTTCACCCGGGGACCAGTTCAATAGTTACTCTACCGATATCTGCGGCTTATGCCGAGCACCCCTGGCGATGTAAAGTCTACAACGTAGTTGAAAACTTACAAGTGTGAAGTCCGTCAGGCATATGAAAAAAAAAGGCTTGTGTACACATTATTTAACATTTATAGATGAATAAATGTACTGAGGATTTCCTGAAAACCGCTTCAGACAGGCCTTCAGCCGGAAAACGCGTTACAGCTCAATGGCAAATTAAAACATGAAAAAAAATTCCAGGATAATTCCTAATTTTACTCAATGATACAAATTCGAGTGAATTTTTAGCCCGGAATGCTGTCTCCCCGCAAGTGTCTGAGCGCGAACAGGACGCATGATAAATCCCATCGCATTACCTTCATCTGCCGCTTTTACCAGCTCGGCATGTTCATCTTCGGTTAATTCTTCTGTCAACCAGCCGATGACGACGCTGTAGTTACCCGTGCGCAGCGCACGAACCATCGATTCCAGCGTATTGCAGGGGGAGAGCTGGCTGATTTGCATGACTTTGGTCAATGGAAGCCCGGCCGACTGCACCCACTCACGGCTTAATTTTTGCTGAGGCGTCAGCCACAGCTGCCAGCGTGATTGTTGCCCTAACTGTTGCAGCAGGGGAAGCAGCAGGAGCTGCGTCATCATGGGCTGGTCCTCGCGATAGACCACTTCACTGATAAGCCCAGCGGTAGCGTTCTCTGCTGAAACGCGCGCAATGCTGCTCGATGCGGAAGAGAACGACGAAGAACGATTTGCATAACCTGAAGTGTACATAATCAATCCAGCCCTGTGAGTTACTGTATGGATATACAGTAACCCCACCATCAATAAAGATCAACCTTATTTTCGGAAACAGGTTCGCAATTTTTAGTCATCATCACGGGAAAAATAAAATTCATCTTGCCCCATACGCATAAGTTGCCTATTTTCGTCATTAACGGATCTGCTACTGCAAATTATTTGCTTACGTTATGATTTAAAAGGATTTTTATGAAAGAAAAGTCTTATGCAAGAATCTATAAATCACAAGAATATCTGGCTTCTCTGGGAACAATTCACTACCGCTCACTGTTTGGCAGCTATAGTCTGACGGTTGGTGATACGGTCTTTGCCATGGTTGCCAGCGGTGAGTTATATCTTCGCGCCTGTGAGCAGAGCGCCCAGTACTGTGTAAAAAATTCTCCTGTCTGGCTAACATTTATCAAGCGCGGGCGTCCGGTTGTACTCAATTATTACCAGGTGAACGATACCCTGTGGCAGAACCAGCAGCAGTTAGTGTCGCTATCACAATTTTCACTCGATGCAGCCGTTAAGGAAAAACAGAGTCGCTTTGCACAACATCGCCTGCGGGAATTACCGAATATGACGTTTCATCTCGAGACCTTGCTAAATGAAGCAGGAATTACGGATGAGGGGACATTGCGATCGCTGGGAGCTCAGATGTGCTGGTTGAAACTTCGGCAAAATAACCCTGCCTTAACGGTAAAAATACTCTATGCCCTTGAAGGGGCGGTTGACGGGGTGCATGAAGCCGCGCTCCCGGCGACGCGTCGCCAGGAGCTGGTGGAGTGGGTGAGTTCTCTTACGCCGGAACCGGGGTATTAGATGGCAGCACAGCAATTTGTTGCTGTAATCGCCGAATCTCCGGGAGCAGGGCAATCAGTAACCCAACTTGCTGTACGACCAGCGGCTCTTTACTGTCCGGACGTGGCTCGAGATGCTGAATTCGCTGCTTCAGATCTTCCAGCGCCTGGTATACGCGCTGCTCATCAGCAGGTTGATGGTGAAGCGCATCATCTACATAGCAGACGGCATCATCCAGCAATGCCAGGACGTCAGGATTGGTTAACTGCTCGCGATGTGCGCCGAGGGCGGAAATATAGCTGGTAAACGTATGGTTAAGACACAGCAAGCGGAACGCCGTTTCGCGTGTTTGGGCCGTGACATCCGGTTCACTCGACATGTTCGACACCACCGAAGCAAGTTCCGCATCACGATTGTGCGCGTCACGGCGGGCGATACGGTATGCCAGACGATTATCACGCCCCTGATGATATTGTTCGAGAATAGCATCAAGATAACGACAGTTAGCGTCAGTGGCCCGTTCAATCACTCGCGGCAGATTCCGAAAACGCCAGTCTGGCCAGATAAAGCTGACAGCAGCCCAGGCGATGGCACAGCCGATCAACGTATCGATGACGCGCGGAAGTGCAACTTCAAAACCTTCACCGAGCAGGTTAAAGCACAGCAGCACCAGCAGCGTGATAAACATGGTGGCATGCGCGTACTGGACGTTACGAAAGGCAAAAAACAACACGCCGGTGATCACCAGAAGGATCAATTGCCCTTCGAGAGAAGGTACAAACCACAGGATCGGTAACCCAATGGCGATCCCGACTAATGTGCCGATAATCCTTAGTGCCAGACGATGTCGGGTGGCGTTGTAGTTTGGCTGGCAGACAAACAGACTGGTCAACAGGATCCAGTACCCGTGGTTCATTCCGGTTATCTGGATAATGGCATAGCCGACGCAGAGCACCAGCGACATGCGAACAGCATGACGAAACAGGGCGGACTCAGGCGTGAAATTACGGCTCAGGCGCAACCAGATATCACTGAACCCATGCGGGCTGTCATCGGCAAGCTGATTTTCAGACTCATTGCGCGAAAGTACCTGAGCCTGTTCGGACTCAATGGTAGCCAACTGGGCATCAATGGCCCGCAGGTTTGACAGCAAAAATCCCAACGTGTTGAGCAGGTCGGCAGGCTCACCACTCGCGCGCATGCGCTCAAGTGCAGCATCAATATGGGTGAAGACGCGCTCAAAGTGCGGATCGTGCTGATAAGGCGTGCGTAATAAAATACAGCGAGACAGTTGCGAACACGCTTGCCCCTGCATCGACATCAGGCGCTGGAAGCGGAACATCACGTCGCTGTGGCGGAAATGGTCGCGCAGCGTTTGATATTGAATATGCGAGGAGCTTGCGCGTTCGTGAATATCCTGCGCCACAAAATAGTAATGTAGCGTGCGACGTGTTCCTCGCTGTCCGCGGTCGCCGCGCAGGCGGGTCAGCAGTGACACCTTTGTCTGGTTTAGAGTCGCCATCAGTTGCCCATTCGCAAGAGCTAGATCATACAACGGCGCCTGGCTTTCATCTTCTATGTCGGGATCAAAAAGACGCGATTTCAGTTCCAGATAGTGCGCTAACTGTTCATAGCTACGCGCCAGATTGTCCTGCAACGGGCGAATAGGGAACAGAAGATGTCCGGTCAGGGTTAACAGGTTGTACCAAATGGCGCCCGCGAGCAGCAGGATCGGTTGCTGATACCACTGATCGTAAAGCGAGGTGCCGAGCATCGTGTAAATGGCGATCAGCAACGCGCCAAAGGCGATGGTTGCATAGCGCTGCCCTAATCCCCCCAGCAGTATAAAGCCGCTGGTGGAGAGCGTTAACCCAAGGGCAAACAGCCATGGCCATGGGAAGAGCAGTTCGACCGAGGCCGAGGCAATGAAAAAGCACACCAGCGTGATGATCAAATTGCGCAGGCGACCTGCAAGACGATCGTCCAGGTCAGTAAGCGCGGCTGCGACCATACCCAGCGTGAGCGGGATGGTCAGCTTAACGTCACCCAGCCACCAGGGCAGCGCTGTTGTGCCGCAAAGCGCGATAAAAATCCGCACGTAGTACAGCCAGGTGCTGTTCCAGGTATAGCGTTTGAGCAGAGGACTTAACATAAAGGCCATCGGTCCTGATTATTCGAAGCGACGACGCGCGTTGGCTTCACGCGCTGCGCGAGCAACTTCAACTGACACTACCCGGCGACCCACCGGCCACAGTGCAATCGCCGCGATTTTGAAATTCGCAATGCCAACCGGGATACCAATAATCGTAATGCACTGGGCAATACCGGAGACAATGTGCATCAGGCACAACCACCAGCCGAAGAAAATCAGCCAGAAAATATTGAGCACGGTGCCTCCGGTATTCAACAGGACGTTTTTGCCCGCTGGATTAAGCTCATCGACATGAATCGCTTCGTTACCGTAGGGAAACAGCGAGAGTCGGGTAATTTCCCAGCATGAGCGGGTCAGGGGGAGAGTAAAAATCAGCACAATACTGACCAGCGTAGCCAGTAACCAGGCTAAGGTGGTGGCGAATCCCCCGAGCACAAAATTTAAAATATTCAGAACAGTACGCATAAACTCTCGGTTAACTCTGGTTTTCTGTGAATTCGGCAATTGTAACGTTTTTTTGGGCTGGAGCACGTTTTCTCTGGCGGTTACACTGATAAGCAAACCTCTTCGTGTGGATCCGCTTGAGTCTTATGGAACTGAAAGCAACTTCTCTTGGAAAACGTCTGGCACAACACCCTTACGATCGGGCCGTTATTCTCAATGCCGGGATTAAGGTTTCCGGCGATCGTCACGAGTATCTTATTCCCTTCAATCAGTTACTGGCTATTCATTGTAAACGCGGCCTGGTATGGGGTGAGCTGGAGTTTGTGCTCCCGGATGATAAGGTAGTACGTCTTCACGGTACTGAATGGGCAGAAACCCAGCGCTTCCATCACCATTTGAATTCGCTCTGGCAGCAGTGGAGTCAGGAAATGAGCGACGTCGCTGCGGGAGTTTTACAGCAGCAGTTGGAGGCGATCGCCACCCGCACCAGTGAGAATAAATGGCTGACGCGCGAACAGACGTCAGGACTACAGCAGCAGATCCGCCGCGCCTTTGCCGCATTGCCGCTCCCGATCAACCGGCTGGAAGAATTTGAAAATTGCCGTGAGGCGTTACGTCAATGTCAGGCATGGTTGAAGGACATTGAAGCTTGTCGCTTACAGCACAACCAGGCGTATACCGATGCCATGCTGGAAGAACATGCCGATTTTTTCCAGCAAATTGAGTCCTCGCCGCTGAATCCGGCCCAGGCGCGGGCGGTGGTGAACGGCGAACAATCATTACTGGTTCTTGCGGGGGCCGGAAGCGGCAAAACATCCGTATTGGTCGCCCGTGCGGGCTGGCTACTTGCGCGAGGGGAAGCGGCGGCCGAACAAATCCTGCTGCTGGCGTTTGGACGCAAAGCGGCCCAGGAGATGGACGATCGCATCCGTGAACGTCTGCATACGGAAGAGATCACCGCGAGGACGTTTCATTCACTGGCGTTGCACATTATTTCTCAGGGGAGCAAAAAAGTCCCGACGGTTAGCAAGCTGGAAAATGATGTTGCCGCGCGTAGCAAACTTTTTATCACGGCCTGGCGTCAACAGTGCAGTGAGAAAAAGGCACAAGCTAAAGGTTGGCGACAATGGTTAGAAGAAGAGATGCAATGGTCTGTACCCGAGGGTAACTTCTGGGATGACGAAAAATTACAGCGCCGGTTGGCTTCCCGGCTGGATCGTTGGGTTAGCCTGATGCGTATGCATGGCGGAGCGCAGGCGGAGATGATCGCCAATGCTCCGGAGGAGATTCGCGATCTTTTCAGTAAACGCATTAAGCTGATGTCTCCCCTGCTCAAGGCCTGGAAGGGCGCCCTGAAGGATGAGAATGCCGTCGATTTTTCCGGGTTGATTCATCAGGCTATTGTCATTCTGGAAAAAGGCCGGTTTATCAGTCCGTGGAAACACATTCTGGTCGACGAATTTCAGGACATTTCTCCTCAGCGTGCCGCCCTGTTAGCCGCACTGCGCAAGCAAAACTCACACACTACGCTGTTCGCCGTAGGGGATGACTGGCAGGCAATTTACCGGTTTAGCGGAGCACAGCTTTCGTTGACCACCGCATTCCAGCAAAACTTCGGTGAGGGCGACCGTTGTAATCTGGATACGACTTACCGTTTTAATAGCCGCATTGGTGAAGTTGCAAACCAGTTTATCCAGCAAAACCCTCATCAGCTTACGAAACCGCTCAACAGTCTGATGGCAGGCGATAAAAAAGCCGTCACGTTGCTCGATGAAAGCCAGTTGGATCTGCTACTGGATAAGCTGTCGGGATTTGTGAAGGCAGAAGAGAGAATTCTTGTGCTGGCGCGATACCATCATCTGAAACCTGCCAGTCTGGAGAAAGCTGCCACCCGTTGGCCTAAGCTACAGCTGGATTTCATGACTATCCATGCCAGTAAAGGACAGCAGGCAGATTACGTTATTGTTGTGGGGCTTCATGATGGGAATGATGGTTTTCCCGCTCCGGCCCGCGAGTCGATTATGGAAGAGGCGTTGCTTCCGGCGGTGGAGGATTTCCCGGATGCTGAAGAGAGACGCTTGCTGTATGTGGCGCTAACGCGGGCACGGCATCGGGTATGGCTGCTGTTTAATAAAGAAACACCGTCGTGCTTTGTTGATGAGCTTAAACAACTGGATGTTCCGGTAGCAAGAAAACCCTGAATAGCAGGCGGCAATTGCCGCCTGCCCGGCGTTTATTTGAGGCGCTCTGCCAGATAGCGGGCGTAATCTGGGATCAAGATGTCCGTTGCATCGTTGAAGTTTGGCGACTGGATAATAAAATCGGCGGTCGACACGTTGGTGGCAACCGGAATGTTCCATACCGTCGCCAGACGCAGCAGGGCTTTGACATCAGGATCGTGAGGTACGGCGTTCAGCGGGTCCCAGAAGAAAATCAGCACATCAATTTTCCCTTCTGAAATCAGCGCGCCCACCTGCTGGTCACCCCCCATCGGACCGCTCAGCATGGCGTTGACGTCCATTCCCGTCGCGCGTTGGATTAAGTTTCCCGTTGTTCCTGTGGCGTACAGAACGTGCTTTTCCAGCAACGGCTGGTGGCGTTCCACCCAGCTCATCAACATCTTTTTACAGTGATCGTGTGCAACCAGCGCAATATGTTTACGCGCTGGCAATGTGCGAGTTGTTAATTCCATAGTACAGCTCCCAAGTTAACCTGGTTACAGAGTACTGGAAGCTCTTGACGCTGCAAGAGAAAGACAAAAAAAATGCGTATGCGAACATAAATGTCATGAAGGAGGCTGTTTCTGAGCCCATTGCAAAAAGTTACTTCGCGTTTGTGCGTCGGCCTGCTGGTACCAATATTTTAAGCGCTGTTCGGTCAGCGTTTGCGACTGAGGCGGCACGCGATCCAGTTCAGATACCCCGGAAAGCAGCGAGCTGTCATCGGCCATCATCGTAGCAAACTGCGGTAATGACGCATGTTTAGCCGCTTTGTTATAGCGTTCAGTTTCCATTTCATAATTCACGATTTTCGCTGTGGATGTGATTGACAAAATATCCAGCTTGACGGGGATAGGCATGGAGTCCCCATCCAGCAATTCCACGCGTGGAGCGTCATCAAAATGCGCTGTGTCCCGCTCATTGTTCAGACGCGGGAGGTGAAAATTAACCTGGCTGACGAGTTGGGTATCAAAGCTGATGACCAGCGGAGGCGAAATATACAGACGTTCTTCGTGGCTGGACAAGCGAATGGTTTTTTCTACGCGAAATACGAGCTGGTGGCGACCATTTTCCAGCTCGATACTGTCGGCGCCACGCAGTAATGAGCTGGAAACTTTTTTTCCGTCCAGCACCAAAAGGTCAATATCATTAGACAGGCGTAATGAGGTAGCAAAAACGGTTACCGGCAAACACAGGGCAATTAAGGCTGTCACAATGCCGGCTTTCATAGGTTTCTCCTGTCCAGAAAATAGCTGCAAACATGTATCTAAATTTTTCGATAATCACGTTTACTAACATATAGACATATTTTTGAGTTTAGCTCTCATACGCCAGTATGGGATGAATGGTTGCGGGGGCAGGTTTGTCGTACACTTTGTTAAACAGCTTGGAGGAACACGATGAAAGAGACCGATATTGCTGGCATTTTGACATCTACCCGTACGATTGCACTGGTTGGCGCAAGCGATAAACCCGATCGCCCAAGCTATCGCGTGATGAAGTATTTACTCGATCAGGGCTATCACGTTATTCCCGTTTCACCGAAGGTTGCCGGGAAAATGCTGCTGGGGCAGCAGGGCTATGCAACGCTGGCGGATGTGCCAGAGAAAGTGGATATGGTCGATGTCTTCCGTAATTCTGAAGCGGCGTGGGGCGTCGCTCAGGAGGCTATCGCCATTGGCGCGAAGACGCTATGGATGCAGCTTGGCGTAATTAACGAGCAGGCGGCCGTGCTGGCGCGTGATGCGGGGCTGACGGTGGTGATGGATCGTTGCCCGGCGATTGAGATCCCGCGACTGGGACTGGCGAAGTAAAGTTTGACTGTCGCCGAATGAAACGCACAGGCCCGATAAGCGAAGCGCCATCGGGCCTGTGTTAGTATCAATTACGCAGGCGCGGAGCCTGAAGCTGTTTACGGATTGTGCGCGCCAGTTCATCCATTGACGGTTGCTCCGGATGTTCTTCCTGTAGCTCGCTACTCAGTTGCGCTTCGGCCAGATACGTATGCACTGGCAGACCATTATCGTCTTCCATCACCACGTGATACCAGGGAGCGGCGCGAAGTTCGCTGTTAACCGCCAACTCATCGGCTGACGGCTCATCAAGCGAATATTCCGGGTCGATATCCACGACCACTCCGAGGTAACCTAACAGGGAATGGCGGACCTGCTGGCCGATACCGAATTTGCTGGCAATCATAGTCACCTCCCGGGAAATACATACCCTCTATGTAAGGGTAATATTCCACTTTTCAAGTTACATGATGCGACAGGCAAACCCTTTCAGATACAGCCCTTCCGGGTAGGTAGCGATCACCGGATGATCGGCGGCCTGACGGAACTGCTCTATAAATTGTACATCACGACCAGCATCTATTGCGGCATCAGCGATGATTTTCTGAAATAAATCGGTCGTCATCAGCCCGGAGCAGGAAAATGTCAGCAGTACGCCGCCTGGGTTCAGCAACTGAATAGCCAGCATATTGATGTCCTTATAACCGCGGCAGGCGCCCATCAACTGGCTTTTGTTTTCGACAAATTTCGGCGGATCCATCACGATGACATCAAATTTCTCACCGCGATCGCGATAGGCGCGCAGCAGTTTGAACACATCATCTCGCACGAACTCGGCTTTACTCAGAGCCAGCTTGTTCAGTTCCACGTTCTGGCGGGCAATATCGAGAGCTTCCTGAGAGGTGTCGACGCTGACCACCTGACGGCATCCGCCCATTAATGCTGAGACCGCAAAGCCGCCGGTATAGGAGAAACAGTTCAGGACACGCTGGTTTTCCACATAACGACGCGTCGCCAGGCGGCTATCGCGTTGATCGAGGTAATAGCCGGTTTTGTGACCGTGCTGAATATCAACCAGCAGCTTCATCCCGTGTTCTTCGATAGGCAGCAGAGCAGGCGGCAGTTCGCCCGTGACGGGCCCTTGGGTCAGCGCCATACCTTCTTTTTTACGCACGGCCACATCGCTACGGTCATAAATAGCGCAGTCCGGGAAAACAATTTGCAGAGCACTAATCAGCGCGGCGCGTTGGTATTCAGCCCCCGCGCTGAGCAACTGCAATACCAGGAAGTTGCCGAAGCGGTCAATAGTGACACCCGGCAGGCCGTCGGATTCTCCGGCGATCAGACGGTAGCTGTCCAGACCGTCCTTTTTCGCCAGCCAGTCACGCCATGTCAGCGCCTTCTGCAGACGACGGGTAAAGAAATCAATGTCGATGGATTCAGACTTATCGAAGGTCCAGACGCGCGCACGGATCTGCGACGCCGGAGAGAACGCACCGCGCGCTATCCATTTCCCCTGGTGGTCAACAATATCAACGGTTTCACCGAGGTTGGCTTTACCTTCCATACGTGCGACCGCACCGGAAAATACCCATGGATGGCGGCGAAGTAATGATTTTTCGCGCCCCTTGGCTAACACTAAACGAGGATAATGTGGAATTGTAGATTCAGTCATGCGGAGCAACCTCTCACAAACAGTGACGCGGGTTGGATGAAAGTACCAACCTGAAACCATTAAAATAAAATGGCGCGTAGAGTAGCACAGATGATGAGGTCAATCATCAGCGTCTGGCGCTACTGCATGATGGTGTGGCGGGGCCTCTGCTTATCGAGCGACGGTTTGATCTCACTGAACAGGTGCGACAACTTATTCAGTTATCCCCTGCTAATCTATGGACAGATCAGGAGATTGCCGGTCATCTGTCCATCGGTACCTGTTCTTTCATTTATGTTGATAAGGAGAACCCCAATGTCGAAAGTCTGCATCATTGCCTGGGTCTATGGCCGGGTTCAGGGGGTAGGATTTCGCTACACCACCCAGCATGAGGCGCAACGGCTGGGGTTGACCGGTTATGCGAAGAATATGGATGACGGCAGCGTAGAAGTTGTCGCCTGTGGTGAAAGCGAGCGGGTGGAACAACTGATGAAGTGGTTGAAAGCCGGAGGACCGCGCAGCGCCAGGGTTGATCGGGTTCTCAGCGAACCGCACCGCCCTGGCGACGAGCTAAAGGGATTTAGTATCCGCTATTAAATACATTTCACCGGTTTCGGCAGGCCGGCAATTTTAGTTGCCTGCTTAGCTGGGCCTTTCGGAAACAGGCGATAGAGATAACGGCTGTTGCCTTTTTCTTCGCCAAACTTGTTGGCCATGGCTTTTACCAGCATGCGGATAGCGGGGGAGGTATTAAACTCCAGATAAAACTCGCGAACGAAACGCACCACTTCCCAGTGTTCGGGGGAGAGAACGATACCTTCGTTTTCGGCGATTTTCTCCGCCAGCGGCTCGCTCCATTGCGTGGTGTCTTTCAGATAGCCTTCGCTATCGGTCTCAATTTCATGGCCTGCAAAAATGAACATAGTGCTCTGTCGATAAAGTAAAAACCGCCCTTAGTTTAGCAAATAAGGGGCGGCGTGAGAAACCTCGACCTACAGAAGAAGCTGTAGCAGATTGTTGGCATTAAGCTTCTTCAGCGCGTTGCATTTATACGTCGAAACCTGTTTTTCGCTAATCTGCGTCATATGCGCAACATGTTTTACCGATTGACCGTTAACCAGCCTGTCGAGAACATTGAACTCCATGCCAGTCAGGCAGCAATTCAGACTGCGTACCCGACGGGGCTCTTTAGCAAGCAGATACGCCGCATCCACGACGGCAATTCTGTCATCAATGATATGTAAGGTCAGCGTGGCAAAACGCTTTCGTAAATGCGTGGCCAGTGCCCAGCCTTTTTCATTGCACACCAGATAAACCGTTCCCTCCCAGCGCCTGGCCTCCAGTTGAAGCAGAATGTCGACCAGCGCCAGATGCGTCCTCGCGACGGAAAAGCGGCAACGCACAACGAGGGTGTCGCAGGCCAACAGCGAACGGTGCCACTGTAACGCGCCACTCTCAACTTGAGTGTGAGCGTTACGGCGCAGAAGGGCGTAGCGCAACCCTTCGGCATAAAAACGATTATTATCAAGAATGACGTAATTCACGGCGGCCTCTTTATAACGTACTGGGTGTGTAGATGATGCGTAGCGTGCCGGTGTAATCCCCGGCGTTTTTACTGCTGGCTGCAAACGCAGGGGTTTTCAAAACAATAGGGGCTGGTACGCACAGTACGCTCTCACGTCCGCCGGGCAGGACGACCTGACGCAGATGCTGCGGATCGTTGGTGCCTTGCCAGACTAGGGTTTTACCGTTGGCGACGGTTTCGGTTGCGCCCGTGACGGGATTAGTGACGAAGACCTGATAGTCGAGACGATCCCGCGCATCGGTCTGACTTCCGCCGCGTCGCCGGATTGAAAATGCCTCTTCAGCACGGTCCGTTGAGGGGAGTCCGTCGTCCTCAAACCGAAGATAAGTGCGGGTGCTGGTACTGTTTTTGCCGTCGTACAGGCACATATCCAGCGTGTTTTCACCCTGGATTTCACTGCCACCCGACCGCCCCGGGAAGTTGGTCAGGTTGAGGTTAACGATAGGCGTTGAGTGCGGAAATGCCGGCAGATAAATCTGCTGATTACCCGGATCGACAACCTCAATGCGCATCGTGGCCTGCCAGCTAGCAATGGCGCGATAGCCTGGACATCCGGTATTGGGGTCAGCGAAGTTCCCGCCGCAGTTGCCACTATCCCATTGACGCAGGTTCTGCTTCAGCGTTGCGGTCCAGATACCCGGCAGAGCGAGCTTTTCCAGTTCGCTTTTCACGATATAGAAATCGAAGTAGGGTTCTCTGGTCCAGTTTGCAACAATCTCTGTCCCTCCCGTGATAAAACTGGGATAGGTAAAGACTTTATTATTGAAAAACATGTAGTGGTCGCCATAGACCTTAAGATCCACCGTTTTGCTGGTAAGGGCATGCGTAAAACGTAAATTGATGGCATAAGGTGTCCCCGGGTTCGCCGTGAACCAGGCCGGGGCGGTCATGCAGGCGCCAACTGCGGAGTCGGTACGGGAAAGACACGTCAGAGTATTGCGTCCCCACTTTTGCGGCTCGGCGACATCATAGCCGCTCGGTTCATGAACCCAGATATCAAAGCGCGCGGGGGCGGCCATGCGATCGAAGCTGATATCGACGCTGGTGTTTCTTCCGGCAGGGGCCGCTGCCTGGGTCTGGCCCGCCCACAGGCTTAAAAAAAGTAAAATAATTAAGTGCTTGTTCACATCATTTCCCTTTTGTGACGTTGTCTGCATTCATGGCAGTTGGACCCGTTGGTACCGATCGTCCGGCGAGCATCAGCTGTGCCTGTTGCTGGACAGTATCCGGCAGGGCAGAGAAGGTTAATTCCCGGCAAGGGATCGACCCGACGTAACGCACGACGTCGCGCATACTCTTTACGTTCAGCTCGCACTGATAAAACTGCTGCTGACGCACCAGGTAGAGGTTATGCAGCAGAGCGTCGCTTTGAGCGCTAAACCCGCCGTTGCCAAGGTCGCTCCAGCCGTTAACGTTCAGTGGCACGCCGCCGATAAACGGCGAATGTTGCTCGTCAGTTAATTGGCCGAGCCAGGTGTAGCTTGCCGTGGTTTGCACGTCCCGGCGGAGCAGTTTGCCTGGCACCATAAACAACGTTCTGCTGCCTGAACCTTGTGTGATTTCACTGCTGGCACCCCGCGAGACATCCAGCGATTCGTTAATCGTCAACGTAGTCTGCTGATAGCCCGGCACGGCGAAGAGGGCGCGGCTATTGCCTGGAATGTCTGCACTGCCGCCGTTATCCAGCGACACGGCAATGCTCGGATCCTGGGAATCTTCCGGTGTGGCAACGTTAACCGCGATGGCTGAAGCAGGACGTCCGTCGCTCCAGCGGCCCAGCCACAGACCAGAGCGCGACAGCGCAAGCGTGGAGTTGTAATTGCCGCTGCTGCTCAGGGTATGGCGCCGATCCTGACGATCCCAGGCATCGCTGACTGTCAGGCTCCCGTTGCCATATCGTCCGCCCTGGCGCGTGTAGGCAGAGGTATTGAGTGAATCGCTGTTAATACCTGATGCGCTCAGTCCATACTCATTTTCACCACGTGCGTCGGCATACCAGTTGTGCGCCACGTTATAGCTCAACTGGTTTTTTTCATGCTGCTGGTGCTGCCATGTCGCGCCCAGAGAGGTATAGCTTGTCGCATTGCCCTGATGGTTATGCGCCATTGACAGGCTCACGCTCAGGTAGCCGCCTTTATCCCTGCCTTCGCGTGAGTCATCGTTACGCATGAAAAGGTTAATGCTGCTGTTGATGTTCAGACCACGCGTGCTGAAAGCCGTACTCAAGCCACCCTGCCAGGCCCGCGTGCGTGAGCGGGTCATATAAACCGACTCCCAGGGCAAGCCTGCATCGTGGCGATCGTCACTGTCCGGGAGTTCCCGACGAGAAACGTACCGTCCTTCGTTGCGGTTATCCGAATATCCCAGGCTGGCGTACCAGGTGCCGACAGGGACGGAGAACATCACCGACAGGCTTCGGTAACAGCCATTTACGGCGTCATATCCCGCGCTTCGGGTATTGCAGTTTTCCGCTGATAACGCGTTGCGATAGAAGCTCAGTGAAAAGCCGTCGTTATAGCTGATTTGCTGAATATTGCCGCGTTGTCCTTCGCTGCCGTAAAGGTAGCTAAACCGGGTCGAGAGTACGCCATCGATCGGACCCGCATTGAAACCACGACTCCAGTCGAGTGCATTTTCCAGAAAACGTTGGTTTTTCTTTATCGCTGCGCCACTGGTGAGTGCCAGCGTTGGAGTGACTGGCAGGCGGACACCCGCCTGAGCGACCGCGCTACGTTCATCGTTTTGATTGTTATTGTCGGTTTCGCCTGCCTGCAGGAACCACTCGACGCGGTCAAACGGCGTAATACCGGTGCGGGTAAACGGTATCTGCTCGGTACGTGTCAGCCGGTTATTTTCATAGACGGACAGCGTCACGGTATAGCTCCCGTCGGGGAACGATCGCGTGTCCAGAGTCTGGGCCCCAGCATTGAGATAAAAACTGGCCAGCAGCTGATTGCCCCGGCGGGCGTCAATACGCGCATCATGGGAAAGCAGCACGGTGATAGGGGTACCCTTTGACTGCTGAACCGGATTAATCCATGCCCTTGTCGAGCCTGTGCGCAGGCCGCGAATTTTGCCCAGCGGCAGTTGGCTGAGGTTGATATTCCCACCAGCATTACTGAACAGATCGCGGGTATCCATCTCGCCTAACTGAATATAGTACTGACGCCAGATATCCTGGCGAAACCAGGCATTGTTGACAGTTATTTCTTGTTGCTGCTGGTGCCTTGAACGCTGCCCCAGCCAGGTCCAGTCGAGATTAAAGTAGCCGTCCTGCGTCATGGCCAACGCGCCATTGCCCTGAACGGTGGCTGACTGGTAATCCCTGTCGGCAACAAAATTGATATTTTGTTGATGGATCAACGCATTCTCAGTGCCCTGCGTAGGCTGATACCACTGGTTTTCTGTGGTCTGTTTAGGCAGAAATTTCTTGTCCAAAAACAGGCTAATGCGCGCGTTATTCTCATCATAGATAATGGCCGCGCGATGGGTATCAATGTAATCACATCCCGTTGCGGAGCCATTGCTGCTGCACGCCAGGTTGCCGTTACGGGCAAGTGGAACGGCGAGAGCTGCAGACACGGTGGCAACGAGGGCAGGAGCGTCATTAAACTGACGTTTGATAGCCGCGACCACGGTTTCGGGTGCGACAAAACTGACCGATTCAAGTGTGATATCCGTTTCAAAAAGGCCAAGCGATTCGCCATAGAGGTTAACCTCTATCCACAGGCGCTGCGTTTTCGCCAGATCTTCGAAACCTGCCGGGACGGCCATCTCGGCGCAGGCGAGTTGGATGGATGCGGGTAATAAAGCAACTAAGAGGAGAGTATTTCTGTGAAACGCCATGACCAAGCCTCGACATCATCCTGACGTCAGAGGGTGGGCACCCTCTGACGTTATCCCTTATGTACTGTGGTGTTACGCACCGCCTTCCGTGGTCGTCGCCTGCGTCAGCATCAGGCTGACAACGCCGCTGTACTGACCGGTTTTCAGAATGCCTTTGGTGGTCTGAGAAATGGTCAGTGGCAGTACCGCTGAACCGTTTTCAATGCTGCCTGGGAACAGTTCAGTTCCGGTAAATTCGGCATCGGTGGTAGACAGTGTTTTATCACCCAGAATCACCGTCATCGGTACAGTCTCGTCGCCATCCATATTGGTGAGCTTAGCTGCGCTAACGAGGCGCACTTTGACATTGCTGGTGGCGGAGTTAGACCACACCTTGGTGTTCAGGCGGTAGCTTTCCAGCCCACGACCTGGCAGGTACTGCATGTCGATGCTGGCCGGCAGTGGCGTGTTATCGGCCTGAGTCATATCCAACTGTGAGTCAACGCTGGCGTTGACGGTAATATCTTTTTGAATCGCCAGCGCGCTAAAGGACGAGGCCATCGCGGCAACAATCATCAGAGGTTTAATATAGTTACGCATTGATATCTCCATATTTACAAATGAGCACCTTGGCTCTTTAAACAAACTACGTGGGTTTTTACTGTGCCGTCGTGTTATTGCACGACGGGTAAATCAGCTTCTTCAGCGGTTTTATTCACCCAGTTGAAGTAGCGGAACTTATATTTCTGACCCTGTTTCATAGTGAGCGTTTTTAATTTCCGTTCAGTGTCCGGATAAATCGTCGCGTCTTCTTTTATCCATTTACACGATGAAACAGCATCACAAATACCAATCTCTCTGAGCGGCACACGCAATGTGCCGTTGTTTTTTAACGTTCCCCGGCGAGGGTCAATCGACAGTGAAATTACGTTTTCTTCTGGAGCAATGTGGACCAGTGCGCCCCAGATCACATTGACACCTAATGTCGCCATTGCTGCAGGGGTTTCTGCCTTGCCTGGAATAATGCTGTCAGGTTGTTTTACCCCTTCAAAATAGACACGCCAGGTGGTCTCTTTTTTCGGCGGTATAAGCGATACCAGACGAACAACGCGCATCGCGCCTGCAGCCAGAGCAAATTTCTCGGGCGTAACCACCACGCCACCTTCTTTCCACGAAGCGACGTCAATTTCTTTTTCCTGGGCTGTTCCGGGATTAAGAATTTTCTTTTGCCTCACCCGAATGAACTGAATATCATCCGTTTTTGAAGCCACCTTTATTTGCGCCGCACCGGATCTGTCTACATTTAGTTCCATGGGATACACGCTCATATTGGCCATTGTCATTTCTGAGAAAAATGGCAATGACAGCGCGGCGACATAAAAGGCGGTTGTCATGCTCACTCTTTTTTTCTGTTTCACAATCAGTCTGCCTGCTCTGAGTTTAAAGGCGGCGCGTTAACACCAGGACACCGTCTGCTTTCGTATCGCTTCAGGGCAGGGAAACTTTAACCAGAACAGCGGTTTGTGAAAATTTGTATTAGTTAACTCGTTATATACAGTTTTTTATCCTGCTTTTCTGGCTTTAAGGTTGTATAGTTAAGCGAAAATACCGCGGCCAAGGATGGGAGGAAAATTCCTTCTGATGAAAAAATAAGCAGGTCAGGGGGCGGTTTTCATATCGACGTACCAGGGAATAAAAAGCATGCGGTAACAGCCGAGAATAAAAGATGTTTTTTATATGCAATAATTCGTTGTTATTTGATCCTGAAGCACATGCAATAAGTCTTGTTGGACAACCCGAGTCTGTATTAACACTTTCGGCGCCAGCCGTTCGTCTTTTACAGGAATTCATTAAACACCGAGGACGCGACTTAAGCCGGGAGGAATTGATCGCTCGCGTGTGGGAAGAATTTGGCTTTACGCCATCAGGAAATAATCTCAATAAAGCGGTAAGCGAACTGCGTAAAAGCTTCCAGTCTCTGGGAGAGGGGCACGAATTGATCGTCACTGTCCCGCGCTATGGTTTCCGTTTTGATGCTGATGTGATTTTTCAGCCTGGAGAGAAAATTCAAGCCGTTGATCCGCAACCCCCCTCAGCGCAACAAGACGTTCTGCCCCGGCGAGTATCCCTGAAAAAGTGGTTCAGAATAGGGGCATTGATTGCCGTGCCGTTGGGAGCGATCTTTTACGTTAGCCGCCCGCAGGAGATAACTGTTCCGGCGAAATTAAAGCCGGTCCAGGAAAAAATCGCGCGTTGTAGTATCTGGGTTATCGAAGATCATGGACGGCCGTTAGTGCTATCAAAATTAGCTGAGCGACTGGAGGCCAATGACGTGGCTTGCGAGCGCGAGGAGTATGCTATTTATTTTTTCAGCGCCCGTTTTTCGCTTGCAACTGCTGATGAACTGTTTATCGGGGCCTGCCCGGTCAATAAAACACGTCTGTGCAAGACCATTCGCTATAAAAACGGGGCTGGAAAATGAAAATAAGGCTTCTTTTTGGACTGGGCGGAGCCCTGGTCGGCGGCGCGCTGGCGCTGTTTTACTATTGCGGCGCGACGGGAAAAAGCGATGTGCTGGCCTGCAGCACTGAATTTAACTTTACGCGCAATGAAGGGAAAGCAAGTGAAGTGAAGGTAAATGCCCTTGCTCAGTTCTATTTTCATCGGGACGGTACAGGGTTGACCACCTATAAAGGTGCGGCAAGAGCTGGCGGGCAAAATTTTATCGTTGACAGGGATGTAGACTTTACGTGGGAGCAGCGGGACGATGACAACGTCATTGTATTGACCTACACCAAAACCTGGCTTCGCCACAGTGACAATACGCCGAATGCCCAATGGGGGAGCTTCGCCTATCCGACCTCACGCTACTACCTGACGATCTCTGAACTTTCACCTGCTGTGTGGCTTATTCAGGACCGGCGCTATCCTACCTATATCTGCCGGGGTCAATAAGGTATAAAAAAAGAGAATGCCATTGGCATTCTCTTTTTTCGTATCAGTGATGCTGATTAATCGCGGCTGGCGAAGCCCAGAATGCTCAGCAGGCTGACGAAGATGTTGTACAGCGAAACGTACAGGCTGACGGTGGCACGGATGTAGTTGGTTTCACCACCACGGATGATATTACTGGTTTCAAACAGGATTGCGCCTGAAGAAATCAGAATAAACACCGCGCTGATCGCCAGATGTAAAGCCGGCAACTGCAGGAAAATATTCGCAACCATACCAATCAGCACCACCACGATCCCTGCCATCAGCATACCGCCGAGGAAGGACATGTCTTTCCGCGTGGTCAGCACATAGGCTGAGCAGCTGAAGAAGACCAGCGCCGTACCGCCCAAAGCCATGGCGATAACATCACCCATGCCCGCAGACAGGTATGTGTTCAGGATCGGTCCCAGAATGTAGCCCAGGAAGCCGGTGAAAGCGAAAGCTGACAGAATACCAACCGGTTTATCCGCCGTTTTATAGGTCAGGAACATCAGACCATACATACCCACCAGCGTCAGGATAAGCCCCGGAGAGGGCAACATCAGTACGGTACTGGCAGTCGCAGTGAGCGCCGAAAATGCTAGCGTCAGGCTGAGCAGGAAATAGGTATTGCGCAGCACCTTATGCGTGCTGAGTAGCGATGTACGATCGCGTGAAGAACTAATAATACGATCCATGAGTCACTCTCTTATGACAGATGTAATTAATGATGGAGGATAATGAAATCAAGGGGAATGACACAGCGGTTTTACCCATCTTTACGCATTTTAACCCGCCAGGCTTAAGCATATTATTTCAACAAAAGCTCCCGAATCAGATGTTAGCACTATATGTGTAAAAATGCCTGTTAGATATCTGCCAGGTAACTGAAAAATATTGCGTTATTCCTGTTTCTCTCTGACAGTGACAGCGGTGTCTACATAAAACAGAGCAATAAGGTAAAGGGAATGATTCAACATAAATCGAAGATATTGACGTTTACGCTGTTGACTGTCTGTTTGATGTCTATCAACGGCGCGGCGATGGCGGCAAATGTTCCCGCAGGAACAATTCTTGCAGAAAAACAGGAACTGGTCAGAAACAATGGCAGTGAGCCAGCGTCGCTGGATCCGCATAAAGTCGAAAGCAACGTTGAGTTTAATTTAATCAGCGATATGTTCGACGGACTGGTGGCGGTTAAGTCGGATGGGTCTATCGAACCCCGGCTGGCCGCGTCCTGGGAGAACAAAGACAACACCGTCTGGACCTTTCATTTACGTCCGGGCATAACCTGGTCAGATGGGTCTGCCATTACCGCACAGGATGTCGTCTGGAGCTGGCAGCGTCTGGTCTCACCGCAAACAGCTTCACCTTATTCCTCGTATCTGGGCAATATGCACGTAGCAAACGCCCTCGATATTGCCCAAGGGAAAAAAGATCCTGCCGATATCGGGGTCAAAGCCCTGGATGATAGCACGCTGGAAATTACCCTGACGCAGCCAACGGCGGCTTTTCTGGCGATGCTGGCGCACCCGTCACTGGTTCCGCTGGATAAAGTGCTGATCGGCCGCTTTGGTGATAAGTGGACCCGGCCAGAACATTTTGTCTGCAGCGGGGCGTACAAGTTATCGCAGTGGGTAGTCAATGAGCGCATCGTTGCCGTGCGTAACCCGCATTACTGGGACGATCGGCACACCGTCATTGATAAGGTCACTTATTTGCCCATCAGTTCAGAGTCTGCAGACGTTAACCGCTATAAGGCCGGCGAAATCGACATTGTGTATAGCGTCCCGGTCAATCAGTTCGCGCAGTTGAAAAAGACGATGGGCGATGAACTCCATGTCTCACCTCAGCTTTCAACCTATTACTATCAGTTCAATACGACGCGAGCGCCGTTTAATGACCCGCGCGTGCGCCGGGCGTTGAATATGGCGTTAGATAAAGACATCATCGCACAAAAGGTGATGGGGCAGGGGCAACGCGCGGCGTGGGTTATCAGCCAGCCGGAAATAGGGGGAGTGCAACTGCATGCGCCGGAATATGCGGCGTGGCCGCTCGAAAAACGCATTACCGAGGCTAAGAAACTGCTGGCTGAAGCCGGTTATGGCCCTGAGCATCCGCTTAGCCTAAATCTGCTCTATAACACCTTCGAAACGCACCAGCGTATTGCCATTGCCGCATCGTCAATGTGGAAGAAAAACCTCGGCGTAGAGGCGAAGCTGCAAAATCAGGAATGGAAAACCATGCTGGATACCATGCACACCGGTAATTTTGACGTCGTGCGCTACGCATGGATCGCCGATTATGATGATGCCTCAAGTTTCCTCAATATTTTCCGTACCGGCGATAGCGAGAATACCACCAGGTACAGCAATCCCGCTTTTGATGACGCGATGCGCAATGCGGCGAAAGCAACTTCGCTGGAGGAGCGAGGCAAATACTACCAGCAGGCTGAAGACCTTTTAGGAGAGGATGTGCCAGCGATTCCGGTTTACCACTATGTCCGCACGCATCTTGTGAAGCCGTGGGTGGGAGGATTTGCGCCAGATAACCGGGGAAATTACTACACCAAAGATATGTTCATCAAAAAACATTAAGCGCTGTAGCCAGTATTTGTGCTGAATAAACGGTCAATCTGTTGTTATTTCAGTCGATTAACAATATTTTGGCTGTTTTTCAGGCAAACGAACGCATTGGTGCTTTACAGGTCCGTTCGGGATGTTTATAGTGCGCCTCATTGGAAGCGTGGCCGAGCGGTTGAAGGCACCGGTCTTGAAAACCGGCGACCCGAAAGGGTTCTAGAGTTCGAATCTCTACGCTTCCGCCAATTTCTTAACAGAATCAATAACTTAAGAGTTAGTTTTGATTTTGTACTGCATAAAGTATTGCATCAAAAGCCCGTGTAAACGGGCTTTTTTTGTATCTAAAATCTCTGTTTTTCATCAAAAAACTTATCCAGTCTTCATCCCTTCCTGTACAACAAAACCCTTTAAAAGCAGAAATACGATAGCAGGGAGCCTCCGGAGATTTAGTAATCGACGGATGATTTCACACCAATCTTAAGAACCTACCAGCAATAAGCTCAGCTGACCTACGCCATTACTGGACAACCTGTTGTTCTGTCAGTTAAAACAACTAAAAATGGTAAAACGGACAGCACAGTAATGAAACGAAGTGAACTCAGGAAACTATTGGAAGAATGGTTTGATGTAGAGCGGTATGAAGCGATAAAGGAACTCACCCTTCAGCAATTCTATGTTGAGGTTGAGCGGCGTATCTTGGCTTACAAGATGTTGCTGAAACGGGATACATTACCGCCTCTGAACAGACTTTTATTAGATGATTACCGCTATAAGATCCTCAGAGGTGAAATTTTTTTTAGCGGCGACACGTCCACGCAAGGACATGGGCTTGCCAGAACTTACGCAGTGGTCCCCGTAACCCGGAGCAACGCACAATTATATGCGAAAAGTTTAACTCTGATTGGAACCCATCCTGAAACATCCCAAAGAAGTCAGTCTGAATATATGTCGGAGTACCTGAAGGAATCCGGCATCAAAAGTCTGTCCTCAATTACTGTCGATATCTTCCTGCAAGAGGCTTCAACCGAAGATATCATCGAACACCTGAAGGTGCTCATTCCCCAATGGAAAAAACAGCTAAAAATGAACGATCCGGCTGTTCGGAAGTATCGTTTTGGTAAAAGCACGTTGAGAAAAATCATCGACTATCGACTCATCCCTATGATGGATCTCATTTTTTGGGGGGCAGATAATAATGATACCAAAATCTCACTGTCGCTGATGTCATCGCTGCTTCATGAGAACAGCGAGAAGGATAGGGATGAGGGAATGCTTAAGGTGACTGACTATCCGCTGGCTATGGCGTTGCTGACAGACGAGAACTATCTGAAATCGTTTGAAGATTACATGATGGAAAACAATGTATTAAAAGACACAAAAATTGTAGATCACGTCAAAGACGAGAAGAAGAAAGAAGATAAGTAAAAAAGGGTTACGTTCGCCCTGAGCGAACGTGATCACATCCATCCTCAACCATTTTTTTTCTGTTCACCTACCCCCATTTTTTTCGAAAAAGTCTTTTGCCAACATCCCTAAAACGCCATAAGCGAATTAGCTATTATTGTCCTCGTTGAAACAACAGAGGAAAAAACAAATGAGAAATGAAATCGCAGGTAAAAGATTAATCCGTGTTCCTGAAGTTCTTAGAAGAGTCGGATTTAGTCGAACCACAATGTATGAGCTTATTAAGGAAGGCCGATTCCCGGATAAGGTAATCATAGGGGCAAGATCTGTAGCCTTTGTGGAAAGTGAGATTGATGCTTGGATTGAAAATACTATTTTAGATTCACGCAAAAATAATAAATAACATAAAAGAGGAAGCGAAAATGAAAGTGCAAAAAATAGAAATAAATGTTAGCAATGATGATACAAAATACTTTGTTCTGAAAAGCGGGGAAGACTATGACTACTATTTGCGATGTATGCATGAGTATATGGGGGAAAGATTCTATCATAACCTTGAAGACGATGGTTATATGGAGGGTGTTTTAAAATCAATAATAGAGAATGGTAAGAAAGATTTTAATGAGTTCTTGAAAAAACATAAATATAAAGCATCGATTAAAAACGTATATTTTGATGAAGTGCTTGTCAACCTGAGGCAGATACATCATGTGATGAGTCACTGTATTTTATATACATAATCGCTGTCGTCATCTATTCGGCCCCGCAAGGGGCTAATATAAAACGAAATGAATAAAATAAGCATTTAATTATGAGGATATAAGTATGTCTAAAGAAACTGTTATTGAAAATAAATCAACAGAACTGTTTTATGATCTTGCTTGTAGATCGTTTACAGCAAGCTGGAATCTGTTCATGGAAGTGAATGGTGATGGAGATGCCAATGACTATCTGGATGATCCGGATTTTATGAGTCCATTTATTATTTATGTGATTGACCATATTCAGAATAACTTTGAGAGATTTACCACGCAAGAAGGAAACTGTGGTGATATTAATCAGGTCAACTTTGAACAAGTAGCAGCCTTACTGGTAGGGTATTCAGAAAACTTTAGAAAGTAAGAACTAATCTTGCCCCGGAAGGGGCTAACTATAAACAAAAGGAAAAACAGATGAATAATGATATGACAGTAATCGTAAGTATGTTATGTGAAAAAACACCTAAAGTGATGAACCTTATCCAAGAGAGCTTGGATATATTTATCGCATTAAGAGGTAGCTCTGTCGAAGAAATCATGAATGATAAGACCTTGTTAGATGATTTAAATCGTTATGTAAATGAGACACTGTATGATGAGATGGATGTGGAATATGGTTCTGTAATCATCAAAATAGTATCTAATAAATAGTATTAATACCTTCTCGATATGTATCTAATGTTTAACTTAATAAAAGGAATCAGTATGAAAGAGATTATTTTAAATGAAAGTAATAAAATGGTAGTAGATTTTATCACAAATGTATTACAGGGGTATTGCGAAACGATCTATAGTATCTCTGAAAAACAGCCTGAAACAGCCATGAATATTTTAACAGGGGAAATGTTATCAGAGATACTTTATGATGTGTTGATTACCTGTGAAGTTGAAGACTATGTTAAAAGTGGAAGAGGCAAAGATGTATCTGAGATCAACATGGATAAGTTAAAGGAAACGATTTTATACTGGCATAAAGAGCATATCATTGAACTTGTACTGAAAAACATAAAACCGGATGATGCTGAGGAGCGTATTTACTGGAAGTTAAAAATGACTGTGAATCAGTATTGAAAAATGGCAATATTCCCTCGTGTGTAGGGAAATAATCCTGTAATGAACTGGAGATAACCAATATGATTGATGAATTCCATGTTATGTATATGTATAAAAAAATCCAAGCTGAAGCTGCGACGACAGATATGAAAACACTGGAACAGCTTTTGAAGAAGTTCCGCCAAGTTGTCGCGGAGCGCCGGGAAGAATACTATCAGGAGATTGGTGAGAAAAAGGCTCAGAAATTGAGAGCCAAGAGATTACAACAGTTGCTTGAGAAAATGGGGCGTGATCGTGTATCACCGGAGGATCTTATAGGTTAATGACAATTAACAAGATCGTGTGTGTTTGATTTTTAATACTAAAGTTTTATCTGTGATTGCCGATACTTATCCTGAATATTATCTTTTCTGAGGTCATTATGGATTCTGACGATAAAAAATCAGGTAAATTTTCAGGTGCAACGGCAGCTTTTGGGGCATTAGGCAGCATCGGTAAGAAAGTTCTTGCAAAGAAAGACACCGCCCAAAGTGAGGATGGTGAAATCACTGAATCAAAAGTCATGCAGGTACTGGACTGGGCCTATGATAAAGCCTGTAATGGTGTTGTAGGTTTGGATTCGGCGCAAGAGCTTGCTGCACCATATTTGAATGGTGATGGAGAACTTGTTGATAAGGTTAATGCGCTAATACGATGGCAAAATACAAAAGCGGGAACATCAGGCTTTATCACCGGCCTTGGTGGAATAATAACGCTCCCGGTGGCCATTCCAGCTAACATTTCAAGCGTCATATTTATACAAGTTCGTATGATCGCAGCAATTGCACATATGGGCGGGTATGATTTAAAAGATGACCGTGTTAAGACACTTGTATATACCTGTTTAACCGGAAATGCTGCGAAGGATATAGTGAAAAATATAGGTATAACAATTAGTACAAAAATGACAAATACCTTAATTAAAAATATTTCTGGTGAAACAATAAAAGC
Organism: Citrobacter sp. Cb004; assembly: GCF_030337065.1. NCBI lineage: Bacteria > Pseudomonadati > Pseudomonadota > Gammaproteobacteria > Enterobacterales > Enterobacteriaceae > Citrobacter > Citrobacter sp. Cb004. The sequence goes on along the minus strand of NZ_JAOWCH010000046.1, from coordinate 479,356 downwards.
TATAAATAAAGCGGTAGGATTTAGGCTTATAACTAAGTTTGGGCAAAAAGGTGCTATTAATCTTGGTAAAGCAATACCACTAGTTGGTGGTGTCGTTGGTGCTACATTTGATAGTGTATCCACCAATACTATTGGGAATATATCCCGTAATATTTTCATTGAAGAAAAAATACCTGAATGATGTTTGTATGGTGATAATTTTCAGTTCTGGCTTTTAACTATTCTAAATAGGTCGTGAAATGAAATCTTTAGACCGAGATTTAGCAAAAAAATTAATAAGAGCTGTAGGTTCGGAATATGAGTATCAGGTATCTGGTAATCCTCAAGATGCAGTTTTTGATGTTTACTTTGCTAGAGAAAAGCACGGTATCGCATTTCAAATTAGACATTCAACACATCCGTCGGCACAAGATGGCGGATGGCTACAAGTGCACCACTATGAGGGAGAGCCTGCGGATTGGGGACCTGCATTACATTCACTGAGAACAATGGGTGATGTAGTTGCATTTTGCCAAACGTTGATAACGTTCTCTCAAATAAAATCCAAAAGGCAAGCGTAGATAAATTACACTGTTATTCCTCTGGCATATATTAAGTTCATACTTGGTAAATGCCAGATTAATGCAGAACTGATGCATTTAAAAAGACAATTTTCTTCTTTTTTTATTTGAGGACTCAAAATCTGATGAGATAGAAGAAAGCTGTTCCAGACTCTGCTCAACAGAGCGCTGGAATTCAAGAGCGGCCTCTGTGCGTTGTTTTATCACCAGAGCAATGATTTCTGTATCACTTTTTTCTTCAATGGCTTTTCTGTAAAGTATTCGTTCATTAATTAAATCAAAGTTTCCTGATGATTTAGCAGCGGTGTTAGCTGCTGAGTAACTTATAGGATTAAGCTCACTAATAAAGCTATCCAAAAGAGATTGTCTTTTCTTATCAAGCCTGCGCAGTGTGGTATGTGCAGACCTATATTTTTTTATTTCATATGCAAATGTATCATCATCATCACGTAGCTTACTATATCCTGCTCTATATTCATCCATTGATGGATGATTTTTGAGTTCTTCAATCGTATTAAAATAAGCTAATAAATCAGTGTTGTCTAATTGTACTTTTCTCATATATACCTCGTTAATAAATAGTGCATATATTTATATATTAGGTGTATAGAGAAGGTGTCAAATTAAGGAAAGGGTTAAATTTTTTTTTACTTTTGTAGAATAAAAACTATCAAGTATGTTTTTTCCATTATTGTTGTCCTGTTTTAGGATGCAGCTTTTAAATAGATGTCGATATCAGCTACGTCTTTTCTTGCCGCTTCATTTTCTTTTGTTCTTTTATATACCTTTCGCGGCTTATCGATCTGGACACTGTTTTTAGCATTAGGAACAGCATTATTTTTCTTCTTCTTGCTAAAAACAAAGGCATCTGTGTAGATCTCTTTATTTTCAGTTTCCAAAGATAAGTTTCGTCTTTCTTTCTGTGAAAGATCTGCATAATGTTCTGGATATTGTTCAATATCAGCATTGAGGCTTTTTGCATTACTCAAATGCTCTTTACGTTTTTCATCAAGTTGATGACTCATACCCTTGGCAAAAATATTAGAGTTGATATACAGGTGTCCATGATGTTCAACGAGAATACCTTTTTGTTTTAGCTTTTTGAATATGTTTGACATATTACCGGATGCGATATTCAACGCTTTACAGAGTGATGACTGTGAGAGGTTGATTAGGTTTCCAAACTCCATATATTCTAAGATATAAGTCAACACGCGGAATTCATTCTTAGATATATCCAGATCAGAAAAAACACGAAAGTTTGAAGTAAAAGCAAAAACATAAGGCTGTGCAAATGAGATCGCTTTATCTTCTTCTGTTGCAATAACGGTGGTTGATTTTATATCTTTGTTTTGTAGCAAGTGTCTTGCGATATCAATCTTTTGCTCTGTGGTTAATGTTTCAAATAAGCGAAGTAGTTCAGTGTCATTAGTATTCATATTATTCTCTCTTATAGTTCTTATTATGCCTATTTAATACTATGCAGAAAAATGAAAGTCAATAGTTAAACTATAAATAAAATAGAACTTTTATTATTATGATGTTGCTATATGTTAAAAAAACTATGTTTAAACATAGATTCCGCTATGTTTAAACATAGGAGGGTTCTATGTTTAAACATAGGTGTCTGCTATGTTTAAACATAGGAAAAAAAGGTGTGAAGCCCCGATTTTATTGGGCTGGGATAGTGCTTATAATTAAATAATTAGTAAGAAGTTAAGAGAGTCTAGTTTTCCTTTTATCTTATGTGCAGAGCGTTTTACGTAAAAACATATGGTTTTCTTGGGGTGTATTTTCAGCGAAGTGATTGTTTCATACAATCACGCAGCGCTGCTGATGTTTCAGGAATACTGCAATTGCTTACCTTTATTTTATTGGCGGCTGTCGCCGCAATTCTTCATTGATAAATCCATCATTAACAGGGATGAACCCTGTTTCAGCAATGTGATTGTTTTGAACAATCACTAAGTGCTGCTTCTATGAATATAGTTTTCCTATGCGTTTAAGAGCAAATACTATATTTTTTAGTGCTAATACTGTTATGAAATATAGGATCTAAAATATTTAATCATGAATAAAAGAATAGATGTTGATCCTTTTGGCTTTCCCCTAAAACATAGCAAATACCATTGTCAAATCGTTAAATATATTTTACAGCGTTAGGGCGTAGCCGTGCGTCAGCACATGAGCGTTAGCTCATAAGATAAATATCTTTTCAAAAGAATAATAAAAACAGGTAGAACGTTTATTAAATGAGTTAAATTTGATTTTTACCGATTCGATATGGTATTAAATAATAAAAAAAGAAGGAAAATAAAGGATGAACAACATTAAGATTATTACGCTCTTTCATACAAATAAAAAAATACCATTTATGACTTGTATTGTTAAAGATGTTGAAGAAAATGAACAAGGAATAAAACTCACTTTGGAAAGTGGTGATAATATCCATGTCAAAGATTATGGCTATTTCTTCTTATCAGAATCAGCAAATGAGTTTGATCAGGAACGAATGATTAATACATACAGAAGATTGATTTCTGAACTCAGCCAAGTTAGCGAAGAAACAATAGAGTCCTTAGTTCCGAAGATATCGAATAATATGAAAACCAATTTCCCGGCAAGTGGTGTGAGTGCTTTGGAAGATGATTGAAAAATCTGAATGGTAGCTACCATTCCATATGAAACAGTATATTAAAACATGCGTTGCATACAGGTTTTTACAACACCATATCTGAAGATAGCTACATTACCTGAGATCTAACAATCCCTGTCTGCGTAATGGTCGACAGGGTATTATCTGTTCCGACCTATACCTTTCTATCTCCATCCATGTGCAAACAGCTACTGACATGGCTCTTCGTGTACATTACACGTCTTATTGATCGATATAAAAGATCAATAAACTGCATTTGATAGATTTTAACTATCAAATTAGCGTCAATTGATCGGTGTTTTAATTGTTTATATCGATCGATTATAGATATATGATAGTTTTAATCTATCAAATGATTTGAATTCGATCGATACAAACGATATGACGAACAGAAAAATAAATTGAATCCTATCAATTGATTAATGCTTTTTTACAGCCCAGAGAGACCAACCTATGGGTAGGGCTGTCTTTGACATAAAGTTTCCACACATTGGGGATAGATATGAAATTACGGATAGTGATGCCACTGGTGCTGTCTGCTGCCGCACTGACAGGATGCCAGCAACTCAACGATGGCGTGAATACAGTTAATGGAGCAATCAATTCTTCGTTGTCATCAGTAAACAAAGCACTGGGGGGAACTGCCACACCTCAAAGCATTGGCCCGTTATCATCTGTTTCTGGTCTTGGTGCTGTTTGCAAAGACTATGAAGAAAATGCAATGGCAGCAGAAAAGAAATGGACTGGCAAAAGGATCTCTATCACCAATGCCACTGTTCTCGAGGTTACGAAGGGCAGAAGTGCCAGCGATATGATGACGGGAATGCCTAAGTCAGCCCCTAACTATTACCTTTTATTTAAAACCTCTGATACCAGCTACTGCGGCGGGATGGTCTGGCTGGATTACTACTCTGGTATTGATGATGCCGTTCTTACTTACAAGAAAGGCCAGAAAGTCAGCGTTACCGGAACGATAAACAATTTCGAAGTCCGTGGGTTCGCTACCGTCAACAACGCCGATATGTCAGTTCGTCTTGTTGTTCTGAGAAACGGCACAATCAACCATTAACTCTGGGATAACACTATGCGTAAATTTTTACTCGTGGCGGGTCTTGCTGCTCTTGTATCGGGATGCGGTGAAAAAGGCGATTTTGAAAAAGCGATCAACGCAAAAATATCACAATCAAAGCTGTGCTACTCCCTGCAGGACAACGATATTGTATTCAATAAAGGTTTTCCAATTAAGGTTAACCGTGGCTACCGTTCTGCCGGATACAGTGCCAGTGATGAAATCCTTAAAGGACTTGTTGAACAAGGGCTGCTCACTGTTTCACAACAGGCAAATGGGTTTAGCAGTGTTGATGTTCTGGAAGTAACTGACAAGGGCCAAGAGGTTGAGTTTTGGAACCGTGAGAATGGTGCCTGCGTCGGTCATCGGGAAGTTACTGAGATAAAGGAATGGACCGAACCGGGAAACGGTAATCAGAAAGTTGTTCGCGTGTCATATACATGGAAGTTGGCGGATGTTCCTTCATGGGTGGACAAAAAAGCGTTCTCCAGCGTCAAGGGTATGAATGAACCGGAAGATGGCATGATTAATCTTGTTAAAACCAGCAATGGCTGGAAAGCGATTTAAGGGGCTATCATGGAAAACAATACAATCCAGTGTCCGTTTTGCCTGAAAGAGAGCCAGCGCGGTGTGCATGTGTGTACTGGCTGCATGGCGACTGTCTTATATGGTGCTTATCCACAATGGTATGCTGCCGTAGCTATCTTCCTGACATTTGGACTGTCTATTCTTATCGGTATGTCTGCGGGGATTGCTGGAGCTACTATCAGCCTACCAATAATTGCTATTGTGGCCTTTATAGCTGGCAAGGCTATCTTCTCTGACAATGTTGTGTTCAGGAGGAGAATGTAAAACTCCCTTACTGTAAGTGCAAAAAAACCATGTCTGTGGATCTAGATGTGGTTTTTTTTGCATAATAAATGATTTTATATTCCAAAATGACATATTTAATAAGTTGCCTGTCAGGCAACACTAGGTTATTATCAAATCATGGACGAACGAACTCGTTTGTCTTTGCTCTTTAAAAACCTCTAGGATCGGTAAAGGACTGAGTGAAATTTTCAGTCAACCATTTCTCCAATACGAGACGTGGCCCATGTCCCTCTTCATTGTTATCGTAACTTTATGCGAAATGCATGTTGCAATCGTATATCTACGATACGGCATTGTTTAATGCTGAAATGGCGGGGTATCCAATCAATTGTGTTGGATGGGTGTTGGCTGGCTTTGTCTACGGTGTGCAACACGATCCACAGGACATTTTGGCGGGGATGCAAGTTGCATCGTGTTGTTAAAATGAGAGGTTTTTATGAAAGATGTTTTAGACACTTTGCGCCGAGTGCGTGAGAAGAGCAAACACACTGTAGACAATAGCTCTTTGAAAGAACTGGATGATGCGATACAAGCCCTTGAAGAGAGAATCAAGGAAAATTCAAAAGGCTGGTCTGCCTTAGATTATCTTCCCTATGTTGCTAGGATCTTGGCTGTAGTTAAGTTTCTACACGGTGATTCTGATATTCATTGATATCTACCTACTAAGGAGATTTATTATGTATCCATCTTCATTTTTTGAACGAGCAGCCAGCCATGTCAATCCCATTATCTGAGGTGCATTATGTTAGATATTGGTTCAACCATTAAACTATGCCGTGAGGCACGTAAGCTCACACTACAAGAACTATCAGATAGTACGGATTTAACTAAATCTTATTTATCTCGTATAGAAAATAATCAAAGAGACCCTACTATTACAGCGTTAGAAAAAATATCATCAGCGCTTCATATTCCACTAAATATCATTATCCTTCTTTCTGAAAGTGAAGAGGCAAATGATGAATTTTCTGATATCAATAATATGCTCAAAAAAACTATAATGGATACATTAGTTAATGCATAAAAATTGGAGTTATTCAAACAGGCCACTTGCTAAATTAGAGTCTCTATTCAAAATGCTAGAAACAAACGAAGAGAGGCTCGCTTATGTTTTAAAAAACAAAAAGAATTATTTTAAAACGGTACCAGTAATAAGAAAAGGAAAAAAAAGAACAACGTATAAAGTAGTTGGTGAGTTATTAAAAATACATGAGCTTATTAAACAGCGTATTTTTTCGAAGATATCACTACCGGAGTATATTACTGGCGGTAGGAAAGGAATCAGCTATATAGATGATTGTATATTCCATCGTGATAAGTCAATTATCATTCAAGAAGATATGAAGGATTTTTTTCCTTCTATAAAAGGAGAACTGATAGCTAAAGCATTTCAATATTACATGAACTTCTCTCCTGAAGTTTCATCATTAATAGCCAAGCTATCAACACTTGAAGGTTCACTTGTTCAAGGGACTAAGTTAAGTACTGACATTGCCAACTTGATATTTTTAGAAGAAGAGGCTCTTATCAGTGCGGAAGTCGGAAAATTAGGTGGAAACTACACGAGATATGTCGATGATATAACTATTAGCTTCGAGTCAGAAGTTAATAATGAAGATATTTCGAAAATAAAAACAATGATTTTATCAATGGCGCTCAAAAGTGGGGTTAGATTAAATAGACAGAAATCAAAAGTTTTAAGGAATGGTCATTCCAAAATCGTACATGGTGTAAAAGTAATCAAAGAGCTTAGGCCAACACAAAAAAGAAAAGATAACATAAGGATGTGTCTTTTCAATTTGAAGAAAAAAGTAATTGAAAAAGAAAGAATTATGGATATTCTTGCATTGTATTTTAAAATTAGAGGATTAATAAATACATTAAAACAGCAAGGCGATAAAAATTATGCAGAGTATATAAAACAAGTTAATCTGCTAGTTGCTGCTGTTGATAAAAAGGATGCAATAAAATCAATCAGGGAGATGAGAAAAGTTAAGGATATCAGGAAATTAAGAAAATTATATTCAAAGTTAAAACCATTAGGTAATTCATCTAAAAGTGTATCTACCATTTTGGATGTTGAATATAAAACCTGCAAATGTAAGCTAAATAGCTAACTGATCGATAAATTATGGGTGAATTAGCTTATTTATTAACACAATAATTGTATGGTCTCAATCGTGGTGAATTACAAAATTTGCTCATTTTAAATAATTTATGGGCGAAGTATAGAACCAGTCCACTTAATAAAAGATGTGGTTTTTATCTACAAGTTTACCATGTTCAATGCTAGTGGTGTCGTGTTTCATTTACTGGAGTTTTTATAGTGAATAAAATGAATGATAGACTTAATCAGCTATACATCAAAAACATTAATATTCTTAATGAGTACAGTAAAAAGCATTCAGATAAAAATCTACATGGACCACTTCTTTTAAATATCAGTAATTATTCATCTCAGAAATTAAAGCTGATGGTTGTGGGGCAGGAGACGTTTGGCTGGAATAAATCTCCCTCTATAGCAGCTCAAAGAGCTACGTATCAAGAATTTAATTTTGGATCATCATATTATAGTAGTGCTTTTTGGAATGTAATTAGGAAAGTGGAAAGATCACTAAGTATTGAGCCATATGCTATTGCGTGGTCAAATCTTAATAGATTTGATGTTGATTGCGGCTCACCAGATCGAACGGAACTTGCACAGGATATTGCTTCGCTAGACTATCTAGTTAAAGAAGAAATTAGTATTCTTAAGCCCGATGTATGTATATTTTTTACAAATCACAAGTATGATAAAAGACTGAAAGGTTTATACCAAGATCTGGTTTTCAATAATATTGATGGATTGCCAAAGAAACATTTTTCAAGATTACATCATCCAGATCTTCCGAAGTATACGCTTAGAGCGCCGCACCCTAGAACAATCAGAACGCAGCGATGGGAAGATGATTTTATTATGGCTGTTTCACAATTTAAAAATGGTTGAGTAGCAATTTATTATTTTAATAACACATGCCATGAAAAAAGGAGATATTGGATGTAATTATTATCTCTTTTTTCTTGTTATCTATGATTTGGCGGTTTTAAACGCGGTATATATTTTCTTTTGCTTTCAGACTGTATGGGAGTAATTAGATCTAGACTAATATTATGTTCTGTCTGATCGAGTTTAGGACGACTTGGAAAACGCCTGACCTCATCAGGTGTTGGTTTATAGTCATCCTTGTTAAATCTGGCACGTCTTTCATACTCAGCGCGTGGCACATAGATGCCATGAACCTCATCAAAGACATAGTTTTCAGCGATACGTTTATCATGTTCAGCATCCACTGAAACAGGGGACGGTTTCTTTCTGGCCCAGACGAATTTATCTTTTATATATCCGACTACCAACAGTGTGAAACGTTTGAAAATCCCATCCTGACGTGGTTCAACATTCTTCCTCTTAGCTTTAACAGGAGCGCGTTTAATCGCTCTTGTTGTTAAAGAGGATGGGTTTTTCAGTGTAGTGCGTGTATGAGGTGCAGGGGCAACCAGAACAGGTTTTTGCGAGTCTGAAGATGAAGCTCTCCCGGTATTATCCGGGATAACAATTTCTTCAGGTTCAGCCAGTGCATGAACCCTAAAGCTGGCAACATCAACCACGATGTCTAATGGTAGATCTTTAAAGGTAAAGTAGGCTTCGTCAGCTTCTTTTTTCAGCTCATCACGTATCGCTTGCTCTGCAGCACGTTGTTCCTGAGCGGCAACAGTGCCCCAGCGGTCACGAGGAATATGAAGTATTGGATCGCGGTTTGTTTCAATAGCTTTAGCCAGCCAGATTGCTTTCTCTTCGTTTGTAGCAGCAGCCGTAGCCTGTTCAAGGGCTTCCTCATACTGAACCCTGATAGAACGGTGATCGATGTGTTCATCATGACCATACAGGTCAAGGAACCCATTACAGATGTCCTGCCAGCCTTTACGCCAGCTATCAAGGGTTTCAGGCTTGTCCCACTCACGGACCTTTTTACCAAAGCCGGTAGAAAGAACCTCACGGGTGGTTCCCATTATATGGATATGCGGGTTATGACCATTAATATCGTGAATAACAACATCGGCAATGATGCCTTGCTTGGTAAAGTGCTCAAGAACAAAAGCTGCAGTGAGTTCAATGTTCTGCTCTGGTGTTAGCTCAGCGGGGAGGGCAATCTTAAACTCTTTGGCAAGGCGGGCATCTTTTCTCTTCTCTGAGGCTTCGACAGCATTCCAGAGTGTTTCACTGTCAACAATCAGGGCAGGAGGGGTATGTTCAGGTGCAAAAATCTGCGCAAAGGCAAGGTCCTTTTTATGTGCTGTTTTGCGACCACAAACTTCACCCGTTCTGTTATCGAAGAAAACTTTACGGTGACGATATGCAGCAGAGTTAACCGAAGACTGACCTTCGCCTCTGCTGATGTTCTCCATTTTAAAACTGTATATCGCCATCCAAGTATTCCTCAATGCCAAATGCTGCTTTTCGTTTTACGTAAGGAAAACGCCGGGGTTGACGTTGACCTTGATTTTGTTTCCGAAGGAAACGGTTTTAGCCTGCGGCAGGCAACCGTCGGTAGACCCCACGGCATTAGAGCGAAGCGATAATGCGTAAGTGGGCATTGCTTTATTTTTTATCGCCATAAATGGCTCAAAAATAACGGCAATGTATAAGGCTTTCCTTTATTAATTAATACTAAATATATGAATGGCTGTAAAACAAATCGCCGAATTAAGCGGCGCACTATGGATGGGCGGGCGAAGTATACCTCGATATTACACGGATTGGCCTTTGATAGCGTCCGAAGGACAGGAAGAGTATTAATTTATCCCGCCGCAAGGCGGGAAACCACTAAAATAGAAAAATAGCAAAAGATATTGGTAGCTTTCCCTGTTGCACAATTCACAGGTTAGGATAAGAAATTAGAGTGGAAAATCGAAAGATAAAATGAAAATCACTGATAAACAAAAATAAGTAACGCGGAGAGAATCGTTCAAAGTTGTTAGTGAATATTAGCGCATAGTGTTGTTATATTCTTAGTGTGTACTTTATTTTTACTGGTAGTTGTTATTTTGTAGGGAAAAAGAGGCAACATTAATCAGAGATTACTATCACGATAAAACTCATGACTTGCCAAAGTAAATTATTTAATATAAAAGAATATAAGAACATAAAATAAACGGGGTGAATATGAGTATCGGTGAGTTGTGTGAGTCAGAAATAATACTAATCTGTGTTAATGCTGCATTATGGACTATTAACATTGGCTTTATAAGTATTTGGGTTGTCAGATAAGATTTAACACCTTACTTATTGATTTATCTGTAAATTGTGTTAATACATAATCAGGAAATCAATACAGGGAGGTTTTATGTATAAAAATAACGATGAAGCCATCGATCTTGAGGCAAAGCGATTACTTGATAATGGAATCTATACCGATCTGGAAAAAGCGTATAGTGAAGCAGAAAAGATAATCACAGAAATAAGAGTTGAGTTTAGAAAGAAACAGGAAAAGAAACAATTCCGTTCCCGGATTAAATCAATCAAACGAGCAATTTCAGATGATGAGTTCAGAAGTAATATTCCTTATAACCATAGGCATCAGTGGAGAAAAGAATGAGTGATGATGAAATAAAAAACACCTATCTAACTGGCAATATTTTTCAAAGTGATAGAAGCAGATCGGAAATTAAGAAAACCCTTGAGCAGAAAATTGCTGGCGCACAAAATAAATTAAATTATCTTAAAGCAAAAGAGAAAAGAGACAGCAAAAAAGAAAACACGCGACAAAAAATAATTCTTGGTGCAGAGGTTGCCAAGGTTTTAAACTGTGATATTAGTGAGGTAGATAAACAATTACTATTTGGTTTGTTGTTGGAGGTTCCATCCTTACATACACATGATATCGAACGGTATAAAATAAATGGAAAAATCTACATCGAAAGAGTCCTCAAAAAATTCAGACCATAAAATAAATTCACGTCCGAACAGCTCTCAGGCTTAAAACTTGTTTTAGGCTGGAGAGCTGTTGACCAAGCCCCAGAGGGCGCGGTAGTCAATTTTTACTGCCATCCGTGGCAATAAATTACAACCAAACTCAGATGGCAAAGTCTTCAAGAGCTTTACCACCTTCTAGTGCAGCAGCTATCGCTTTTGGTGTACGACCTTGACCCGTCCACGTCTTTTCATCACCATTTTCGTCAATGTACTTGTATTTAGCAGGACGAAGAGCACGAACAGCAGCCGGACGGGAAGATTTAGGATTGCCCAGCAGTTCAGATGGATCAATACCATCTTCAAGCAGTTGTGCACGAAGCGCTTCAATTTTGGCCTGACGTTCAGCATTTTGTTGCAGTGCAAGTGATTCTTCTTGGCGTCTGTCTTCGACAATAGCAGTTAATTTTTCCAGCATCTCTTCCAGTGTAGCCAGATCTGTTTCTCGTGCCTGAGCGCGAAGGGTACGGATGTTATTAAGTGCTTTAATAGCTTCAGTCATTATCTTTTATCCTGAATGTTTAGGGTCATGAGCAGGATAACATACAAAAGACGATAATGGATAAAATTACCCCTCTTAAAATTTTTTATTAAGTGTTTTTTATGGATTGTATCTTAACCAATCTTGACCTCTGTTTTATTTTTGTTAATTGATATGTACGTGAAACAAAAAGGACGATGAAAATGAAAAAACAAAATAAGAAAGGCTTCTCATTACTGGAACTTATTTTAGTGTTGAGTGTAGGTAGTATGATGGCATTTATAAAATTTCAGGATATGAAAACTAATCAAGAAAATATGATAGCTGATACTGTTGGACATCAGATAAAGCAAATAGGAGAGGCTGTAAATCGCTATATCAGTATCCACTATGACAAACTATCAACACTTTCGTCAAGTAGCAGTCAGTCAAATGATCCGGGGCCAAGAACATGTACATCTAACGGCTGCGAAATCACATATCAAACATTAGCAAATGAAGGGCTTCTACCTGTAGCCTATACAGGCATTAACATGCAAAAGTCATCTTACAAAATAGTATTAAAACGTTCAGGGACTTCTCCCAATTTTGTTATCAATGGTCTTATTACAACAACATCACCTTGGCTGGAAGGTGGAAAATATCGTTATGATTTGTTAGGAAAGGCTATGCAGGTAGCGGGTATTGATAGCGGAATGACGCAATCAGCGACTTTAGTATCAGGTCTACAGGGTGCATGGACCGCGACATCATCAGCTTTCAATAATATTACTGCAGCAGGTCTTCTGGCGTATCGTGTTGGATACGATTCTTCTATGTACTCCGTGTATTTGCGTCGTGATGGCACATTACCTATGACAGGTAATTTAAACATGGGTAATCAGGACATAAATAATGCCCGAAATATAACAGCAGCAGGAACCACAACTACGGAGGTATTACGAACGGGCGGGGCAGCAGCGATAGGATCAACATTAGACGTTGGCGGTGTGGCAACGTTAAACTCTGATTTGAATGTAGCAGGTAATGGTCAAGTCAATGGTAATTTAAATTCTAATAATACCGTATCAGGAACAACCATAACGTCCAGAGGTGAGACCTATACTAATAACTGGTTCAGAACTATGGGAGATGGGGGTATTTACTTCCAGAAATACGGTGGCGGTTGGTATATGACGGACACGAATACCATAACTGCTTACGCAGGTAAAAATATTCAAACAGCGGCGGGATTATATGGTGGTTATGTAAAATCAACAGGAAACATAGACGCTAATGGAACGGTAAATGCTTCATATGTGTGGGCATCAGGGAACCTCAACTCAAATTATGTTCATTCCAATGGTAATATAGATGCCGCAGGGCAAGTTTATGGTGCTGGAGGGGTTGTCTCAGGTGGTAGAACAACAGTTGGAGAGTATCTTCATCTAAATGGAGTGGCCTATGCTGGAAATGGATGTTCTCCTAATGGTTTGCAAGGGCGAGCAGTTGATGGTTCCATATTATCTTGTACTAATGGTGTATGGAAAGAAGGAGGCGGAAGTGTAAATAGGATGTTTATTGTTGTTGAAGGGAAGTGTTATGTTCCAAATAAAGATACCGGAGGTTGTTCTTGTCCAAACGACCCTAATCGTTTAAAACAAATAGAAGTGTCAAGATATCGAGGAAATGAATGTAATAATGGTGGAAGTAACTGTAGAGAGCCAGATAGAAGATTATATACATGTAATTAGGTGACTACCGGCATTACTAATAGTTTATTTTTCCGTGATAGCGAATCACCTATAACTGGTAATTTAAATATGGGTGATCAGGACGCAAATAATTTCATAAATATAACAGAAGCAGATACAACAACTTTTGGGATGTTGCACCTGACTGGAGATGCAACTGTTGGTGGTAATGCTTAGGTGTATTAGCTTAGGCTATAATTGGCAACAAACCTGAGAATTCTAACCAATCAGGTTCTTCAGGATATACAGGAAACTGGGGTGGGGTTAATTGTATTATATTGCACAACATAAATATTGGATTAACTATTAATTGAGGCGTCAGGAGCTTAGTTTGAACCTCCAGACAGTTTATTTGAGAGGGAGATCATATTTGGATTGGTTATGATAATTTTTTATTTTGATAAATATATTTGACAATCAATATTTAATATTATATCTAATAAGTGTTCCTTGAGAATACGCACTTCATCGAAGTGTCTGATTGCCCCATATATGGGGAGTGGTTTACAGCCCCAATGGGCTGATTGAGTTGCCCCAAGTATGGGGATATATATTCTCTCCAATGGAGAGTTCCCTTCAAGGGAAAAGAAAAGGGCCATAAGGCCCTTTTCTTTTTATAAAATGTTATCATCCTACTTTTTTAATCAGGTCAGCTATGCTGTCTGCAGCAAATTGTGTTCTAAACTCGACTTTGACAGATTTACTTATTTGACTGAATAGTGCTTGTGCATGTTTTATCTTACGTTCTTCTTCAAGTCGTAAGCTATCCTTGCCATCTACATTTTTTGCTTCGATAATAAAGTTTAAACAATCACCTTTTGTTGTTTTGACAACGTATGCAAAGTCAGGGGAGTACGTGTATCCACCCGCTACCGGGATCTTAATGGAGTTCTTCGGTATCTTTGTAAAAACAACTACAGACTGGATCTCTCCATCTGTTATGTTGAGCTTTTCAAGCTCTGAGTCATAAAAGACTTCTTCAAAAAGATAAGAATCCAACGGTGGTTTTGTGTTGTCATTCAATATACCAAGATCACTTGATAATACCTCATTTAGAGGATTGCCGTCAGCATTAGTGAATTTTGTAGGATGAATAGAACCTGAAATTACATTGTAGCCAAGACTGAACTTGTTAAATGAATTGTTCAACAAATATTTGCTAAAGCCAGATTTAATCTTTCTAATTGTCTGAATGTTAAGGTAGTCAGTAATATTGATAGTATCTTTTATATCACAAAATACTTTATGCAAAGTATCGTGTTTAGCAAAAATAGTTCGTGATAAGTTATCAAGAAATTCTCGATAGTTCATTGTGTTGAGTTTAGCAAAGTTATCATCATCACTGATGATACTTTTAGACATTGCCATATCATTATGAATGTAAATTCTATCAATACGAGTATGAACGCCTGATTTAGTAAATCTTTCTTTTTCTTCGAGCATAAATGACTTGAAAATAGATAAGAATTCATTTTCGTTATTTATTTTATATTCAATCACCGCTTTCTGATTGATCAAATCCCATAACTCTTTAAGTTCACTGAACTTGCCAACACGCATTTTAGTGCGTTTATTCCCAACTGTGGCTTTTTTGATTTTGCTTGGTTTCACTCCTGCCGGGAAAGCCGCAGGGTATTTACCTTTTAATCGAGTATAAGAGTCAGAATCTTTAAAGTTGTCATTATCATCAATGATTTCATCATCAAAAACTTCATTCATGAGTGTTCTGGATGAAAGATCAGGATACTGAGATAGGATTTTATCCTTAAGCTCTTGAGTAAACTTACTTGGAACAGTTTCTTTGAAGGAGCTATCGTTGACCTCTTTGACAAGAGAATCGACAAAATCCTTTTCCGTAAAATCAACATAATAGTTCAGAGTAAAATTGCGATCTTTCACACGGCACATGTATTCATTTACAGGAAGACGCAAACCACGCCCTACCTCTTGAAGTTTAGATGTGGTGCTACCGCTCGAACGGAGTTTACAAATCTGAAAGACATTTGGGTTATCCCAGCCTTCTCTCAACGTCCATTTAGAGAAAATGAAACGGCGAGGATTCTCTAAAGATAATAAAAGCTCTTTGTCATGAAGAATTTCGTTGATTTCCTGCTCAATTTTATCATCTTTATCACTGTTATCTTTTGAAAAATAACCACCATGAACAGAGGCTATATCCTTAACAGTTTTTTCAAGGTAGTTCCTATAAAACTCATCCTTCTCTGTTTTTAAAAGTTCATTCACTTCTGACATAACGTATTCTTCGAACTTAGTTTTCAGGCTTCCGGCAATATCATTACCATCACGATAGCCTTCAATGTCATCAATGAAGAAAAGAGTAAGAGGCTTTATACGTGGTCTTTGTGTCAGATACTCTTTTTCTAACTTAAAGTGTTCTTTGACAGCTTTAAGCATCATGTTATCAGCGAGCGTCTGATCGTAAGAGTAGGGGTTTATTGAACTACCAATTTTTAGTTCAATACCATTACTCAACACTGCAGTGCTTTTATTCAACGCATCGAGTGTTAAATCATGAATTGCGCTATGTGTTTTCGATAGCGATTCATCTTTTGCTAACTTGAAAGTTTTTTTATTACCATTTTCGGTAAGCTCAAAAATGGCTTCTTTACCGTCAGATTTTACGAACTTGAGGTTGGCGCTACCATCACCAACAATATCTTCAATGTAAGCATCAATACCTTTAACAAGATCTTCATTAAATGCATCTACGGCTGTCAGGCGATAAACTAAGTTTTTATAGCCTTCACTAAAGGTTGCGCCATAACGAATAATATATTGAGCATTGAATTTCTCAATATTTTCCCATGTTTTTTTAGCTGTAGGGAACTTATGAGGTTCATCAATAATAATAAATGGTTTAACCGCACTAAGAGCAGCAAATGGCGTATCAAACTGATTATCAAGCAAACCAACATCATAAGTGTCAGTTAAAGACTTGGAGTTGATCATTCCTGAGTTGATCACAAGGACGTGTATATATTTCTTATTGAAATTACTAGCTTCAACAAAATCATGGATAGCTTGAGGCATATACGATTTTGTATTTTTACCAGAGTTTTTCTGACTCTCAACTACATAAGTCTTAAGTTCACGCTCGTAATCATCTCGGAAGTGTTCTTTTAAAGCATCACTTTTTAAAAAATTAACTGTTCCAGCTTTAATTGAAAGTGTAGGAACAATAATAATAAATTTATTAATGCCAAAAGATTTGTTTAGGTCAAAAATAGTTTTTGTGTAGGTATATGTTTTACCTGTCCCTGTCTCCATAGAAACGTCAATGACGTTGCTTTTAGCATCGTAATTATCTTTTGAGTGCTCAATACCATTGAACTCCTGAACATTTTTTATGTTGTTGTAGTATTGTTGTTCAGATAGATTCAGTTCCGGATTAGCTAACAGGCGGATGGCAACATGATCCGTCTGATGTTGCATGGCGGAAACAAAAACATTCATGACCGCATCAACGCCAGCTTTTTGATGGGGTAAGTTTTTTTCGAATGTAAACCCTTTGGACATGATTAGTTCCTTACAACCAAATCTAAATCAATAGATTTTTTATTAGCATAACTTTTCAGTGCTTCATTGAGTTCCATCTGTTTCGCACTTTCGAAGTTGCTGCCATAAAACACAACTTTGTTAGGGGAAAAGTCTTTGTCTGAATCCAGCTTTTGAAGTAAAGCTTTCAGTGCTTCGCTACTGAAATTCGGCGCAATCAGATATAGCCGTCCATCGCATAAGTGCGCTTTGTAGCCATTGAGATCAACATCTTCAATTGGTGTTGTCAGTAAGCTGCCATCATACAGGCACCACGTAGTCAATAAGGTGTCGTACTGCTCAGGAGTCAATACAACATCATCAAAAAAAGTATGATTAGACAGCGTAAGTTCAGACTCATCTTTAGTACGAAAATCATTGACTGTTTCAAATATTTTGAATCCCAGATCACCGTTAAAATCAGGATGTTCTTTTTTAATTCTTTGGGATGCTCTTGAAAGTCGTTCTTTTGTTAATTCATAGATGTTTTTAAAGCCTAACTCATGTGCTTCAGATGTTTGAGATGTTTGTTCTGGGATTTGTATAGAAATAAATCTTCTATTACCTTCGTCGTTAGCATTCATAGCCATTACTGCATGTGCGGTTGTACCCGACCCGGCAAAGAAATCTAAGATTAGATCATCTTTTGAAGCATTAGGCACTATATGTATCAGATTCTGTATTACTTGAAGTGGTTTTGGAAAATCAAAGACTTTTTTTCCATCAAATAATGAGCGAAGATCCCTTGCTGCCTTTTTATTACCTTCTAATTCAGTCCATAGAGGTGATGGACGTTTAGTTCTCCCTTCAACATAATATTTAACGTATGGCCACCATACCTCTTGTCCATTACGAGTGGTTTTTTTCCATAAAATCATATTGTTATTTACTTGCTGTAAATAAGTTTCCTTGCTGAATCTCCAACAACTTTCATAGCCAGCAGAGGCTATTGGGAAAACCTCATTACCGTCAGGATCTTGCACGGAATAATACATGTTAGGACGATCTTCTCTTTTATCATTACTTCCTGTTTTTCTCATTTGATCATAAGCATAGTAGCCCATGTCATCCTTATTCTGAAAGCGTTTGAGATCATGGTCAGTTAACGGTAAGCCACTAAGATCGATATTATTTGACTTTGTATAAACTAAAATATAGTCGAATGAATTTCCTAATCCACCACTGTCCTGTCCTGTGGTCTGACCTGTCGCTCTAACTATATTTCCAACAAAGTTTTGCTCGCTAAAAATTTCATCACACAGTATTTTTAGTTGGCTATGTTCGTGATCATCAATGGAGATATAGATTATCCCGTCATCACGTAAAAGTTCACGAGCTATATATAGTCGAGGATAAATAAAAGTTAGCCACGCACTATGGCTGCTTGATCCTTTAACAGTAAAATCGAGGATCCGTCTAGCTTCATCAAGATCGATAACAGCCAGTTCAGAAAGCTGTTCAGGTGTAAAATTACGATCATCGTTATATAAAAATCCATCTGAGCCGGTGTTATATGGCGGGTCAATATAAATCATTTTAACCTTTTCAGAATAAGCATTAACCATATGCTTTAATACTTCGAGATTATCCCCCTTTATTAACAGATTCTGACTGTTCTTATTCTCTTCACGTCGGTTATGATCTTTATCTTCGGTAACCAACGACTTTGGTGGTAAATTAGCCAACAGACGGGCATAGGACTTACCCAGCCAATTTAAGCTGTATGATTCTTTAGAGAGTTCAACATCTGATGACTTGACGATCTCAAGCAACTTATCTTGAATGAATGCCCCGTTTTTATCAAAACACTGTGGGAAGTTAGCTTTTAAAACAGAAAGTTGTTTACTATTTGCGGTTTCAACTTCTGAAAAAATCGTTTCTTTTTGCATATCCATTTTAAACCTGATTATTTATTGTTCGATTTAGTGGTGTTTTTGATTGAAGCTTCACTTAGACCTATGCGTAGTAGCTCTGCCGCTGCACCATCTATGCTTCTGAAGACTCGTGCTTCATAAGGCTGTCTGGAGCTGCATAAGACTAATGGCTTACCTTCCCACTCTGAACCATCAAAAATCACGGTATACTCGCCTTTAGAGCCTTCTATTGTTGCTCTATCAAGTAGACCTGATTTGACTCTTTCCTTAGCCATCGAGCTAAGGATAAAATTTCCACCATTAAGACCTGATATCATGATTATCCCTCGATATTCAATGCTGCTACAATATCAAATATTGCGGGAAAAATCATAATAGAATGGTGTAATAGCCATCAACCAGTGATAGCTATTCAAATATATTCAAAACAAAGGGTTACATGCAGCTATGTGATGGGTTATCAAGCAGTTAACCGTAATTTTCTAGCTCAAAGTGTTCACCTTTGGGCAAACTCAAACGGTCTGACAATACTGTTGATGTTGGCATCAAGGAAATCAGCCCACCACTGCAACATCAGGCGGCGATGTTCAAGGTGCTTGGCTTTATGGGTATAAGCAGCACAGACACTGTTGCTTTCTTTGTGGCTCATCTGAAGCTCTACAGCGTCTTCTGACCATAAACCGGATTCAACTAAGACACTACAGGCCAGTGTGCGGAAGCCATGACCATAAACTTCTGTTCTGGTGTCATAGCCTATCTTACCCAGCGTCTCGTTAATCATGTTTTCAAACGGAACTAAAGCAATACCCCGACCACTCATCCATCAATGCCACCCGCTTAGGCCATAACGTCCCGCGCTGGTATGCTGCTTCAGCCTTATCTGCCAACTGGTGAGCCAGCGCATGTTCAATGACTTCACGTTGATGGTCTGTGGTTTCACCAGCCCAATCACGAAAAGTTGAACGGAAGCCATGCTGTGTCAAACCACTATGTCCCATTCGTTTCAATACAGCCAGCAATGACATATCTGATAGCTGTCCTCCACGCGGGGCAGGAAACACAAGGTTATTATCCTTGAAGCGTGGTAAATCCTTTAACAGGGCAATGGCAGCATCAGGCAGCGGAACCCTATGCTCTTTGCTGGCTTTCATTCTGCTGGCAGGGATGGTCCACGTTTTGTTCTTCAGATCTATTTCTGACCATTCAGCGCCACGGACTTCACCAGAGCGCGAAACTGTCAGTATTGAAAACTCAAGTGCTCGCGCTGAAATGCCTGCTCGTTTACGTAGTTCGGTCATGAACGAACCGATCTCGTTGTAGGGTAATGCAGCATGATGCTTTTGGGTCTGAACCTTGCTTGGCGCTGGCAGGAGGGGCTTAAGCATACCTTTCCATGCTGCAGGGTTATCACCTTCAAAGTATTCTTTCGCTTTTGCGTAATCGATGATCACTTCAATGCGACCGCGAAGACGGCTGGCAGTTTCGTTTTTTGTTAACCAGATTGGTTCAAGTATCGCTAGCAGGTCATTCTTAGTAATCCCAGCGATGGGTTTTTGACCAATAACAGGATAAGCATACGTTTCCAGCGTGGACCGCCATTGGGCAATGTGTTTCTGGTTCTTTAGCTCTTTGGTCTTAATTGCGATAACGTCTTCAGCACAGCTTGCGAAGGATTTGTTCTTGTGCGCCAGACGTTCCTGATGCGCTTTATGGGCGTGTTTTTCTGCAAGGGGGTCAATGCCATTACGGATTTGTTTACGCAGCTCACGAGCTTTGTCACGCGCTTCTGCTAATGAAACTTCAGGGTAGGGACCAAGACCTATGTTTAAACGTCTCGGAACAGTTCTTCCTAGAGCATTTACTCTTACCCCCATAGCAACGCAAAGCACCCATGAACGCGACTGCCCTCTGTTTCGAAGATACAGGCCGTCAACGCCACCGACGGCAAAAGAACCTTCTTTTTTCAACTTAGCGACTGCGAGTCCGGTGAGTTCTTTTGCTTTTTTCGGCATAGTAAAATCCTGTCATACAAACCGCCATGCATAAGGTACTGCATAAAATGTCAGATTTTTTCGGATGTAGCAAGACGTCCTCGAACAATGTATTTTGACAACATATTGTTTATTAATGATAAAAATATACTATTCCTGACATTCTCGGACATTAAATTGGCGGACTACGCTTCCGCCAAACATAAACCCCAAGCTATTTAATAGCTTGGGGTTTTTTCGTTTTGTGCAGTTTATGTCATGCCATCTTTCACCAGCCTTAGTCGCGCAAGGGCAACTCAGCGCTGCTGCCCGGCGGAAAGCTGACGAACTGAATCATCTTCATATCTGGCAATGCCTACATGAGCGAACGCCTTTTCATTCGTCGTAATATCCATAGCAGCCCCAGCATAAAGGCCAGGTAGCCCATAACGTAATATCCCTGCTGTCTTCGTTCTGCGAGCGTTGGGTCGGCTGCCCATGCCAGAAAGGCGGTAACATCCCTGGCATATTGCTCTTCCGTTTCAGCTTGTAGCGACGCCGGGCGCCATTGAATCTCTCCGCTAGTCAACGGTTTCGGCATGTTAATCACGCCGCCGGGAAAATAGCGATTAGCCTTCAGTTCAGGGTCGGTAGGTTGATAACCGGTTAGCAGTGCGTAGACGTAATCTGCTCCCTGGTCCGTGTAGGGCAGAAAAGCATCCAACAGAAATTGCGGGAATCCGCGATCGTATGAGCGGGCACGTACGATATAGCTCAGGTCAACGGGGGAAGCACCATTGTTAAGGTATCGTGCTTCCTGCTCGTTTAGATACGGCGAGATGAAGCTGTCATTTAGCGTCCCGTCTCGCTCACCAATCTGGCCGTCATCCTGAAGATCAGGAAACTGATAGCCGCTGGCGATACTTCTTGCTTCTTCAGCCGTGAGTTCCGGACCGCCGGGCCTGGTCAACGACCGAAAGCTAAGGTGCTTTATGCCGTGACAAGCGCGACACTTCTCTTCATAAACCTGCAGGCCACGTCGAAGCTGCGCTTTATCATACTGGCCATTGATGCCGCTGAAGCTCCATTCCTGCCGTTCAGGCGTGGCTTCCTGCGCATAGGAGGAACCCAGTCCCAACAGAGAAAAGGACAGAATGCTGATTTTCAATAGTTGTTTCATCATCAATCCTGCTTTTCCAGAAAACGACGGCAAGGTAATACGATTAAAAACCAGGCAAACCAAATCAGAGTCGAAAGCTGCGATGCGGCACGGATCCAGCCCTCTTCGTTACGGAAACCGTCAATAAGATCGGGGCCAACCAGCGCTTTCGACCCTAACCAGCCTAAAAAGCAGGCATTAATGACCCACAGCCAGAATCCGCATTTAACCAGTTTGCTGTAATGGCGAAAACGAGCCCGGGAAGTATCAAGCCAGGGAAGGAAATAGAAAATCAGTACCGAGCTGCACATTGCGGCTAAGCCAACGAATTCATTTGGGAAGCAACGCAAGATGGAGAAGAAGGGGAGAAAATACCATTCCGGCGCAACAATCGCGGGTGTAACTGTTGGATCCGCAGGAATAAAGTTATCGGCGCTGCTCAGATAATGCGGCGCGAAGAATAAAAACCAGGCGAAAATCATCAAAAAAAGGATGATTTTGATGGCATCAAGATCGGTAATTTTGTAATCGAACAGCAGGCTCCTGGACTCTTTCTCGCTAAACCTCTTTTTCATCGCCTGCGCAAACGCCGACTGTACGGTGCGAATATGAAAAACCGTTGCGCCGACAATCACAAAGGGAAGAATAAAGTGGAGAACAAAAAAGCGGCCAAGCATCGGCGTTCCCGGAGTATGGCTGCCGACTAAATATGCGTAAAGGGTATCGCCCACCAGCGGAATGGCCTGGGCAAAGCGGGTAATTACCGTAGCCGCCCAGTAGCTTTTTTGCCCCCAGATAAGGCTATAACCAAGAAATGCGGTCATCATCAGCAGGATATACAGCGTCACGCTAATCATCCACATTGTCGTCCAGGGCTTGCGGTAAACGCTGTAGTACATGCCACGAAAAATATGCAGATAACAGGCAAAGAAAAAGAGCGACGCGCCAATAGCATGCATGTTGCGTAACAGTTCTCCATGGCGAACCGCACGCATAATATGAATAATGGAGTCAAATGCCAGCTCGGCCGTCGGCACGTAAAACATCGCCAGCACGATACCCGTAAGGATCTGCACGGCGAGTATAACCAGCAGGATGGCGCCGATTGCGAATACCCAGAGTCCGGCAATCGAGCGAGGAAACGGGATACGCCAGCGAAGCGAATAGACGCGCTCACTCCTCATTTCAGGCTTCCTTCGTGCCGATACGCACGGCCTGACCATCCGAATGAATAACGTAGTCCGGGATTGCCAGGTTGGTCGTCGCGGGGCCGCGCGTCACGCGCCCGGACGTATCAAACTCTGAACCGTGGCACGGACAGATCCAACCCACGCCTCCTGGTCGGGCGTTGGGTACGCACCCGGCATGTGGACAATACCCTTGAACCACCAGCCATTGAGGATGAGCTGCTGAGACCCTCTCGCTGTCCGATTGTGGGTCGATAAGCGTATGCCAGTCGGCACTTCTGGCAGTAATAATCTCATCCTGGGTGCGATGGTGAATAAGAATCAGCTTTCCCTGCCATACGCGTCTGACGGTTTGTCCAGCAGCAACCCCCGCAAGAGAGACATCAATCGGTTCATTTTCCGCAAGAGTCTTCTCATCCGGGCCCAGGGCCGAAACCAGCGGCCAGACGGCAGCAGCGACGCCTGCCGCGCCGACGAATTTTGTCAGTTTACACAGACATTCCCGGCGCTGTTCCTGGATTTCGCCATCTGCAAGTTTATTCTCTGTCACCTCGTATTTCTCCCTGAGTATCGCGGATTAACGTTTGTCGATACGCGCGTAAATTTCCTGAAAGCGCTTATCAGCAATACCCGGTGCTTTGAATGCCCGATAGCTTGCTGGTAACTTGGCATCTCCAACCTTTATCAGCATCACCATGCCCTGAGCGTAATGTGGTGTACATTTGATGCCGTAAAATCTGGCATTGTCATAAGTTACTTCGATCTCTTCATCTATTTTTCCCATAAAACCGGGATAGTTAGCCGGAGACAATTCAGCGATTGAAGCCGCGTTGTGGCTCTTATGTTTACGGATAAACTTCACCGTATCCCCGGGCTGGATCTCCAGATAATCCGGCTCATAGACCATTGGTCCCGCAGACCCACGATTTTTCATCAAAACGTCGTGAGTTTGTGCGAAGGTTGAAGAGGTGAGGGCGAGTAAACATAAAACTTTCAGACTCTGTTTGAGATATTTCATCGATTCTTCCTTAAAATTCATCAGGTCTTTGATAACGGATAAAACAGTTTTCAGCGCCTGTTTCATGTTCAACAATGGCGTCGATACCAAACCAGGCATGGAGGTTTTCGCGGGTAAACACGGCGCAAGGAGTCCCCTGCATTGCCATATGCCCGGAAGTCATGACGATGATGCGATCGCAGAACATCGCGGCATGATTGAGGTCGTGCAGAGCGGCAATGACCGTGAGCTTTTCACGTTTAACCAGACTAAGCAGGCCAATCTGATGTTGAATGTCGAGATGGTTGGTGGGTTCATCCATCAGTAACAACTGCGGCTGCTGCGCCAGCGCCCGGGCGATATGCAGGCGCTGTTTTTCTCCCCCGGAAAAGGTATGCCAGCATCGGTGCTGTAATTCACGGAGATCGACCTTCTCCAGCATAGTTTGCACGATATCGTCATCTTTGGCGGACCAGGGCGAGAGCAGGCTAAGCCAGGGCGTGCGCCCCAAAGAAACGGCTTGTAAAGCGGTAAGACGCTCGCTGGTTTCTGCCTGTTGTTCGACCAACGCCACCCGCTGCGCAAGGTGACGCCGCGAATAATGCTGGAGCGCCTTTTGCTGCAGGGTGATACGCCCGGAAGTTGGCTTCAGCAAACCGGCCAGCAGTGAAATCAGTGACGTTTTGCCCGAGCCGTTGGGACCGATGATGCCGACAAACTCGCCGGGCGTTACGCTGAGTGAAATATCTTCAACAATCGTCTTACCTTTTACCTTCCAGTACAAATTACAGGCTTCAATAACGACTTGCGCAGAGGCAACGAGTGGCTGTACGAGATTCACCGTCATTTGTTCTGGTTTCCTCTAATCAGAATGATTGAAAACGCAGGAGCGCCAACCAGAGCCGTGATCACGCCTATTGGTAGTACCTGACCGGGTAGTAACGTGCGGGAAATAACATCAGCGATAATGAGGAAAATAGCTCCGGTAAGCGCACTAACCGGGAGCAGTCGATGATGCTGGTTGCCGACCAGCAGACGAGCAGCATGAGGGATCACCAGACCGACAAAGCCGATCGCACCCACAATGGAGACCATAATCGCCGTCATGCCGGTGACGGCGGCAATCAGTACTGCACGGGTACGTTTTACCGGAATGCCCAGCGATGCCGCAGACTCCGCACCAAAGGAGAAAGCATCAAGATGGCGGGCATAACAGAAGCACAGCGCGATACCGACCAGAGCGGTAGGAATGGCTAAGACTACATCGGGCCAGCGTACACCGCTCAAATTGCCCAACAGCCAGAACATAATACCGCGTGCTTGCTCGGCGTTTGCTGAGCGGGTGATGATAAGCGATGTAATCGCATTGAAAAGCTGGGAGCTGGCGATCCCGGCAAGGATGATTTGGGTTGTTACACCCCCACCTTGTCTACCGCCAGCGGCCATCGCCAATAGCGCAACGAACAGAAATGCCGTCAGCGCACCAATGAAAGCGCCCAATGACATACTGATGATGCCAGCCCCAAGTCCAGTGAGAGCAATCAGCACCGCCCCGGTGGACGCTCCGGCAGAAATCCCCAGTAGATAGGGTTCGGCGAGCGCATTGCGTAGCAGCGACTGTAACACTACGCCGGAAACAGCCAGGCACGCGCCGCAACTGGCCGAGACCAGCGCTCGGGTCAGGCGGTAGTTCCAGACGATCCCTGCATCCAGCGCATCGACAGGATAGTGTGTATCAAAAAGATGATTTGCCAGCGTGCTGAGAACATGCTGCCAGGGGATAAGCGTTTCGCCGATGGAAATCCCCGCCAGCAGCACGCCACACATTAGCGCACTGACCCAAACGGCATGCCCACTGACTCTCACCGCAAGCTGACCAACAGCGCGACGCATCCTGCGTGAATCACTCATGATTATCTGCGTTCCTGAGTAACGGAGATGCGCTATACCGTGTGAGGATATAGCGCAAAACGTAGATTAATGAGCAGCCTGCGGATGTGCTAAGCCATATTCAACAAGGGCATCAGCCAGTTTTTCCACACCATCAATAGTTCTGATCCCGGCATTCATGGTCTGTACGTCAATGACCGGTAGATGGTTTTCCTTGACGGCAGGAACCAGTTTGGCGACAGGATCGGACTTGAGGTATTCCATCTTGACCTTCCAGTCATCCGCCGGGAAGCGGCGACGGCTCATCTCACCGAGCACAATGAGTGAAGGATTCGCTTTTGCGATGGTTTCCCAACCCACCGTTGGCCACTCTTCAGCAGAATCAATCACATTCTTCACTCCCAGCGTTTGGGCGATCCATGCCGCCGGACCAAACTTCCCGGCAACGTAAGGGTCAAGCTGGAGATCGGCGCTTGAGAACCAGAACACGGCGGAAACATTCTCATCCATTCCGGTAATTTTGTTTTTCGCTGCGGCTTCACGTGCTTTAAGGCTGGCAATCAGCGCCTCGCCTTTATCCTGAACATCGAAGATTTTCGCCAGATCGGCGACTTCCTGATACACCATGGCAATATCAAACATGCCCTTACGGACACCATCACCACCATCTTCGTTATCTTTCGCACAGTCAGCTGGCGCGGTGTAAACGGGAATTTTTAGTTCACTAAACTGTTCGTAAGAGGCAACCGTGCCAGCAGGGCCGATTTGCCACTCAAACTGACTGGCGATCAGATCCGGTTTTTTCGCCACGATCCCTTCAAAACTTGGAATATTTTGCGCGATAACGGCGACTTTTTCGTTTGCTGTTTTATAAGCCTCCAGTACCGGGCCAAACCACAGCGAAGTACCCACGACGCGATCGGCCAGCCCCAGTGAATAGAGAATCTCGGTACTGTTCTGACCCACCGTCGCCACGCGCGTTGGTGCCTGATTGAAGGTAATATCGCGGCCACAGTTTTTAATCGTCAGAGGATATTCGGTTTTTGCTGCCTCGGAAAAACCGGAAGTAAGCAGGAGAGCAGTCGTGCCAAAAATAGCCAGAAGCGTTTTTTTAGAGAAGTAAAAGGTAGAATTAGCGTGCATTATCATCGTCCCGTTGATGCCAGAATCTTAAGGTCTGGTCATGGCTTATTTCATTCCATATATCGGGAGGAGACATGAAGATAGATGACATTGAATCGTGAAATTTAAGAATGAAGATATGCAAAAAATGCAAATAAGCTTTACTCAGCCAAAATCTTATTCATAAATACACTACCGCTTGCGTCAAATAATTCATCCCATGGACCATCCCGTCCACTCAATGGCATATACCTTTGACAGCAGGTCTCCTGACTCACGGTAATCAGAATATCGGCCTTCCCATAAAGATGAACTTTACAGTGACCTGTGGTTTATGAGCCACACAGGGATATTCTGCATCCGCCTACAGTTGCGGGGGCAGTTATGGAATTGAATTGAATAATTCTCACCATATTCCTATTCATATACAAAAATGTAATGAAATGCTGTCGAAAGCGACTCTAGCGGCAATTGTTAACAAGGTCAACCATAGAGGGCAAGAGATGAAAGGCAGTGGTGTGGGGAAAAATACCCATTTAATACAGTTGGTTATGATTTTGTTGGTTACTGCGATGTTGTAAATGAAAATAGCAACAGGAAGCTAAATGAGAATTGGTTGATATTGATCAAATTACACGCATGCTGAAATTTCTGTGTATGAAACATATTGATCACCATCAAAAGTTCCGCATATCAGCGCTTGACACTTTTTTGTGTACTCTCCATATGTACCAATTGCCATTCATCCTGCATATCCATAATCACGTTAAAATTGTTACGCAACCAGAAATAATACCCTCCGGGTAAAAAATGATGTGTGTGGAGATACAAAGTCTTATATTGATGTCGCTGACAGAATACCTCAGCTAAAGCAAACAACTGACTTCCGATCCCCTGTCTGCGGTAGCGCTCATCCACGTAGCAACGACAAATTTCCGCCGTTTCAGCCAAGTTATAGCGACCACGTAGTTCAGTAATACGATCATCATATTGACATACCGCCAGTGTAGCGATTAATTCCTGGTTTTCACTCCACGCGCAAAGCAATGAATTCCTTTCCTGCAAGATATACTGTTGTTCGAGATCAAAGAGATCTTCTTCGGCAGAAGGCATGGCTCTACCGGCATTGAAGTATAAATTAAGATGCTCAACAAGAAACAACTGAACAGCAGGAATATCGGCGGGAGTCATCTCACTAAACCTAAATGGGATCATGGCAGCATAACTCAAATTTAGAACGGAAAATGATAATAACAATAAGACCACTTTAAAAACAATATTGACGCTGCAATGGATACTCGTGTCAACGCGGTGGTAACCAACGATTTGGGTGCAAATCTGTTCCTTTATTGCGCTGGCCCTCGCTTTTCTTTGCTGTGGAGGAGGCTCATTTTTCTTCTGTACCCTCTGCCCGCAACACTAACTCTCAGAAATGAGAGGCCGATCCTCTGAGCAGGACTTTTGTCCTCAATCCTCTGCAATCCGCTGGTTACAATCCCTGCATATCTTCAATACCCATAATTCAGGAATTGTTATGACTGCACATATTAATGCTAAAGCGGGTGATTTTGCGCCAACCGTTATTATGCCGGGCGATCCGCTTCGCGCTAAGTTTATTGCCGAAAATTATCTAATGGATTACCGCGAAGTTACCAATGTACGCAATATGCTGGGCTATACCGGTCTTTATTTTGGGCAACCTGTTTCGGTGATGGGACATGGCATGGGTATACCGTCAATGACGCTTTATGCTCATGAACTGGTACATGATTTCGGTGTACAGAGAATTATTCGTGTCGGCAGTCTGGGGGCAACACAACATCATGTCAAAATGCGAGATATTATTCTTGCCATCGCCGCCGGAACGGATTCCATCACAAATTTAAAACGTAGCGCGGGCTACACGATGGCGACATCTGCCCATTTCCCATTATTGCAGCAGGCGTGGGCATTGGCGCAGAAGGCCGGTATTGACGTTAAAGTCGGCAATGTCTTCAGTGGCGATCTTTATTACGATCCTGACGAAAATTTAATACCTGCACTGGAAAAGTTTGGTGTGCTGGGTGTGGATATGGAAGTGGCAGGGTTATACGCTTTAGCGCATCAGTTTAATATTGAAGCGTTGGCTATATTAACCGTATCCGATCATTGCCTGACAGGAGAAGAAACAACGGCGGAAGAACGGCAGTTAACCTTTAAAAATATGATAGAGCTGGCGCTAAATACAGCTGTTACGGCTTAGCATCAGCATTTAAATGAACCAATCAGAGATGGCATTATATGAAGAATAAAATAGCACTTACGCTGATTAGTTTTCTGGCAAATTTTATTATGGCAGGATTTGCCAGTCAGTTTGGCATGCTGATTGAACCGATTGCAGTACGCTACAGTGCCGATGTGAATACCGTCGCCTCGATATTTTCGTTGCTTAACGGTGGGGCGTTAGCCGGGACCATTGCCGCCTTTTTCCTGATTGAGAAAATCGGCGTTAAGCGTATGACGCTCATTATCTATTCGATAGTGTTCCTCTGCGCTCTGGCAATGCACTTAAGCCCTGGCTTATGGCCGGTGATGGTCGCCATGACCCTGGTGGGTTTCTGCGGCGGGATTGGTCTGTGCGTGGCCGGAACGATCGTGGTTTCGGTTTGGCAGGATCGCATTCAAAGTACGATGCTGGTGGTGCAGGACGCCACCTTTAACGTCGCGGGCGTAGTTTTCCCGCTGATTACCACCTTCGCCCTGACGCACAATATGTCGTGGAGTTACAGCTATCTGAGCGTAGGCATAGTGGCCTTACTCACGCTGGGCGTTGTGGCTCTCACCCGCTTTACCGCCTGTGAAACGGCTCCTGCAGCGGATAGCGCAGACCCGGTGAAATCCGAGTGGAATCCAGGGATTATCAGCGGAGGCATTGGCCTGTTCTTAGGTATGTTGGCGCTGTATACCTTCCTGACCTGGGCACCATTATTTGTGAAGAACAAATTTGGTATTCCCTTCGAAGAAGCAGGTAATATTATTACGCAATACTGGGGTGCTGCGCTGGTCGGCGCGTTAGTCTCAACCGTTATTGTTTCCCGCGTAAAGATACATTATTTCTTGCTTAGCATTATTTTGTTAGCTTGCGTTATTACCACCATCATTGTCACGAAGGAAAATATCTCCGGGCTTGATTATCTGGCCTATAGTTACGGGTTTGTCTGCGCAGCGCTGTATAACTCATTTATTGCCTACGGGGTTTCTTTCGTGAAGCGCGCGAGTAGCCAGAACGTTTCTTATATTTTAATTAGCGGTAGTGCTGGCGCCATGTTTAGTCCGGCGATCAGTGCGCTAATGGAAAAAACTATGGGATTGCAGAAAATTATGTACGCAATACCGGTGTTGTATTTAATTATCTTTATTATGTTGATGGGTACATTAAAACTCAAACGTAATTAAACACAGTAATAACGCTTACCTCTTTAATTAGATAGCCCGCCGTCACGCCATTTATCTGGTGGGACGACACTCAACCTTGCTCAAAGGAATTGAAAATGCTGAAGAAAAATAAATCAATGATGAAAAAAACAGTTCTGGGTGCGGTAATTGCGATGTGCTGTACGCAAGCGCTTGCGGCTGATTATGCCGATGGCAACATCCGCAAAAATGATTTTAACTGGATGCAGATGAACTTAATGCAAAGTGTGGATGCGAAAGTGCCTTATGGTATTCGTAATGACACCTATCTTGAGCTGGAGTTTGGCGCACGATCCGGGATTATCGATCTGTATGGTTATGTGGATTTCTTTGATATTTTGGATCGCGAGCAGGACGATCGTCACGGGGGGGATAACTTCTTTGCCAAGATATCTCCACGTTTTTCCCTGGACGCCATTTTTAATAAAGATTTATCCGTTGGGCCATTTAACGAATTCTATATCGCAACGGTAAATAACATTGGTGACCGGGAATTATTTGAGCATTACGTTGGTCTCGGCACGGATGTTAAAGTGCCGTGGTTTGGTCTGGTGGGAATGAACATTTATGCGCACTATGTACGTGAAAATTACGGTGCAGATAACGAAGGCAAGTGGGATGGTTACATGTTCTCGACCAACTGGTCGACGCCGTTCTATACGTTCGCCAACGGCAGTTATTTGAACTATCAGGGTTACTTTGACTACCAGTTCGCCGCGAACAAGATTGCTAACCAGTCGTTATATAGCAATAACGCGATTGAATGGTATAACGGCATCTACTGGCATTCAGAGCATTATGCGGTAGGTTATGGCTTAAAATATTTCCGCAACATGGCATTGATGGAAAACCACGGTGGAGCAGGGCGTACCACCGGGCTGGGTCACTATTTCAACCTCACCTATAAGTTCTGATTGCGCTGAAATGACACACCAATGCTCCGTTTGCCAGGGTTGGTGTGTCAGTCAATGATGTCATTGCCGAGAAATTTACGCAGCCCATCCAGATCCTTAATCTCCAGTCCTTGCTTCGTGCGCGTTACCAGCCCGGCATCCGTCAGCGCTTTCACCGCCCGTCGATAGACCCGGTCGGTGGTGCCGAATCGCTCAGCTTCCTGGTATTTTTTATGAAAACCATCCATTGGCTGCTTGTCCTGATGCTGGCGATACAGGTCATACGCTACGTTATGTACGATAGGGTAGAGCATCCGGTGCAGGAAGATTTCCAGCATATCCTGATAATCAACGGCCATTGCGCTGGCGAAAAATATCGCCAGTCTGGGGTGCTGGTTCAGCGCTTCCTCCAGACGGTCACAGTTGCATACCGCCACGGTCAGCGGTTCTTCGGCTACGATATCAAGCTGGCAACGATACCCGGTAAAAAACTCCATTTCGCCAAA
The DNA here is from genome assembly GCF_030337065.1 of Citrobacter sp. Cb004. NCBI lineage: Bacteria > Pseudomonadati > Pseudomonadota > Gammaproteobacteria > Enterobacterales > Enterobacteriaceae > Citrobacter > Citrobacter sp. Cb004. Next base: position 447,371 of record NZ_JAOWCH010000046.1, on the reverse strand, counting down.
CAGTTGCTCATCACATTCCATTGCACCCAGTTGGAAACGGCGACCATTCTCCGCGCTATAACGCAGAGAAATTCTTCCTGACTGCACCATGATCAGTCGATCGACTACCTGTCCCTGGCGGTAAAGATAGTCATCTTCCTGGATAATCTGTGTTTCTGAGAGCAACTCCTGGAATATCTTCTCAATTAAGGCATCATCCTGCTGCCAGATATTGTGAAAACGACCTTTTGTGAGGGGTTTAAGCTGCATGGCTCAACGTCTTATTGTTTGAGATAATTCTTATCGCTGACTGTATGCCATCTGCAGCGCAATGTCATTAAGAGCGGGTTGCGGATAATAGAAGGGCCAGCACCATGCTGGCCTTGACACACTAAGGATGGCTGATAAAGCGAGACAATCGCTGGCGCAGCAGGCGGTTTTCCTGCCGCAGTTGAGCGTTCTCTTCCAGCAACGTCAGCGCAACGGCAATTCCCGGCCAGTCAAGTTCCAGCTCCTGACGCAGGCGTATCGCGCGACGCATGACGGTCAGCGCATGATCGTCAAAAGTCTCGTCTTCATGAGGTTCTATCACCCCTAAGCCGACAATCTCATGTAGCTCTTCTTCTGACACACCGGTGTACAGACAAAACTCGGTAATGGTAAAGGTGACGGTGACGTTAGCCATTATGCTTTCCCCCACTCTTTGCGCGGATCAAAGGTCTTTTGTGCATCCGCCAGCTGCTGCCACAGGGCGGCGCTGGCGTCGTCAGGTTTCGGCGGCATGACGATTTTGATCACCGCATACAAATCGCCGGTATGTTTTTTACTTACCAGACCTTTGCCCTTAATGCGTAACCGCTGCCCGGCCTGGCTGCCTGCAGGAATGGTCAGCAGGATGCTCTCTTTTAACGTCGGAACGGTTACTTTCGCGCCCAGCGCGGCTTCCCACGGCGCCAGGGGAACGACCACTTCCAGATCCTGGTTAACAATATCGAACAGCGGATGTGGCGCGATATGAATCACCAGCCACAAATCACCGTTTGGCCCGCCGTTTTCACCGGGGGTGCCCTGGCCTTTCAGACGAATACGCTGACCGTTACCGACGCCAGCCGGAATTTTCACATTCAACGTTTTAGGAATTTCACGTTCGACCATGCCGAACGCATTGTAAACTGGCAGGGTGTAACTGATCGTGCGGCTATGCTCAGTAAGCGTTTCTTCGAGGAATACGGCGACTTCAATTTCAATATCGTGCCCGCGGCTGGCATGACGCTGGCGAGACTGTTGCGCATGCTGACCAAAAATGGAGGAGAAGATATCGTCGAAATCTTCGGCGTTATAGCGTTGATTCTCTCCTTGTTGGAATTGACGGTTGAACTGTGGGTCGTTGCGGTGCTGCCACAACTGGTCGTACTCGGCGCGTCGCTGTTCATCACTCAGGACTTCCCAGGCTTCAGCAACCTCTTTAAACCGGGCCTCCGCGTCAGTCTCTTTGCTGACATCAGGATGATATTTACGGGCGAGTCGACGATAGGCGGTCTTGATTGTCTTGAGATCGTCTGTCGGTTTCACGCCCATAATGGCGTAATAATCCTTTAATTCCATAGCGTTCTCTCGTGTAAATCAACACTTGCAGAAGGTGAACCCTAACAACAGGTATCACCGCTAAGTTTAGGGTAATCCTGATAACGGAGAATGCCAACCGGGAAGGGAGGATATTGCTATAAACGATGCGGGCATTGCACCACCAACAGCGCTTTTTAACGTTATGGCGTCTGTTGTGTGGTGCGAATAGTGAGATTAGCTAAACATCAGGATTTAGTGATCAGGAAGCGGACCGTATCAGCATAGTTTTGTACGAACGCGTTAAGGTCATCAGATTTCAGTCCTTTCGGATTTATCATATATTTACCGTTGATAAAAATGGCGGGCACCCCGGTTAAATCTACAGCTTTAGCCATTTCTTGCTGTTTGGCGGTTAGTGATTTTACGGCAAAACTATTCCATGCGGCATCATAATCACTGGCACTGACGCCCGCGCTGATAAATACGTTACGAATATCGTCCGCCGATTTAATGGTTTGTTTTTTCTGCACGGCATCAAAAAGCAACGGTTTGACTTTATCTTGCACGTTCAACAGCATGGCGACGGACCAGGCGTGCGTCATTTCCTGCCCCAGAGGGCCTAAAAAGTCGACGTGGTATTCGGTGAGTTTGACGTCAGCAGGCAAAACTTTTTTCACGTTATCAGTGATTTCAAAAACTTCATCGTACTGATAGCAGGAAGGACAATAGAATGAGAAAAACTTCAGCGCTGCCGGGGCTGAAGCGACGGGTTTTTCCAGTGAGATAAACTCTTTGCCGTCGGTAAATGGTGCTGCCTGAGCGCTAACGGTAAAAAGTAACCCAATCAGGGGTAATAAGTATTTTTTCATTTCCATATACTCTAAATAACATTCAATAAACAAATTTTCTGCGAATGAGTACGCTCTTCATTGCGTCGGGCTATAATACGATAATCACCTAAAAATGCGCTGACCCTTACTTTCATTTACGCATCAATACGTAGCGGGACAGTATTTATGTACTGTTCTGCGAATATCCTTTGGTACTCTTCGTAAATAGTGAATGATCACTTCCGTGATATTTTCGTAATTACTTTGGCAATGTTATATTGTAATAAATAAAAACGGAAATATGATTAATTATCATTTGATTTATAAAACGTGAGCCGCAACGCGTTGCGCTATGTTCTGTCAACGCAGCCGTTAGATTTTCTTTTTCTTGTAGCGTTTGAATGAATAGGGTAGGTGTCAGTGATGGGCAACCAAAATGGATATCGCTATGATTGACCACCTGGATCATCTGGTATTGACCTCCAATAATGAAGAGGCATGCGTTCATTTTTATGTCGAACTTTTAGGGATGAGGCTGGAAACCTTCGCGCAAGGGCGGAAAGCCTTCGTCTTTGGCAATCAGAAAATTAACCTCCACATTCGGGGAAAAGAGTTTGAACCCAAAGCTTACGCGCCAACGCCGGGGGCGCTGGATTTGTGTTTTATCACCACACGTGCGCTGGAAGAGGTGATAACCACGTTTCAAACGCACGGGGTCGATATTGTTGAGGGACCGGTTGCACGAACCGGTGCGATGGGACCGATTCGCTCGGTTTATGTCAGAGATCCCGATCTCAATCTGATTGAAATCGCGGTATATCCTGCTGATGACAGGACATAACTTTACAGCGCAAAGGTTGCCAAAACCTGGTGAGTGGTTAAGATAACTCGCATCAATCAGTGAGGGTATAATGGCGAAACGTCAACGGATGGGATGGTGGTTCCTCTGTCTGGCATGCGTTGTGGTGATGGTTTGTACCGCACAACGCATGGCGGGCCTGCACGCGTTGCAGATGGACACCGTTGCCACAAGCGTGGTCGTAAGCGCACAAGCGCAGACCGATGAGGCCTCGTCCGTTACCCCTTGTGAACTGAGCGCGAAATCATTACTGGCGGCGCCCCCGGTACTGTTCGAAGGCGCTATTCTGGTGCTGTGTCTGCTGCTGTCGCTGCTGGCGCCAGTGCGGGCGTTTCGTCTGCCTTTTTTCCCACCGCGAGCCATCTCGCCGCCTACGCTAAGGGTACATCTGCGATTTTGCGTCTTCCGTGAATGACAGAACAGCCGTTGCTGACTGTTAGATAATTATTCACGGAGAAAATATATGATGACTGTTTTCAGGCAGGCGCTGCTCTGTCTGTTATTGCTATGGCTGCCCGTATCCTGGGCGGCTGAACCCGGCTGGCTGCGTTCACCCGATAACGATCACGCCAGCGTGCGGTTACGCGCTGATACGTCCTCAGGCGGCGAAACTCGTCTGTTGCTGGATGTTAAACTGCAGGACGGCTGGAAAACCTACTGGCGTTCGCCGGGCGAGGGAGGCGTCGCGCCATCTATCGCCTGGCAAGGGGAAATGCCTGCGGTCGACTGGTTCTGGCCAACCCCCGCACGCTTTGAGGTCGCTAATATCACGACCCAGGGCTATCACGATAATGTGACGTTCCCGATGGTTGTGCGCGGCAGATTGCCCGCCACGCTTAGCGGTGTTTTGACGCTATCCACCTGTAGCAACGTTTGCCTGTTGACGGATTTTCCTTTTTCCGTGACCTCCACGACCCAGGACCCGACTTTTGCGCATGACTATGCTCAGGCAATGGGGCAGATCCCGCTTGCCAGCGGCCTGACCGATACTCTGCGCGCTGGCGCACGGGCCGGCGAGCTGGTCGTCGAGGCTCACCGCGCGGGAGGATGGACTGCGCCAGGGCTGTATCTTGACGCCGTTAATGATGCTGATTTTGGCATGCCGCAAATTCACGTCGCAGGTGAGACGTTACGCGCCACGGTACCCGTTCATGACGGTTGGGGGGAAGGCGCGCCGGATTTACGCGGTAAGTCGGTCACGCTGGTGCTGGCAGATAACGGTGTTGCCCAGGAAAGTCGTCTTGCGATTGGCGAAGCCCCGGTTATTGAGAACGCCTCACTCCCATTGTGGCAGGTGGTGCTAATGGCGCTGCTGGGCGGTTTAATCCTCAACCTGATGCCCTGTGTGTTACCGGTTCTCGGCATGAAACTGGGCTCTATTTTGCTGGTTGAGGAAAAAAGCCGTCGCCAGATCCGCCGTCAATTCCTCGCATCGGTAGCCGGGATCCTGGTCTCCTTTATGGCCCTGGCGTTATTGATGACAGTGCTACGTTTAACCAATCAGGCGCTGGGTTGGGGGATCCAGTTTCAGAACCCGTGGTTCATTGGCGTCATGGTCGTGGTGATGCTGACATTCAGCGCCAGCCTGTTCGGGTGGTTTGAATTCCGCCTGCCTTCGGCGATGACCACCACGCTGGCGACTCGCGGTGGCAACGGCTTGTCGGGACATTTCTGGCAAGGCGCATTTGCGACCCTGCTCGCCACGCCGTGCAGCGCCCCGTTTCTGGGAACAGCGGTAGCGGTGGCATTGACCGCTTCGTTACCAACGTTGTGGGGACTGTTTATCGCACTTGGCCTGGGGATGAGCTTGCCGTGGCTGCTGGTGGCTCTGCGTCCCGGTCTGGCGCTGCGTTTGCCGCGTCCGGGACGCTGGATGAATAGTTTGCGGCGTCTTCTCGGTGTCATGATGCTGGGTTCGGCTATCTGGCTTGCGACGTTGCTGCTCCCACATTTAGGGCTGGCCGGACACGCTAGCGCTAAAGAAAGCGTGAACTGGCAACCGCTTAGCGAGCAGGCGATTGAGGATGCGTTGGCGCAACATAAGCGTGTGTTCATTGACGTCACTGCCGACTGGTGCATCACTTGTAAGGTCAACAAATACAACGTGTTGCATAAAGATGACGTACAGGCCGCTTTGCAACAGCCGGATGTAGTGGCGCTGCGCGGCGACTGGACGCTCCCTTCTGAAGCCATCACCGAATTTCTGAAAAAACGCGGCCAGGTTGCTGTGCCGTATAACCAAATTTATGGCCCCGGTCTGCCGGAAGGCCAGGCGTTACCAACGTTGTTGACCCGCGATGCGGTATTGCAAACGTTGACCGACGCCAAAGGAGTAACCCCATGAAAATAATGATTGTTCTGCTGTTAACCCTGTTTTCTGCCGTCAGCGTAGCGAAAGAACCTGCACCGTTTACCCCGGAACAGGAAAAGCAAATTGAAGCATTAATCCAGGAGGCCCTGTTTAACGATCCCAACAGCCCGCGGATTGGCGCTAAGCAGGCGAAACTGACCCTGATAAACTTCACCGATTACAACTGCCCGTACTGTAAGCAACTGGATCCCATGCTGGAAAAAATTGTGCAGAAATATCCTGACGTGGCGGTAGTGATTAAACCGCTGCCGTTTAAAGGGGAAAGTTCGGAACTGGCGGCGCGGACCGTGCTGACTACCTGGCTTGAGCATCCGCAGCAGTTTCTGGCGCTACATGAAAAACTGATGCAGAAAAAGGGTTACCATACCGACGTCAGTATCAAACAGGCGCAGGAAAAATCGGGAGCCAGTCCGGTGACGCTGGATGCCCAAAGTGCTGAAACGCTAAGCACTAACCTGCAACTGGCGCGACTGGTGGGCGTGCAGGGCACCCCCGCAACGATTATTGGTGATGAGCTTATTCCCGGTGCGGTGCCGTGGGAAACCCTTGAGGAAGTGGTCAAAGAAAAGCTGGCGGCGGCCAATGCTCAGTAAACTGCGCCGCTGGCTGCGCGAAGGGCTGATCTTACTGGCGCTGTTGGCAGGGGCGATGCTGCTGATGGATGTCTGGCGCGCGCCGCAGCTCCCTGGCTCTTTTGACAGCACGCCTTTGCAAAAGCTGGATGGTGAAACCGTCACGCTGGCGGCGCTCAGCAAAGACGAGCCGGTGCTGCTTTATTTCTGGGCGAGCTGGTGCGGCGTTTGCCGCTTCACGACGCCGGAAGTCGCCAGGCTGCGTTCGGAAGGGGAAAACGTGATGACCATTGCGTTACGCTCCGGCAGTGAAGCTGAGGTGTCTCGTTGGCTGTCGCGTAAAGGCGTGGACTTTCCGGTCATTAATGATGCGAACGGGGTAATCTCCCGCAGTTGGGCGATTAGCGTCACGCCCACGCTGGTGGTAGTGTCACAAGGTCGGGTGGTGTCAACAACCAGCGGCTGGACCAGCTACTGGGGCATGAAGCTGCGGCTGTGGTGGGCAAAAACGTTCTGATAATGTGCCGGGGAAACCCGGCATTTTTTATATTATTACCCGTAAGAGGGAAGACATATTTCGTTGCCTGGCGAAGCGAGCACCGCGATTAACGTCCAGAATGGGTCATCTTCTCTTTTTCAGGAAAGTGCAACATGACGAGTTCGTTAGCGTTTGGGCCCGCTCTGGTGATGATGATTGCCGCCACGTTTGTCCTCGCCGGGATGGTAAAAGGCGTCACTGGTATGGGATTGCCCACCGTGGCTATGGGGATCCTCGGATCGCTTATTTCGCCGGTTGCGGCGGCGGCCATGCTGCTGTTGCCTTCGCTGATTAGCAATCTGTTTCAGTTTGGCGGTGGCGGAAATACGCGTCAATTAGTCAAACGACTGTGGCCAATGTTATTGACGGTGGTGGTGGCGACACTGCTTGCCAGTGCCTGGATTACCGGCGGCGATACCACCCGTACCCAGTTTGCGCTCGGCGTGGCGCTGGTGGCTTACGCTATCTGGACGCTGGCCGGAAAGAAAATCGCAGTGGCTCCGCAGCATGAAAAACCGTACTCCCTCGTCATAGGATTTGTTACTGGCTTATTGACTGGCGGAACCGGTGTATTTGTGATGCCCGCCGTGCCCTGGATCCAGTCATTGGGTTTTGAGAAGGATGAACTGGTTCAGGCGCTCGGGATCTCTTTTACGTTTTCGACATTGGCTTTGGCGCTTGGTCTGTGGTGGCACAATGCGCTGCCCGTACAGTCGTTGAGCATATCGGCTTTGGCCATTGTTCCTGCGCTGATTGGTCAGTGGTTAGGAACCCGTGTACGACGGGTTATTTCTCCGCTCGTGTTTAAACGTTGTTTTCTGTTTTGTTTGGTCGGGTTGGGTATCGAGATGATGCTGCGTGCGGTGTGACCTGTGCGGTGACTTTAGAACGCATTCATGGCATCGTTAATTCAGACATTCAGGGTCAAAGAGGTCGCTATGGCATCAGTGATGTTAAGTGAGGAAGAGGGCGCTCTGGAGTCGCGAATGGCGCTCACCGCGGCGGCGATGGCCGATAAATCGCGCTCGCGAATGTTGTGCGCCCTGATGGATGGCCGCGCCTGGACCGCGACCGAGCTCAGCGCAGTGGCGGATGTGTCAGCGTCGACCGCCAGTGCGCATCTGGCGCGTCTGTGCGAACAACGTTTTGTTGTGGCGCTCGCGCAGGGCAGGCATCGTTATTTTCGCCTTGCAGGCTCCGATATCGCTGAACTGCTGGAGCGTCTGATGGGCGTGGCGTGGGCTACATCAACGCCACGAAAAATCACGACGCCGGCAGGCTTACGACATGCCCGAACCTGCTACGATCATCTCGCTGGCGAGGTGGCGGTGAGGCTGTTCGATACGCTGGTTTCCCGTCAGTGGTTAACGCCGGATGGTGAAACGCTGACCTCTCTTGGGCAGGAAAAACTGGCACAAATGGGGATTGTCCTGGCTGCGAGCGCATCGCGGCGGAAATTAACCTGTGGTTGTCTGGACTGGAGTGAACGACGTTACCATCCCGGCGGCGTGCTTGGCGCATCGCTGCTACGCTGGCTGATTGAAAAACGATGGATAAAAACGGAGCTGAGTGGTCGCCGCGTCACCTTCACCCCGCTTGGCATTCGCAAATTAGAAACCGAGTTCGGTATTAAAACGACACCGTAGATGGTTCGTTTTGCGAAAGCGTTCCGGGAAATATGTCATATTTCTGTCACACTCTGTTGTGATTGATAACAACAAGAGGTCGTAGGGATGAATAAATCGTTAATCGCCGCAGCCGTGGCAGGGGCTGTATTAATGTCAACCGCCGCGCAGGCGCAGACCGCGCCGGAAGGCTATCAGCTTCAGCAAGTATTGATGATGAGTCGGCATAACTTACGCGCACCTTTAGCCAATAATGGCAGTGTTCTTGAGCAGTCCACCCCCAAACAATGGCCAGAATGGGATGTCCCCGGCGGACAACTCACCACCAAAGGCGGCGTGCTGGAAATCTATATGGGCCACTATATGCGAGAGTGGCTGGCAGAGCAGGGGATGGTGAAATCGGGCGAATGTCCGGCGCCGGGTACGGTCTATACCTATGCTAACAGCCTGCAGCGTACCGTCGCGACGGCGCAGTTCTTTGTCACCGGTGCTTTCCCGGGTTGCGACGTCCCGGTCCATCATCAGGAAAAAATGGGCACCATGGATCCCACCTTTAACCCGGTGATCACCGATGATTCCGCCGCCTTCAGCCAGCAGGCGGTTCAGGCAATGGAGAAAGAGCGTAGCCAAATGCAGCTCAACGACAGCTATCAGTTGCTTGAGCAAATGACCGACTACAAAGACTCTCCGTCCTGCAAAGAAAAACAGCAGTGTTCCCTGACCGATGCCAAAGATACGTTTAGCGCGAAATATCAGCAGGAGCCTGGGGTTTCGGGGCCGCTGAAGGTCGGGAATTCGCTGGTTGATGCCTTCACGCTGCAATATTACGAAGGCTTCCCGATGGACAAGGTCGCCTGGGGCGAGATTAAATCCGATCAACAGTGGAAGGTTCTGTCGAAGCTGAAAAATGGCTATCAGGACAGCCTGTTCACCTCCCCGGAAGTGGCGCAGAACGTCGCCAAACCGCTGGTGAAGTATATTGATAATGCGCTGGTTACTGAACGCGTAAAAGTGCCAAAAATAACCGTGCTGGTGGGGCATGACTCAAACATCGCATCGCTGCTCACCGCGCTGGATTTCAAACCGTACCAGCTTCACGATCAGAACGAGCGTACGCCGATTGGCGGGAAGATTGTCTTCCAGCGCTGGCATGACAGCAACGCGAATCGTGATCTGATGAAAATCGAGTATGTGTATCAGAGCTCGCAGCAGTTGCGTAATGCTGACGTTCTGACCCTGAAATCCCCGGCGCAGCGTGTAACGCTGGAGCTGAAAGGGTGTCCGATAGATGCGGATGGCTTTTGCCCGATAGATAAGTTCGACAGCGTGTTGAATGAGGCGGCTAAGTAAAAGAAAAACTCCCCCGTGTTCGCGGGGGAGTCTGAGCGCTAGACGTTTTTGCGTTCGATAGTCTGTTCACCCCAAAAGAGCGAATCTTTGTCTGTTTTCTTAAAGGCTTTGATGAGCACCTCGTCGCTACCTTCTTCCCAAATTTTTTCCGCCAGTTTCTCGTCATAATGCGCGACTTCAAAAATGGCTTCGGCTATTTCCGGCGATGTATTGCGCAGACTTGCCCATTCGCCGACGCGATGGGCTTTCGCTTCTTGAGTTGGCATTCGAATCCTCCTGTTGAAGATTAGCCGTTGAGTTTTACTGCCAGACCTGCGACATATTCACCCTGATAGCGGGCGATAGATAATTCTTCCTGACTTGGCTGGCGTGAGCCGTCGCCTCCGGCGATGGTGGTTGCGCCATAAGGGGTACCACCGCGAACTTGAGAAACATCAAACAGCTCTTGCGCCGCGTAACCGATAGGCACAATCACCATCCCATGGTGAGCAAGCGTAGTCCAGGTTGATGTAATGGTTTGTTCCTGACCGCCGCCGGTTCCTGTCGAGCTGAATACGCTGGCGAGTTTGCCGTACAGGCCGCCTGAAGCCCACAGCCCGCCAGTCTGGTCGAGGAAGGTGCGCATCTGACCGGACATATTGCCAAAGCGTGTGGGGGTACCAAAAATAATGGCATCGTAATCTGCCAGTTCTTGCGGGGTTGCGACTGGTGCGTTTTGTGTTTTGCCGCCAGCTTTGAGGAAAATCTCCGGCTGCATGGTCTCTGGTACGCGCTTAATAATCACTTCCGCGCCATCTACCTTATCTGCGCCTTCTGCGACTGCATGGGCCATAGTTTCAATGTGTCCGTACATGGAATAATAAAGCACCAGAACTTTTGCCATTTTACACTACTCCTCGAGTTAACCGTGTCCGTAGCGACTCGCTACCTACCTTTAAAGATATGACGTACTGTCAGGAGTGCAAATTTCACAATCACTTCTTTGATTTATAACAATTTTTATAACAACTTCTCTTGTTGCAAAATGATACATATTTAACCGGGTGGAATTTGGTAGTCATAAGAAAGACTTATTGATTTCTCGCTGTGATTATTTCTCTATCACCGCCAATCCTGTTGCAGGATATTACAGTTAGCGGCTGCTCAGGCCACGCTTCACTATGCTTAATCCCACGCAGTTATTTTCAGGGTATCGCCCGTAACGCTGCGTGAGGTATCACTCCTCAGTACCTATGCAATATGATGTCTAATCAATGACGGAGGTCAGTAATGGCAAACCATCGAGGCGGTTCCGGCAACTTTGCGGAAGATCGCGAAAGAGCATCAGAAGCAGGTCGAAAAGGTGGCCAGCACAGCGGGGGCAATTTTAAGAATGACCCGCAACGCGCTTCAGAGGCAGGCAAAAAAGGGGGCAAAAATAGCCACGGCAACAACAAATCGTAATTGCCGGGCTAGCTGTCAGATATGCCGTGACGGCTGAAGATCAGAGTCAGACGTTACGTAGCCACCCACCGCCGCCGGTTTCTTCCGGCGGTTTTTTTTGTCTGCAAGGTTGAACTGTAACAAAACGCAACGCAGACTAACGACATTCAGTTAATCGGGTGTCTCATGTCATTACTTTCTCGTTATTCCTTCTCTGTTAAACCTCAGGAAGCGATCCTCATTGTGATCACTATGTTCTGGGGTGGCACGTTTTTGGCCGTGCAATATGCCGTTACCCTGAGCGGACCTTTTTTCTTTGTCGGCGTGCGTTTTGCCACCGCTGCGCTGGCGGTCGCGCTTTTGTCACTACGCACATTGCATAAACTGACGTGGCTGGAAGTCAAAGCAGGCGTTGCGATCGGTATCGCAATTGCGTTGGGTTATAGTCTGCAAACCTGGGGGCTACAGTTTATTCCCAGCAGTAAATCGGCGTTTATTACCGCGATGTATGTGCCGTTGGTCCCGCTTTTACAATGGCTATGTCTGGGGCGTATGCCCGGCCTGATGCCGTGTGTCGGCATTGTGCTGGCCTTTATCGGGTTGATTTTTCTCGCCGGACCGGGAGGCAATTTGCTGGCTTTAGGTGAAGGCGAGTGGATCACACTCGCCGGCGCGGTGGCGATTGCGGCAGAAATTATCCTGATTAGCGCGTGGGCGGGAAAAGTGGATGTGCGGCGGGTAACGGTGGTACAACTGGCAACCGCTTCGATAGTGGCATTTATTGCCATGGCCCCAGCAGGAGAGTCCGTGCCGCCGATGTCTACGGGATTGCTGGTGGTGGCGCTGGGGTTGGGGATTTTCAGTGCGATTATTCAGGTCACCATGAACTGGGCACAGCGCAGCGTTTCGCCGACGCGCGCGACGGTCATTTATACCGGTGAGCCGGTGTGGGCGGGGATCTTTGGTCGCCTGGCGGGGGAACGCTTACCGCTACTGGCTTTGCTCGGCGCAGCATTCATTATTGTTGGCGTGCTGGTCAGCGAACTGAAGTTCAAAAAGAAAAAAGGGGTAGTGCAAGAGGCGCCGCCGGAGTCGCTTTAATTTAACCATTCACCGCGTGATTTGGTATGCTGACGCCCTCACAAGAAGGAGAGGGCGCATGGTCCAACGCGCAGAGAAAAAAACAGGTAAGCGCTCGCAGGCCGTCAGTGCAAAACGCCAGGCCATATTAACCGCGGCATTAAATATCTTCTCCCAATATGGGATCCACGGCACGCGTCTCGAACAGGTCGCTGAGCAGGCGGGTGTGTCAAAAACGAATCTGCTTTATTACTACCCGTCAAAAGAGGTGCTCTATATTGCCGTTTTGCGGCAAATCCTCGACGTCTGGCTGGCTCCGTTGAAGGCTTTTCGCGAAGACTTTGCGCCGCTAGCGGCCATTAAAGAATACATTCGCCTTAAGCTGGAAGTGTCGCGCGATTACCCTCAGGCTTCACGGCTATTTTGTATGGAGATGCTGGCAGGTGCGCCTTTATTGATGGCTGAATTAACGGGCGATCTCAAAACGCTAATTGATGAGAAATCGGCGCTGATTGCCGGTTGGATCAAAAGTGGGAAACTGGCTCCGGTCGATCCGCATCATCTGATTTTTATGATTTGGGCTTCAACCCAGCACTACGCCGACTTTGCCCCACAGGTTGAGGCGGTAACGGGCGCAACGCTGCGTGATGAAGCCTTTTTTAACCAAACGGTGGAGAGCGTGCAGCGGATGATTATTGAAGGGATCCGCGTGCGTTAACTGGCTGGCGGTAACGGACAGCTTAAATCGCCCTCTTCGCACTGTAAGAGCGAGGCGAGAAACGCTTCACGCTCGTTGGTTTTATCCGTCAGACACTGGCTGGAAATCATCGCCTGGGCGCTACCGCCTTCGGTGCCGGAACTGATTAACGCGCAGTCCGCATCGCGCAGGGTTATCCATGAGATTTGCGCTTTTTTCAGTAAATCGCGCTGGGTTGGGGCGGCGCGCTTAAGCGCATTCTGATAAGTGTCATTAAGTTTGGTGTCGGCCGCCTTAAACTGCTCTGCCGCACAGGTGTTCATCTCAATCTGAGTGTTCGCGTTGGCGCAGTCATCCGCCAGCGCCTGGCCGCTCAACAGCAGCGCTGCACATGTCAGTACGATTCGTTTCATGCTTCCCTCTGGTTCCATAAAAAAAGGCCCCGTTACCAGAGCCTTAATTAACCACAACCTTAGCCGATTGTCATCAGGCTGGCGTTCCCCCCGGCAGCGGCGGTATTGACGCTCAGAGAGCGTTCAATGTACAGCCTCTCCAGCAGAATATTGCTTTCGCCACGGGCAAAACCCTGGACTGATACAATCGCCCCTTCGCGGGCAGCTACCGCTTCGCACAGTGAACGCAGTTGATCGGAATCGCCGTGGAAAATAACGGCATCAAACGGCTGCGTGGTAATGTTGTCCGCTTTGGCAAACTGAATGCGCCCGGAGACGGCGGCTGGCAGACGTTTTGCCAGTTCACGATGGAACGCATCATCTGGCCACAGGATTAAGCTACCAACGGAAGCCACAGCGGCAACCTGTACCAGCGCGTCCTGTTCATCATCGGCGATACACAGTACGCGTTCACGCGGCAACAGCGTCCAGGTATTGCGCTCGCCAGTGGGTCCAGGCAGCAGACGCTGAGTACCGGCCTGCGCCAGTTCGCCAAACTGCTGGCAGAGCGCATGCAGCGAGGGTCGATCGGTTGCCCATTCGCTGAGTGCTTCCAGCGGCTGAACGAGTGCAGCTTTAAGCTGCGCATCGACCGGGTAGTCTGCATCCTGACGGGCAAGCGTAATGCCTAACGCATTTTCCGGGCGGTTAGCCAGCAGGCGATACAGATACAGCGGTCCACCTGCTTTTGGCCCGGTACCAGACAAGCCTTCGCCACCGAATGGCTGAACGCCGACAACGGCACCGACCATATTGCGGTTAACGTACAGGTTCCCCACGTGTGCCGATCCTGTGACCTGGGCGATGGTTTCATCGATACGGGTGTGTACGCCCAGCGTCAGGCCGTAGCCGGAGGCATTAATTTGCTCAATCAGGTTGCCCAGATTGTTACGGGTGTAGCGCACGACGTGCAGTACCGGACCAAACACCTCTTTTTGTAATTCGTCGAAGCTTTCCAGCTCGATCAACGTCGGAGCAATAAATGTACCGGTTTGCCATTCACGCGCATCGTCGCTGTTTTCGCGCACGGCCTGAAACACCGGGCGTCCTTTGGCGCGCATGGCCTGAATATGGCGTTCAATATTGGTTTTGGCTTCTTCATCAATTACCGGCCCAATATCGGTGGTCAGGCGACCTGGATTACCCATGCGACATTCCGCCATCGCGCCGCGCAGCATTTTCAGCGTATGGTCGGCTACATCATCCTGCAGACACAGGACGCGCAGCGCGGAGCAGCGCTGTCCGGCGCTGTCAAACGCTGAAGCCAGAACGTCGACCACGACCTGTTCCGTCAACGCGGAGGAGTCGACAATCATTGCGTTCATCCCACCGGTTTCGGCGATAAGCGGGATTGGACGCCCCTGAGCATCAAGGCGGGTGGCAATATTGCGTTGCAACAGCGTGGCGACTTCCGTTGAGCCGGTAAACATGACGCCGCGTACGCGCTCATCGGAAGTGAGCTGCGCCCCGACGGTTTCACCCTGACCAGGCAACAGTTGCACCACGCCCGGCGGTACACCCGCTTCGAGCAAAATAGCGATGCCCTGGGCGGCAATTAACGGGGTTTGTTCCGCCGGTTTCGCCAGCACGCTGTTACCCGCCGCCAGCGCGGCGGCAATCTGCCCGGTGAAAATGGCCAGCGGGAAGTTCCATGGGCTGATACAAACCACGGGTCCTAACGGTCGATGGGTTTCATTATCGAAATCATCGCGAACCTGACCGGCATAATAATGCAGGAAGTCTACCGCTTCGCGCACTTCCGCAATGGCGTTGCTGAAGGTTTTACCCGCTTCGCGTACCAGGATGCCAATCAGCTGCTGCATCTGACCTTCCATCAGAACGGCGGCACGATGCAAAATGGCGGCGCGCTCTTGTGGAGGTGTGGCGAACCAGATCGGCGCGTTATTCGCTGCGTTCTGTAACGCCTGTTCCACTTCAGCATAAGTCGCCTCGCGCACGTAACCGACAATGTCTTTCGGCTCGGCTGGGTTAACGACTGGCGTCATTTCGCCGTCAGCAACCGGGTGCTCCAGAATGGGTTTAGCGTGCCATTTTTGTAGCGCGCTGTTGAGCAGGGCAGAGGACAGCGAGGCCAGACGATGTTCGTTAGCTAAATCCAGCCCGCCTGAGTTTTCGCGGCCTTTACCGTACAGGTCAAGCGGCAGGGCAATCTTCGGATGCGGCAGACCGGCCTGACCTTCTTGCTGCGCCAGTTTTTCAACAGCCTCGACCGGATCGGCAACCAGTTCATCCAGCGGCAGGGTCGTGTCGGCAATGCGGTTGACGAACGAGGTGTTGGCGCCGTTTTCCAGCAGACGACGCACCAGGTAAGCCAGCAGCGTTTCGTGCGTGCCGACCGGTGCATAAATGCGGCATGGACGATTCAGTTTGCCATCCGCAACTTTGCCGGTGACCTGCTCATACAGCGGTTCGCCCATGCCGTGCAGGCACTGGAACTCGTACTGACCCGGATAGTAGTTTTGACCGGCTAACTGATAAATCGCCGCCAGCGTATGGGCGTTGTGGGTGGCGAACTGCGGGTAGATCAGATTCGGTACGGCAAGCAGTTTTTTCGCACAGGCCAGGTAGGAAACGTCGGTGTACACCTTACGGGTGTAGACCGGATAACCTTCCAGACCGTCCATCTGGGCACGTTTAATTTCGCTATCCCAGTAGGCGCCCTTAACCAGACGGATCATCAGGCGGCGGCGGCTGCGCGTGGCGAGGTCAATCAGATAGTCGATAACATACGGGCAGCGCTTCTGGTAGGCCTGGATAACAAAACCGATCCCGTTCCAGCCTGCCAGTTCGGGTTCAAAGCACAGTTTTTCCAGCAGATCGAGGGAGATCTCCAGTCGGTCAGCCTCTTCGGCGTCGATATTAATGCCGATGTCGTACTGACGTGCCAGCAGAGTAAGCGATTTCAGACGAGGATAGAGTTCATCCATTACGCGATCATACTGCGCACGGCTGTAACGCGGATGCAGTGCCGACAGCTTGATAGAAATGCCTGGCCCTTCGTAGATACCGCGCCCGTTAGAGGCCTTACCAATGGCATGGATCGCCTGCTGGTACGAAACCATATAAGCCTGTGCATCGGCGGCGGTCAGGGCCGCTTCGCCCAGCATGTCATAGGAGTAACGGAAGCCTTTTTCTTCCAGTTTACGCGCGTTAGCCAGCGCTTCAGCGATGGTCTCCCCGGTGACAAACTGCTCGCCCATCAAGCGCATGGCCATGTCGACGCCTTTACGCACCAGCGGCTCACCGCTCTTGCCGATAATACGGTTGAGTGAGCGTGAGAGGCTGGCTTCGTTATGCGTAGAAACCAGACGACCGGTAAACAACAGCCCCCAGGTCGCCGCGTTGACGAACAGAGACGGGCTGCGGCCAATGTGCGACTGCCAGTTACCGTTGCTGATCTTGTCGCGGATTAACGCATCGCGGGTCGCTTTATCTGGAATACGCAGCAAGGCTTCGGCCAGACACATCAGCGCGACGCCTTCCTGTGAAGAAAGGGAGAATTCCTGCAATAAACCTTGTACCATCCCGGCGCGACCGCTAGCGGTCTTCTGGTTACGCAGTTTGTCTGCCAGATCGTATGCCAGCTTATGCGCCTGCTCGGCGATGGGCTGCGGCAGACGAGCCTGCTCCATCAGCATCGGTACGGCGTCGGTTTCGGCGCGGCGGTATGCGGCAGTGATTGCCGCGCGAGAAACTGACTGCGGCAGGATCTGTTCGGCAAATTCCAGGAAAGGCTGATGCGCTTCATTTTGCAACGTGGTCGACTCATCGCCCTCATTCGCAGCACCCGCCAGCAGGGCCGGTAGTTCAGGAAGCGCGTCGTCATTTTCCAGTCTTTCGAGATAATTAAAAATGGCTTGTTTGATCAGCCAATGTGGCGTGCGATCGATTCGTGATGCTGCTGTTTTAATACGCTCGCGAGTGGCGTCATCCAGCTTAACCCCCATCGTGGTGGTTCCCATGCCGTTTACTCCTGTTGTACTGAAATACGGGTCTGATAGTTACCGAGAAATATCCACTATGTTGCAACTTTGTGCAACCGTGTTAAATGTGACTTGGTTTGCAAGCTTGGAAATGAATGAAATGTTAATAAACGTGAGTGTTTTGACGGGGGCTATAAAAGTTGCCGAATCTTTTTCTCTGCGGTAGTTAACACTTTTAAAAGGTGCAACCGAAAAAAGTGTGAGAGAGTGCAACCTACAGAAAAATGCTATCTACTCTGGATTAAATTTGATGTAAATGGTGTGTTAAATCGATTGTGAATGACCATCGCTTCCGGCAGGATACGGTCGCCCTGGTAAACATAGATATCTTTGCCACGTTCCGGCAGGGTAATAAAACGGCAAGCCACGGCATTGCTGATACATAATTTTGGAGAGTTTTGATGGCTATTAGCACACCGATGTTAGTGACATTCTGTGTCTATATTTTCGGCATGATATTGATAGGGTTTATTGCATGGCGTTCAACCAAAAACTTTGACGATTACATTCTGGGTGGACGCAGTCTGGGTCCATTCGTGACCGCGTTATCCGCCGGGGCATCTGACATGAGCGGCTGGTTGCTGATGGGGCTGCCTGGCGCGATTTTCCTGTCGGGGATTTCAGAAAGCTGGATCGCTATTGGCCTTATTTTGGGCGCGTGGATCAACTGGAAACTGGTGGCCGGACGTTTACGCGTGCATACCGAA
This sequence comes from Citrobacter sp. Cb004, assembly GCF_030337065.1. Classification (NCBI taxonomy): domain Bacteria; kingdom Pseudomonadati; phylum Pseudomonadota; class Gammaproteobacteria; order Enterobacterales; family Enterobacteriaceae; genus Citrobacter; species Citrobacter sp. Cb004. The sequence goes on along the minus strand of NZ_JAOWCH010000046.1, from coordinate 429,319 downwards.
TACAATAACAATGCGCTGACGTTACCGGATTACTTTACCGGTCGCTTTGAAGATAAAAGCCGTATTCTGCGTATTATCTCCGCGCTGGTTATTCTGCTGTTTTTCACCATCTATTGTGCTTCCGGTATTGTGGCAGGGGCGCGTCTGTTTGAAAGCACCTTTGGCATGAGTTACGAAACAGCGCTGTGGGCAGGGGCGGCCGCGACGATTATTTATACCTTTATCGGTGGTTTCCTGGCGGTAAGCTGGACCGATACCGTCCAGGCCAGCCTGATGATCTTCGCCCTGATCCTGACGCCGGTGATGGTAGTCATTGGCGTGGGTGGGTTTGACGATTCGCTGGAAGTGATTAAACAAAAGAGCATTGAGAACGTGGACATGTTCAAAGGGCTGAATTTTGTTGCCATTATTTCCCTGATGGGCTGGGGTCTGGGCTACTTCGGTCAGCCGCATATTCTGGCGCGCTTTATGGCGGCTGATTCTCACCATAGCATTGTTCATGCCCGCCGCATCAGTATGACCTGGATGATCCTGTGTCTGGCAGGTGCAGTTGCCGTTGGCTTCTTTGGTATCGCTTACTTTAACAACAACCCACAGCTTGCCGGTGCCGTTAACCAGAACGCCGAACGCGTGTTTATTGAACTGGCGCAAATCCTGTTCAACCCGTGGATTGCCGGTATTCTGCTGTCTGCGATCCTCGCAGCGGTGATGTCGACCCTGAGCTGCCAGCTGCTGGTGTGCTCCAGTGCAATCACCGAAGACTTGTATAAAGCGTTCCTGCGTAAAAATGCCAGCCAGAAAGAGCTGGTATGGATTGGTCGTATCATGGTGCTGGTTGTGGCGCTGGTGTCTATCGCGCTGGCGGCGAACCCGGAGAACCGTGTGCTTGGTCTGGTAAGCTACGCCTGGGCCGGCTTTGGCGCGGCGTTTGGTCCGGTGGTTCTGTTCTCCGTAATGTGGTCGCGTATGACGCGTAACGGCGCGCTGGCCGGGATGCTCATCGGTGCGGTGACGGTAATCGTCTGGAAGCAGTTTGCCTGGTTGGGTCTGTATGAAATCATCCCGGGCTTTATTTTCGGCAGCATCGGTATTGTGGTCTTCAGCCTGTTGGGTAAAGCGCCTTCAGCCGCTATGCAGCAACGTTTTGCCGAGGCTGATGCACATTATCACACAGCTCCGCCATCGCGTTTACAGGCAGAGTAATCCGCCTCGCTCCTTAAGCCCGCCGCGTGCGGGCTTTTTTATTTGTCCCCGCTGCAAAACCGCCCTAATCGTTACCCGCCTAACTGTTTACATTAAGTCATCATTCTCAAAACATTCTGCTTGAGTTTTTCTTTACTGTAATGATAATCACTATCACTGTAATTTACTTTTCTTTTCATCAATTGACTGAGAATAACGTTTAAGGGTTCTTCGCATGTTTGTTCCATTTCTTATTATGTTGCGCGAAGGGTTAGAGGCCGCGCTGATAGTCAGCCTGATTGCCAGCTACCTGAAACGGACTCAGCGTGGTCGATGGATTGGTGTGATGTGGATTGGTGTTCTGCTGGCGGCGGCGTTATGCCTGGCGTTAGGCGTTTTCATCAATGAAACCACCGGTGAATTTCCGCAAAAGGAACAGGAGCTGTTTGAAGGCATCGTGGCGGTCATTGCCGTGGTGATCCTCACCTGGATGGTGTTCTGGATGCGTAAAGTTTCGCGCAACGTCAAAGTCCAGCTTGAACAGGCTGTCGATAACGCGTTGCAACGCGGCAATCATCACGGCTGGGCGCTGGTGATGATGGTCTTTTTTGCCGTTGCCCGTGAAGGGCTGGAATCGGTGTTCTTCCTGCTGGCGGCATTCCAGCAAGATGTAGGCATTTGGCCACCGTTAGGTGCGATGCTGGGGCTGGCCACCGCGGTGGTACTGGGTTACCTGATTTACCTCGGCGGCATTCGCCTCAACCTCGGGGCATTCTTCAAATGGACCAGCCTGTTCATTTTGCTGGTGGCCGCTGGTCTTGCTGCTGGGGCCATCCGTGCGTTCCACGAAGCCGGGTTATGGAATCATTTTCAGGATGTGGCGTTTGACATGAGCAGCGTGCTTTCAACGCATTCGCTGTTTGGCACATTGATGGAAGGTATTTTCGGCTATCAGGAAGCGCCGAGCGTCAGCGAAGTCGCCATTTGGTTTATCTACCTGATTCCGGCATTGATTATGTTTGCACTGCCGCCGCGTTCAGGCACTACGGCATCGCGTACCGCACCCTGATAAAAACGCGATGCAGAATACTCCTTAGTTACAACATACTTATTTATAGGGATAGGTCATGACGTTTAATTTTCGCCGTAGTGCGCTGCAGTTGGGTATTGCCGCGCTGTTTGCCTCCGCTTTTTCTGCACAAGCCGCCGATATTCCGCAGGTGAAAGTCACGGTTAACGACAAACAGTGTGAGCCGATGACGATCACGGTTAACGCTGGGAAAACGCAGTTCATCATCCAGAACCACAGCCAGAAAGCGCTGGAGTGGGAGATCCTTAAAGGGGTTATGGTGGTTGAAGAACGTGAAAACATTGCGCCGGGCTTTAGCCAGAAAATGACAGCTAACCTGCAGCCAGGTGAATATGATATGACCTGCGGTCTGTTGACCAACCCGAAAGGCAAACTCATTGTAAAAGGTAGCGCAACGGCGGATGCCGCGCAGGGCGATGCTCTGCTGAGCCTAAGTGGCGCAATTACCGAATACAAAGCCTATGTGACAGCCGAAACTGCACAACTGGTTGCGGGCACCAAAGCATTCACCGATGCGATTAAAGCTGGCGATCTGGAAAAAGCGAAATCGCTGTATGCGCCAACCCGTCAGCATTATGAGCGTATTGAACCGATTGCTGAACTGTTCTCCGATCTCGACGGCAGCATCGATGCGCGTGAAGATGATTATGAGCAAAAAGCCGCCGATCCTAAATTCACCGGCTTCCACCGCCTGGAGAAAGCGTTGTTCGGCGACAACACCACCAAAGGAATGGACAAGTATGCCGACCAATTAAACCGCGATGTTCTTGACCTGCAAACGCGTATTAGCGAACTGGCCTTCCCACCGTCAAAAGTGGTTGGCGGGGCAGCAGGACTGATTGAAGAAGTCGCTGCCAGCAAAATCAGCGGAGAAGAGGATCGCTACAGCCATACCGATCTGTGGGATTTCCAGGCCAATATCGATGGCGCGCAGAAAATCGTCGATCTCCTGCGCCCTCAGTTACAAAAATCCAATGCTGAGCTGTTGGCGAAGGTGGATGCGAACTTCAAAAAAGTCGATACCATTCTGAGCAAGTACCGTACCAAAGACGGTTTTGAAACCTATGACAAACTGACCGACGCCGATCGCAATGCGCTGAAAGGGCCTATCACGACGCTGGCGGAAGACTTGTCGCAATTACGCGGTGTTCTGGGTCTGGATTAAGCAAAATGCAGCAAGATAATGAAAACGGCGTGAGCGAACCTTCACGCCGACGTTTACTGAAAGGGATGGGCGCCCTGGGTGGGGCGCTGGCGCTGGCGGGTGGATGTCCGGTTGCCCACGCGCAAAAACCACAAAGTGCGCCGGGAACGCTGTCCCCCGATGCGCGTAGTGAAGCGCAGCCGTTTTATGGTCAGCATCAGGCAGGGATCCTGACGCCGCAGCAGGCATCGATGATGCTGGTGGCGTTCGATGTTCTCGCCAGCGATAAGGCTGATCTGGAACGCTTGTTCCGCTTGCTGACCGCCCGATTTGCGTTTCTGACCACGGGCGGGCCGGCGCCGGATACGCCGAATCCGCGTTTGCCCCCTATGGATTCCGGTATCCTCGGCGCATACATTGCGCCAGACAACCTGACGATGACGTTGTCAGTCGGCGCCTCGCTATTTGATGAACGTTATGGCCTGAAATCGCAGATGCCGAAAAAGCTGCAAAAAATGACCCGCTTCCCGAATGATTCGCTGGATGCGGCGCTGTGCCATGGTGATTTGCTGCTGCAGATTTGTGCCAACACGCAGGACACCGTTATCCATGCGCTACGCGATATCATTAAACATACGCCCGATCTCCTTAGCGTGCGCTGGAAACGTGAAGGGTTTATTTCCGACCATGCCGCGCGCAGCAAAGGCAAAGAGACCCCGGTCAACTTGCTTGGCTTTAAGGACGGCACCGCGAATCCGGACGCGACGGATACGAAGTTGATGCAGGACGTGGTGTGGGTTACGCACGGGCAGGGCGAACCTGTTTGGGCGCAAGGTGGTAGTTATCAGGCCGTCAGGCTCATTCAGTTTCGCGTCGAGTTCTGGGATCGGACGCCGCTGAAAGAGCAGCAAACGATATTTGGTCGAGATAAACACACCGGCGCGCCGCTGGGTATGCAGCACGAGCACGATGTGCCTGACTATGCCAGCGATCCCGAGGGTGAGGTGATTGCGCTCGACAGTCATATCCGCCTGGCGAATCCGCGCACGAAAGAGGCCGAGTCCAGCCTGATGATGCGCCGTGGCTACAGCTATTCGCTCGGTGTGACCCCATCCGGTCAACTGGATATGGGACTGTTGTTTGTCTGCTATCAACACGATCTGGAAAAAGGCTTTTTGGCTGTGCAGAAACGCCTCAACGGTGAAGCGCTGGAAGAGTATGTCAAACCAATTGGTGGGGGCTACTTCTTTGCTTTGCCGGGTGTCAAAACCGCAGATCAATATCTGGGACAGTCTCTACTCGAAGCCTGATGATTACGCCCCGTTGTACAGCGGGGCTTTTCCTGACATCTGTATGAATGAACAAATTATTTTTTATGATCGGTACGAGACTGAAATAATTCTGTCATCTCTCTGCAAGAGACTGTCTTTGGTGATTAGATAGAATTTAAGTTAACGACAAGTAAAAATATTGTTGCATTAACGAAAGATTATGATGTAATTATAAGAAACAGCGGTAGTTCCCGGCGGTGATAGTCGTTCACTATGGAGATCGCGATGGAAAAGTCCTGTATTGGACACATTTTTCACAGTAGCTGCAGTACGTTACGCGGACGTTTCTCTTCCGGTAGCCACCTCGTCACCGCTAAATCTCTCTCCCTTTCACTTCTTATCTTCGTAACTGACACCTTGTACGGTGCGCGTAGCCGTGTGTGGCGTCTTATCCGAAAGCAAGCAATGGCTTACAAGGAAGCCAACCCTCAGATGTTCGTGCGCATAATCGTGCCGCCAACGGCGCGTGTGATGTATACCTACAACTCAAGGTGCTATCCATGGGAAGACAAAAAGCAGTGATCAAAGCTCGTCGTGAAGCAAAACGTGTGCTGAGGCGGGATTCGCGTAGTCATAAACAACGTGAAGATGAATCGGTCACCTCGCTTGTGCAGATGGGCGGCGTAGAAGCGATTGGTATGGCGCGTGATAGTCGCGACGCCACGCCAATCACGGCGCGGAATGAAGCTCAGGCCCAGTACCTGAATGCTATCGAGAGTAAACAGCTGATCTTTGCTACCGGTGAAGCCGGGTGTGGTAAAACCTGGATCAGCGCGGCAAAAGCAGCAGAGGCCCTGATCCACAAAGACGTGGACAGGATCATTGTAACCCGTCCAGTTCTGCAAGCTGATGAAGACCTCGGCTTCTTACCTGGAGATGTTTCCGAGAAGTTTGCGCCTTATTTTCGTCCAGTGTATGACGTGCTGGTGAAACGTCTGGGCGCCTCCTTCATGCAATATTGCCTGCGGCCTGAGATTGGTAAGGTGGAAATCGCGCCATTCGCCTATATGCGTGGACGCACATTTGAAAATGCAGTGGTCATTCTTGACGAGGCTCAGAATGTTACTGCAGCGCAGATGAAGATGTTTTTGACTCGCCTCGGGGAGAATGTGACGGTGATTGTGAACGGGGATGTGACCCAGTGCGATCTACCCGCCCACGTTCGCTCAGGGCTAAGCGATGCGCTGGCCCGTTTCGAAGAAGATGATATGGTTGGGATTGTTCGTTTCAATAAAGACGATTGCGTCCGTTCGGCACTCTGTCAGCGGACGCTCAATGCTTACAACTGATAAGTACTCCGTCTTCAAGGCCCGGGAAACCGGGCTTTGTTATTTGACGTCAGCAAATTACTTTCTTTTGCTGCTCCAGTAGTTGGCGCAGGCCTGGTCAAACAGCTGGTTATTTTGGTCTATTTTCTTTAGCGCTTGTGCCAGAAAGGTCAGCAGGTCATCCTTATAAATCCCACCTACCGTAGTTTCTTTTCGTAAGATCCCATTGCTGGCGTAGGTTTTTTTAATGGTGACGTTATGCCTGACGTTGCAAATAACCGTTCGCTGATACTCTTCGTAGAATCGGCTGTCAGGATCGAAAAACGTATTTATTTCATTCGGTGTACGTTTGAGGATTTTTCGCGAGAAAACCTTCAACGGAATAAATCCTGCTTCGTCTGCCTGCGGCATGATCTCATCAAGCAAAGTTCCTTCTATGTTTAACATGCTGTTATTTTCCTGATTGCTTGAGAAAGCGGTAGTTACAGCATAAGAGTGGTTTAGATAATGTGCAACGGGGCGGGGGATGATGCCTGATAGCACGTTGCTTATCAGACCTACAGGTTAACGCTATTCAAGACGGCTCACATGCGAAAAAAAAAGCCCGTACTTGCGTACGAGCTCTTTCTCGAATATGGCGGTGAGGGGGGGATTGACTCGCTTCGCTCGCCCTTCGGGCAGCCTGTTCGCTGCACTCTCAGTCTGTCCAACTGGCTGCGCCGCTACTCGGCCCATCCCTGGGCCTCGCCCCTACGGGGCCAGCGCATGCGCTGTTCAAAATTGCTCCCGGCAATTTTGTGTCGACCCCCGGTCGGGGCTTCTCATCCCCCCGCAGGTGTGCAACATGCGAAAAAAAAGCCCGTACTTGCGTACGAGCTTTTTCTCGAATATGGCGGTGAGGGGGGGATTCGAACCCCCGATACGTTGCCGTATACACACTTTCCAGGCGTGCTCCTTCAGCCACTCGGACACCTCACCATATTGTTGTCCCTGTGCTACCGGAACGGGCGCTAATTTAGGGAAATACCGCTCCGGCGTCAATCAACTTTTTGAAAAAAACGTGCATTTACACAAACTTCAATCAATATGCAGCTTAAATAAGCGGGAATTGTTTTTTTTGCCAGCACCCTAAAATTTGCTACTCTGATGTTCCCTCGAAAAATGATGATTATAAGTGCGAGTACGTTCCGCATAACAATGTTCAGGAGACGCTATGGATATAATTTTCTATCACCCAACATTCGATTCAACCTGGTGGCTTAATGCGCTGACAAAGGCCATACCCGGCGCGCGGGTCCGTGAGTGGAAGGCTGGTGATAATGCGCATGCTGACTACGCGCTGGTCTGGCATCCTCCGGTTGAAATGCTCGCCGGACGAAAATTAAAAGCCGTATTTGCGCTGGGTGCGGGCGTCGATTCTATTCTCAGTAAACTAAACGCTCATCCGGAAATGTTGGATGCGTCGATCCCGCTTTTCCGTCTGGAAGATACGGGGATGGGCCTGCAAATGCAGGAATATGCGGTTAGTCAGGTATTGCACTGGTTCCGTCGCTTTGATGACTACCAGGCATTAAAAAACCAGGCGAAATGGCAACCGTTGCCAGAATATACCCGCGATGAGTTTAGCGTCGGGATCATGGGCGCTGGTGTTTTAGGCGCAAAAGTTGCAGAAAGTCTGCAAGCATGGGGGTTCCCGCTACGCTGCTGGAGTCGTACGCGTAAATCCTGGTCTGGTGTGGAAAGCTTCGCCGGTACCGAGGAACTGGGCGCGTTTTTGAGTCAAACTCGCGTGCTGATCAACCTCCTGCCTAATACGGCAGAAACCGTAGGCATTATTAACGCTGATTTACTCAGCCAATTGCAGGATGGTGCTTACGTGCTCAACCTGGCGCGCGGCGTTCATCTCAATGAAGACGATCTTCTGGCATCGCTGGACAGCGGCAAAGTGAAAGGTGCCATGCTGGATGTCTATAGCCGTGAACCGCTGCCGGAAACCAGCCCGCTATGGAAACATCCGCGTGTGGCAATGACGCCGCATATCGCCGCGGTAACACGCCCAGCAGAGGCGGTGGACTACATCTCCCGTACGATTTTGGACCTGGAAAGTGGGAAATCCGTAACGGGTCAGGTCGATCGCGTTCGGGGATATTGATGGTAACCCGGCAAGTGCCGGGTTTCAGCTAATAAATGGCGACGATACCTGCTATCCTTGACGGAAAATGACTACAGGAGAGAGTTATGTATCCCGTTGACCTGCATATGCATACCGTCGCCAGTACCCACGCCTACAGCACCTTAAGTGATTACATCGCTGAAGCCCATCGCAAAGGCATCAAGCTGTTTGCCATAACCGATCATGGACCGGACATGGCGGATGCGCCTCATCACTGGCACTTTATTAATATGCGCATTTGGCCTCGTATCGTCGATGGCGTAGGGATCCTGCGCGGTATCGAGGCGAATATTAAGAATATTGAAGGCGAAATCGACTGTTCAGGTCCGATGTTTACCTCCCTGGATCTCATCATCGCGGGCTTCCATGAGCCGGTTTTTGCACCTCACGATAAAGACACCAATACCCAGGCAATGATAGCCACGATGGCCAGTGGTCACGTGCACATCATCAGCCATCCGGGGAATCCCAAATATCCCGTGGATATCACAGCGATTGCGCAGGCGGCGGCAAAATACCAGGTCGCGCTGGAAATCAATAACTCCTCGTTTTTGCATTCGCGTAAGGGGAGTGAGGACAATTGTCGCGCGGTCGCAGCGGCGGTGCGTGATGCCGGGGGCTGGGTGGCGTTAGGCTCGGATTCACATACCGCTTTCACACTGGGAGAATTTGGTGAATGCCGTAAAATTCTGGATGATGTAAATTTCCCGGAAGACAGAATTTTAAACGTCACACCTAAACGCCTGCTGGCGTTTCTGGAATCGCGAGGCATGGAGCCGATCGCGGAATTTGCTGAACTGTAATTGTTACTAACTGGAATATATCAATGAACGAGTTTTCTATCCTGTGTCGTGTACTGGGCTCGCTGTTTTACCGCCAACCGCAAGACCCTTTACTGGTTCCTCTGTTTACCCTGATTAGTGAAGGTAAACTGTCCGCCAATTGGCCGCTGGAACAGGACGAACTGCTCACTCGTCTGCAGAAAAGCTGCGATATGCCTCAGTTGGCTGCGGATTACAACGCGCTGTTTGTCGGCGACGAGTGTGCGGTGCCGCCTTATCGTAGCGCCTGGGTAGAAGGGGCGAAAGAATCCGATGTTCGTGCATTTCTTTCTGCCCGCGGAATGCCGCTGGCAGATACGCCTGCAGATCATATTGGCACGCTGTTGCTAGCGGCTTCATGGCTTGAAGACCAGTCTGCGGAAGATGAAAGTGAAGCACTCGAAACCTTGTTTGTGGAATACCTGTTGCCCTGGTGCGGCACGTTCCTTGGCAAAGTTGAAGCGCATGCAAACACACAGTTCTGGCGTACCATGGCACCGTTAACGCGTGATGCCATTGGCGCGATGTGGGACGAATTGCAGGAAGATACCGAAGAGTAAATGTGATTTAGATCACTTTAAACTGCAACTCAAATTACATCATTGCATGAATTGTGTGCACGATCTCATTCCCATGCCGTTTTTCTGCTAAGATACGCGGCATGAACATACTTCTCTCAATTGCAATCACAACGGGCATTCTCTCTGGGATTTGGGGATGGGTGGCCGTATCTCTTGGTTTACTCAGTTGGGCTGGCTTTCTGGGCTGCACGGCCTATTTTGCCTGTCCGCAGGGTGGGCTGAAAGGGCTGTGGATCTCGGCGTGTACGCTGCTAAGCGGTGTGGTGTGGGCGTTGGTGATTATTAACGGTAGCGCGCTTGCCCCGCATATGGACATTATTGGTTATGTCATGACGGGAATTGTCGCGTTTCTCATGTGTATTCAGGCAAAGCAATGGTTGCTTTCATTTGTGCCGGGCACCTTTATTGGCGCATGCGCAACGTTTGCAGGGCAGGGTGACTGGCAGTTGGTCGTGCCTTCTCTGGCGCTGGGGCTGGTATTCGGCTATGCGATGAAAAACAGCGGATTGTGGCTGGCATCTCGTCGTGAGAATCGGCTATCGTCGACGCTGACCAGTAAATAAAAAAAGCGTGAGGGTTTTCCTCACGCTTTTTATGCTGTATCGACCACTCAGGATTCCGGAGGTACCGACAAATGGCGGTATTTAACCAGGATGTCATTATCAACTTGTTTCTTATCCTGCAAATCCCACAATCCGCGATCAATCCCGTCATTAATCAGGAAGATAACACCGGTTTCAATTGCTGACATCAGACAAAGCATAACCGGTTCGTTAGAGGTGTAGCCAATTTCACCTTCCAACAGTCGCTGGTAGTCAATGAAGCGGAATACCCCAGCCTGCACTTCATAAGACAAGATAGTTTTGCTGGTATTCACCGATGAGAGGATTTCACCGGTACTAACGTTAACCACACGCAGGTTGACCGCTATCTGGTCGAGCTGGTACTGCGTATCGGCGCCAATACCGAAATAGCGCGCACCAACGCCACCCGATTTAACGTTGCTTTCATAACCAATAATTGACCCTTCTACCATGATGTTTGCCGCGGTCAGAGACTGCAGAGGGATCCGGTTATTAATGGCAACTGTGCCGTTTTCCTGAGCCGCACGAATGATTTTTCGTTCGTTAAGCAAGTTCTGCAATCCCTGACGTTCCAGCGGGACGAACCAACGAGAATCCTTCAATGCGGTGACAAGCATCGCCGTGGCGCTTTGCGGGACGGCGGTTGAGAAGTTACTTGCCGGATAAGGTTTAAACTGGCCAGTCTCATCCTGAATATTGTATACCGAGACAAATATCTTACCTGTAGGCATGGGCAGGTGCGTCAAGTCTTTATAGCTTTGGGCTCGGGGCATTAATGTCGGCTTAGCGGCTTCTTGCGGCGGGGCTGTTAAACATCCGCTGAGTAAAATTACTGCCACCATGATAAGTAAGCGCTGCATGATTTTTTCCTTTCGTGGCTATAATTTAGAAATCGGTCGACTGATTTTGTAAACCCGAAACTTCAATAGTCGACGTTCTCCCCGTTTTCCTGTCCGTGACATTCAGTTGCAGTTGTCCATCCCGGTTGGCGATATCAACGATAAAATCGCTGGTTACCATCCTTCCCGGCTTACCGGTATTGATATTGGTAAGTAAGCCACCGAGTATTTGTGACTGTATCGCCTGGGTAAAGTTATCCAGCGCTGTTGGGGTTTCAATCCCGTAGTCGCCGGCACTCGGATCTTTATACGAGTTTTGCGCCTGGGCGCTGTTCAGTAAAAAAGAGCCGTTATTTGGGTTACCACCAAAGTTAGGATTGCGGAACTGGAACGTCATATTTCCGGCCCAACTTAATGGTGAAATCAGCATGAGCAAAACCACTGCATGTTTGACACGCATGAAAGCCTCCGGACAAAATCATGTTTTAGAATTCATCGCGCGCTAAATCGCTCGTGCTTAATAGTGTTTGATCTATTTGCCGACGATTTAATGCTTCCTCTGTTTCTGCCAATGCAAAGACCACAATTTTGTCGAAGTCTCTTTTCGTCGGGAATAAAAAAGTCTGGAAGATAACGTCCTGATTGACCGTTATGGTGATCCAACTTCCCCAACGTGCACTGGGTCTTTCATTAATGGTTAAGTTTCCTGTGTACTTACTTTCCCACTTGTCACTAAAGGCCCGGTAAAAATCATGGCCAATGGAAGAGACAGTGTGGTCAGTTAACAGTCCGGGAACCTCCACCTCTACAGCCGCGTGTAGATTCCCGGCAGCAAGGAACAAATTTGCTGCCACAATCCAGGTCAAATAGCGTTTCATGGCTTTATCGCCTGAGGTTATCATTGGCCCACGAGACCGCCTGCGTACGATTTTTGACAGCTATCTTTTTGAAAAGATTATAAAGATGTGTTTTCACCGTATTTTCACTAATAAATAGTGAACGCGCGATTTCAATATTTGAGGCGCCGATACGCAGTTTATTAAGGATCTCTTTTTCACGGTGCGTAAGTAATGCCGACTCCGTGCTGTTATAGCGGTAGTTCCCGGAATGCGTGATCAGGTAGCTGGCGAGCTTTTGCGAAAAGTAACATTCGCCCCGCAACACACCCTGCAAACCGCTGACTACACGCTGCTCATCTTCAGTTGCGTAAAATACGCCATTGATATGCGGCCAGTTTTCAATATCCCGGTAAGGATAATCATCTGGGGTATTCAACAATAAAGTTTTTATATTGTTGTTTTTTCTGCTCAAATTATCTTGCCAGTAATGGATCAGTTTTTTATCTGCCTCCATCATATCCAGTAAAACAATGCAGCTGGAGGATATATCATCCAGAGAACGTTGAATATTATGTAGTTTTCCGGTTAACGCCAGCGATTGCTTTAAATGCTGTAATAACGCAGTTGCCTGCAGGGATGGTTTAGTGATCAACAATAATGTATGACCATGAATACTATGGACTTCATTAAACATGATGAAACTCCACTTTTTTAGTCGCACACCTGACAGTTGCCTCTACTAAAATAGAGGCACCAGAAGTACTGACAGATGTTGCACTGCTGTGTAGAAATAAAACTTCGACCCAACGGGGTGAAAATATTAAAACAAATGGACTTCAACTGATTTCAATCTAGCTATTACAAATCTTAAAGCAAGTGTTAAACATGTTACATAATGTAAATTTATATATTAAAATGTGATTTTTGCGTTTTTGTGGAGTTTAGATTTGATAGTAAAGTTGTACATTTTAGCGTTATTGCATAGATTTAAAAAATCATACAAATTATAATATCTTGTTGAATTTTAATGGATAAAATTATAATTAGATGGTTTTAGATTTCTAATGAATTTTGATTTTATGGTCTCACTTTAAGTTGAACAATTTTAGATAGAAAAAAATGACACTTGTCACGACTTGTACCGAGGACAATCCCACTACCGTCTGCAAGGCCCAGAAAACGCGGGAAACGCGTTTTTTTGTTACTGCATAGAAATTCAGTCATTGGGTTACAAAAGAAATAAAATCTAGAGCTATAACGGTGTTAATTGCGGTTAATTAGTACTTTGGGGTGAATCTGGATATAAAAATACAACTGGTGGGTGAGTTATTTAAAATGTTTCAACGGACATACTCTTCATCGTAACGTGGCGTTAACAAATGTAAGTCACGTTAACAATAATTTGAGTGGTAAATAATTTAACCTTATGTACGACCAGGTCCAGGGTGACAACATGAAAAACAAGTTGTTATTTATGATGTTTACAATGCTGGGTGTGCCTGGGATTGCATCCGCTACAAGTTATGATTTAGCTAACTCAGAATATAACTTTGCGGTAAATGAATTAAGTAAGTCTTCATTTAATCAGGCAGCCATTATTGGTCAGGTTGGCACTGCGAACAGTGCAAATACTCGACAGGGGGGCTCGAAGTTATTGTCGGTTATTTCGCAAGAAGGTTCTGGTAACCGAGCGAAAACAGACCAGACGGGATCATATAACTTTGCATATATTGATCAAACGGGTAGTTCCAATGACGCGAGTATTAAACAAGGTTCATACGGTAATACGGCGGTAATTATCCAGAAAGGTTCTGGTAATAAAGCCAATATTACTCAGTACGGTACACAAAAAACAGCAGTTGTGGTGCAGAGACAGTCGCAAATGGCAATTCGCGTTACTCAACGCTAATCCATTAACGACGATTAAATCAATCCGATGGGGGTTTACCATGAAACTTTTAAAAGTGGCAGCATTCGCAGCAATCGTAGTTTCTGGCAGTGCTCTGGCTGGTGTTGTTCCGCAATGGGGCGGCAATCATCATGGTGGCGGTAGTAATTATGGCCCAGACTCTTCACTGAGTATCTACCAATATGGGTCAAACAACGCTGCGAATGCTCTGCAAAGTGATGCGCGTAAATCAGATGTCACCATCACACAACAGGGGCGCGGTAACGGGGCTGTAGTTGGTCAGGGCGCTGATGACAGTACCATTAGCCTGAAACAGACTGGCTTCCAGAACAATGCCACTATCGATCAGTGGAATGCTAAAAATGCTGATATTAGTGTAACCCAGTTCGGTGGCCGTAACGGTGCGTTGGTTAATCAGACCGCTTCTGACTCCAATGTGCTGATTCAGCAAGTTGGCTTTGGCAACAACGCTACAGCTAACCAACACTAATTCAGTTTCTGACTGATAATAAACAGGGCGTGAGCCCTGTTTTTTTTTCGGGAGAATATGATGCATACGCTATTACTCATTGCCGCGCTGGCAAATCAAATAACATTCAATACTACTCAGCAAGGTGATATGTACACCATTACTCCTCAGGTGACGTTAACCCAACCGTGCGTATGTGAGGTACAAGTCCTTGCCATACGTAAAGGGCAGGGGGGACAAAGCCAGTCGCAGCAGAAAATAAGCCTTTCGGTCCCTGCTAATCGACCGATTGAATTAACCAAACTGAGCTTTAATATTTCATCTGAGGACTCGGTCAAAATTATCGTTACCGTTTCAGATGGGCAGTCTCTGCATCTGTCGCAACAATGGCCTGACTCAAACAGTCACCCATAATTTTTTGCTGTATTTGCATTAAGGGTGTGGCTGGGAATGCGCTGCTGTTCTATGAATATAGAAGCGTGTGAGCGTTTGTATTTGATCGTTAATCGTAGCGGTGAAGGATCATTTCGATCCCTCAAAGATGGCTAATCGTTGAGGAACCCTTATGTGTACATTATTAAAGCGTATTTTAAGTACCAGTTTATGTGCTTTTTCTCTTTTAACCCTCCCTGCAATTGCGCAGCAAATCACAACCGGCGGGGTTATTCATTTTCGCGGAGCGATAGTTGAATCACCTTGCGACGTTAACAGACAGCAGCAGCAAATTGAATTGTCATGTATCCGCAACGGCACCAACCAGAATAGTCTTTACAACCCGCAGCAGCTCGCGACAGCCCCTCAGAATGTGCAGGAAATTGCCACAGTCAAAATGCACTACCTCAATGAACAGAAAAACATGGCGATTCTTAATATTGAATATAAATGACTCGCTGTGGCGTAGATATGCACACTTACGGTTAAAAAGAGAGATTTAAGGGAAAACCCTGCTGTACACTTAACGAATGGTGTTTTGTCAGGGGGAACTTATGCAATCACGTGTTCATGTGTTACATGGCGATATTACGACTGTCGCTGTTGATGTGATTGTCAATGCGGCGAATTCATCGCTACTGGGAGGTGGTGGCGTCGATGGCGCAATCCATCGCGCTGCCGGACCAGCATTGCTGGAGGCCTGCAAACAGGTTATCCAGCAACAAGGAGAATGCCCGACAGGGCATGCGGTTATCACTCTGGCGGGGGCGCTTGCGGCAAAAGCGGTCATTCATACCGTAGGACCGGTCTGGCAAGGGGGAGGTCATCATGAGGCCGAACGCCTCGAAGAAGCTTACTTAAACACCCTGCAACTGGCCCTGGCCAATGGTTATCACTCCATTGCTTTTCCGGCGATTAGCACCGGGGCTTATGGCTATCCACGCGCCGCAGCGGCAGAAATAGCGGTGAAAACGGTGCTGAAATTTATTACCCGCCGCGTACTTCCTGATCAGATATACTTCGTGTGCTTTGATGACGAAAACGCTCAACTTTATAAGAGATTGCTAACACAACAAGGTGATGATCACACGGACTGATATGACGCGACTTGAGCGTGCCATCACGCCCCTTTGCGAAGACCACCCGGGAGAATGCGGCATTCTTGCGTTGGATGACAGCCTGGATGCGTTTGCTGCTCGCTATCGGTTAACGGAAATGGCGGAACGTACCCTGGATGTGCAGTATTACATCTGGGAAAACGACATGTCCGGGCTATTGTTATTTTCCGTTCTGCTGGCCGCAGCGAAGCGGGGCGTACGGGTGCGTTTGCTGCTGGATGATAACAACACGCCGGGTCTGGACGACACGCTGCGTCTGCTGGATAAGCACCCCAATATAGAAGTTCGCCTCTTCAATCCGTTTTCCTTTCGCATCCTGCGCGCGCTGGGCTATTTAACCGATTTTGCCCGGCTTAATCGGCGCATGCACAATAAAAGTTATACCGCTGACGGCGTGGTGACTCTCGTTGGTGGGCGTAATATTGGCGATGCCTATTTTGGCGCGGGTGAGCAACCGCTATTTTCCGACCTGGACGTCATGGCTATCGGGCCGGTTGTCAAAGATGTGGCAGATGATTTTGAGCGTTACTGGCACTGCCGCTCGGTTTCAACGTTACAAAATGTGCTTGAGATGTCCGAGCCAGATTCTGTGCAGCGTATTGAGCTACCCGAAACCTGGTATAACGATGATATTACCCGCCGCTATCTGCATAAGCTGGAAACCAGCCAGTTTATGTCCAGTCTTGATCAAAGGTCGCTGCCGCTGATTTGGGCCAAAACGCGTTTGCTGAGCGATGATCCTGCAAAAGGAGAAGGGAAAGCGCCGCGCCACTCGCTATTACCGCAGCGTTTGTTTGACGTAATGGGCTCGCCGACCGAACGTATTGATATTATTTCTGCCTACTTTGTGCCGACGCGTGCCGGTGTGGCGCAGCTCCTGAGACTGGTAAGAAAAGGCGTCAAGATTGCCATTTTAACCAATTCACTGGCGGCGAATGATGTGGCGATCGTCCATGCGGGCTATGCGCGCTGGCGAAAAAAACTGCTGCGCTACGGTGTAGAATTATACGAACTTAAACCGACCCGCGATCGCGTCTCGGTCGTTCACGATCGTGGATTAACCGGTAATTCAGGGTCCAGCCTGCATGCGAAAACGTTCAGTATTGATGATCGCAAAGTGTTTATCGGCTCGCTTAATTTTGATCCTCGTTCGACGCTGCTCAATACGGAAATGGGATTTGTGATTGAGAGTGAAGTGCTGGCCGAATTGATTCATAAACGGTTTATGCAAAGCCAGCGTGATATGGCCTGGCAGCTACGCCTTGACCGTTGGGGGAGAATTAATTGGGTCGACCGACTTTCTGGCAGTGAACAGGTCCTGAAAAAAGAACCCGCCACAGGATTCTGGAAGCGGGTTCTGGTAAAGCTGGCGTCCGTGTTACCCATTGAATGGCTGCTTTGAACCACACAATGATTGAGGGAAAAACTAGCCGGCTACGGCCTTGTTTTTATCCTGCTTAACGGGCGGTTTACCCGAAAAGAGAAACTTCAGCACCGGTATGCGTAAATGGATTTCGTACAGTATTACCGCAATCCCAACCACAAACAGCAGACCGCAGAGAAAACCCAGCAGATTCGACGTGATATGCGGTGTGATGTAAGCGCCAAAAAACAGCGTTAACGGGTGATGCACCAGATAGATAAACAGCGACGCGTTGACAAAATAGGTCACGCGGGCAGACTGAAAATTAAGCAAACGGTGACCCAACGAAAAGACGACGTTCACCATCCACAGTCCCATGACCATGGTAATGACATATTCGGTTTCATACATCCAGGCATCGCCGTTGCCATAACGCTGATTGAGCAGGTATGCCACAAATGCGAATGCAGCACCGAGCGTGCAACCGCGTGACGGCGTGGTAAACAGCGCTTTCAGATTCGGGTTGATAAACGCCAGTGCGCCGAGGATAAAGAACGGCGCATAGAACAGCGTTTGCATAACGATAAAATTGAACATGCCATCGCTGAGAATCGAAGGGTAGAGGATGAAAATTGTCCTTCTGACGGTAGCGTAACCGACACCTAATAATATGAAAATCAGCGTTAATTTAGTCATCGAGACCGCCGGGGCGCTGGCGGCGTCGCTACGCGTCAGTCTGTTTTTCATCTGGGTGAACACCCACATGCTCACGGTCGTTAATACGACCAGAACCAGTAAAAACCACAGATGGGAAATCAGCTCCCAGGCCAGCGCATTGTATTTATCGTAGCCGCTGAGAGTATGCCAACTGTCTGCTTTTCCTTTTACGTATTGCAGCATGATAAATTGCGGCAGCGTAAGTAATGGAATCGCGGTCAGCATCGGGATCCCCACGCGTTCTACACGCACCTTCCACCAGCGCTTTAGCGGATAGCGCAAAAATAGCATGTAGGAAAAATAACCCGAAATGACAAAGAAGACTTGCATGCGAAAAGCATGGATAAAGTCGTTAAACAGGGTCAACCACCACGACGGTTCAGCGCTGTTCACGTGCCAGGTGTGGGTCGAGTAAATCAATGAAATATGGAATGGGATCCCTAACAACATTAGCCAGGCACGGATGGAGTCAAGAAAATATTCGCGTGGTGGTGATACAGAGCTCATAGACAGTTATGTATTCTCAGACTTTTCGTCTTATCCCTAAGACGAATAATGGTTACATTCGAGGGCAACCCTACACGAAGTCCAACAACCTGTCTCCAGGATAAGCACGCAAAGTGAAAACAGGTAGTTGAACCTGATTAAACCATGAGCCAGCGCGCGAACAATACAGGGATTCAGTTGTCGGAATACCCGATTATCCATTAAAATGGATCGGATCAATATAAGCACACAAAGGGGGAAGTGCTTACTAATTATGAAACATAAACTACAAATGATGAAAATGCGTTGGTTGGGTGCAGCAGTTATGTTAACGCTGTACACATCATCGAGCTGGGCGTTCAGCATCGATGATGTTGCAAAACAAGCTCAATCCTTAGCCGGTAAAGGCTATGAGGCGCCAAAAAGTAACTTGCCCTCCGTTTTCCGCGACATGAAATATGCGGATTATCAGCAGATCCAGTTTAACCGCGATAAAGCCTACTGGAGTAATCTCAAGACCCCATTTAAGCTCGAGTTCTACCACCAGGGTATGTACTTCGACACGCCGGTCAAAATCAACGAAGTTACCGCTACAGCGGTGAAAAGAATCAAATACAGCCCGGATTATTTTAATTTTGGCGATGTTCAGCATGATAAAGACACGGTAAAAGATCTCGGTTTCGCCGGGTTCAAAGTGCTGTATCCGATCAACAGCAAAGATAAAAACGACGAAATCGTCAGCATGCTCGGTGCCAGCTATTTCCGTGTTCTGGGGGCAGGGCAGGTCTACGGTCTGTCTGCGCGCGGTCTCGCGATTGATACCGCTCTGCCTTCTGGCGAAGAATTTCCCCGCTTCCGTGAGTTTTGGATCGAGCGTCCGAAACCGACTGACAAACGTTTGACCATTTATGCCTTGCTGGATTCTCCGCGCGCAACCGGAGCGTATCGCTTTGTCATCATTCCGGGTCGTGACACGGTAGTCGATGTTCAGTCCAAAGTTTATCTGCGCGACAAAGTGGGCAAGCTGGGCGTGGCACCGTTAACCAGTATGTTCCTGTACGGACCAAACCAGCCTTCTCCGGCGACCAACTATCGTCCGGAACTGCATGACTCTAACGGTTTGTCGATCCACGCTGGCAACGGCGAGTGGATTTGGCGTCCGCTGAATAACCCGAAACATCTGGCGGTGAGCAGCTTTGCGATGGAAAACCCGCAAGGTTTCGGCCTGCTGCAGCGTGGCCGTCAGTTCTCGCGTTTTGAAGATATCGACGATCGTTACGATCTGCGCCCAAGCGCCTGGATCACGCCAAAAGGTGATTGGGGTAAAGGTAAGATTGAGTTAGTTGAAATCCCAACTAACGATGAAACGAACGATAACATCGTTGCGTACTGGACGCCGGATCAACTGCCTGAAGCTGGTAAAGAGATGAACTTCAAGTACACCCTGACGTTCACGCGTGACGAAGACAAGCTTCATGCCCCTGATAGCGCCTGGGTCCAGCAGACTCGTCGTTCTACCGGTGATGTAAAACAGTCTAACCTCATTCGTCAGCCTGATGGCACCATCGCGTTTGTGGTGGACTTTACCGGCACGGATATGAAAAAGCTGCCGCAGGATACCCCGGTTACCGCACAAACCAGTATTGGCGACAACGGCGAGATCGTTGAAAGTACTGTGCGCTACAACCCGGTCTCTAAAGGTTGGCGTTTGGTATTGCGCGTGAAAGTGAAAGACGTGAAGAAAACCACTGAAATGCGTGCTGCCTTGGTCAATGCCGATCAGACGCTGAGTGAAACCTGGAGCTACCAGTTACCTGCCAATGAATAAGACAACTGAGTATATTGACGCAATGCCGCTTTCGGATATCGAAAAAGCGGCACTGCCGAAAACTGACATCCGCGCCGTTCATCAGGCGCTGGATGCCGAGCATCGTACGTACTCGCGCGAAGATGATTCACCGCAGGGTTCGGTGAAAGCTCGCCTGGAGCAGGCGTGGCCGGATTCTCTGGCCAAAGAGCAGTTGGTTAAGGACGATGAGGGGCGCGATCAGCTGCAGGCGATGCCAAAAGCAACGCGTACCTCTATGTTCCCCGATCCCTGGCGTACCAACCCGGTTGGCCGCTTTTGGGATCGCCTGCGCGGGCGCGATGTGACTCCGCGTTATCTTTCGCGTTTGACGAAAGAAGAACAGGAGAGCGAGCAAAAATGGCGTACGGTTGGCACCATCCGCCGCTATACGTTGTTAATCTTAACGCTGGCGCAAACGGTCGTCGCAACCTGGTATATGAAGACGATCCTTCCTTATCAGGGTTGGGCATTCATTAATCCTGTTGACATGATGGGGCAGGATTTATGGGTCTCCTTTATGCAACTGCTGCCCTACATGCTCCAGACCGGCATTCTCATTTTGTTTGCCGTGCTTTTCTGTTGGGTTTCAGCAGGATTCTGGACCGCGCTGATGGGCTTCCTGCAACTGTTGATTGGGCGAGATAAGTACAGTATCTCCGCCTCAACGGTTGGGGACGAACCGTTAAATCCCGAGCACCGGACCGCGTTGATTATGCCGATCTGTAACGAGGACGTTGACCGCGTATTCGCGGGACTTCGCGCCACGTGGGAGTCGGTCAAAGCGACGGGCAACGCCGAGCATTTTGATGTTTACATCCTGAGCGACAGCTACAACCCCGATATCTGCGTAGCAGAACAAAAAGCGTGGATGGAGCTGATTGCCGAAGTGCAAGGCGAAGGGCAGATTTTCTACCGTCGTCGTCGTCGCCGCGTGAAGCGTAAAAGCGGTAACATTGATGACTTCTGCCGTCGCTGGGGAAATCAGTACAGCTACATGGTGGTGCTGGACGCTGATTCCGTGATGAGCGGTGACTGTCTGAGCGGGCTGGTGCGCCTGATGGAAGCGAATCCAAATGCCGGGATTATCCAGTCTTCACCGAAGGCTTCCGGTATGGATACGCTGTATGCGCGCTGTCAGCAGTTTGCGACCCGTGTTTATGGTCCGTTGTTTACTGCTGGACTTCACTTCTGGCAATTGGGGGAATCGCACTACTGGGGTCATAACGCGATTATTCGCGTGAAGCCGTTTATCGAACACTGTGCGCTTGCGCCGTTACCGGGCGAAGGCTCGTTTGCGGGTTCGATTCTCTCCCATGACTTCGTCGAAGCGGCGTTGATGCGTCGTGCCGGCTGGGGCGTGTGGATTGCTTACGATCTGCCGGGCTCTTATGAAGAGCTACCGCCGAACCTGCTGGATGAACTCAAGCGTGACCGTCGCTGGTGTCATGGCAACCTGATGAACTTCCGTCTGTTCCTGGTGAAGGGGATGCACCCGGTTCACCGTGCGGTGTTCCTGACCGGCGTTATGTCCTATCTGTCCGCGCCGCTGTGGTTTATGTTCCTCGCGTTATCGACCGCATTGCAGGTGGTGCATGCGTTGACGGAACCACAGTACTTCCTGCAACCGCGCCAGCTGTTCCCGGTATGGCCGCAGTGGCGTCCTGAACTGGCGATCGCGCTGTTTGCTTCTACGATGGTACTGCTGTTCCTGCCGAAGCTGCTGAGTATTTTGCTCATCTGGTGTAAAGGGACGAAAGAGTACGGCGGGTTTATCCGCGTCACGCTGTCGCTGCTGCTGGAGGTTCTGTTCTCCGTGCTGCTGGCGCCGGTGCGTATGCTGTTCCATACCGTCTTTGTCGTGAGCGCCTTCCTCGGTTGGGAAGTGGTGTGGAATTCGCCACAGCGTGATGACGATTCCACTCCGTGGGGTGAAGCATTTATGCGTCACGGTTCTCAGTTACTGCTGGGGCTGGTGTGGGCGGTAGGTATGGCCTGGCTGGATCTGCGTTTCCTGTTCTGGCTGGCGCCGATTGTCTTCTCGCTGATCCTGTCGCCGTTTGTTTCCGTGATTTCCAGCCGTTCCACGGTTGGGTTACGTACCAAGCGCTGGAAGCTGTTCCTGATCCCGGAAGAGTATTCTCCGCCGCAGGTGCTGGTGGATACGGATACCTACCTGGTGATGAACCGCAATCGTACACTGGACGACGGCTTTATGCATGCGGTGTTTAACCCGTCATTTAACGCACTGGCAACGGCAATGGCGACTGCACGTCACCGCGCGAGTAACGTGCTTGAGATTGCCCGTGACCGCCATGTGGAGCAGGCGCTGAACGAAACGCCGGAGAAACTAAACCGTGACCGCCGTCTGGTGCTGTTGAGCGATCCGGTGACGATGGCGCGTTTGCACTATCGCGTCTGGAATTCACCTGATAAGTATTCTTCGTGGGTGAATTACTACCAGGGACTGACCCTGAATCCGCTGGCGCTCAGGAAAAAATAAGCGTTACGTAACGTGAAAATACCGGCCTGGTGCCGGTATTTTTTTATACTAAATAAAAGAGCCGTGAGGTATCAGGTGCGAATATTGGCAGTGGCAATCATGGTGTGCTTGCTGAGCGGATGCGGCAGTATTATTAGCCGAACTATCCCAGGGCAAGGGCACGGAAACCAATACTATCCTGGTGTGCAATGGGATGTCCGGGACTCCGCGTGGCGCTACGTCACCATCCTCGACCTGCCATTTTCGCTGGTGTTTGATACCTTGCTGCTCCCGCTCGACATTCACCACGGACCTTACGAGTAGCTATCGCTCATCCCATTCATCGGCCGCGGTCTGACCCTCTTCGGTATCCAGGGGAGGTTCCAGCTGGAATTCACCTTCATCCCATTCGTGAAGCGTGTTTTCTTCCTGCCACTCCTGACGGATCTCAATTTCATCATAGTCGCCATCAAAAACGCTTTGGGCCGCTTCACCACTCAGCATTGGCAGGCATTCACCCTCTCCCTCATCCTCGTCAGCAAAGAATTCCGCCTGCCACATAATGTCACCATCCTGTAGCACGTATTTTTGTACGCTTAGCTGTTGAACGCTGGCTTCGTCGGGCTCAAGGTCAGGGTTATCAGCCAGAAATTCTTCACGAGCGGCATCAATGGCTTCTTCCAGCGTGGCATACATGGTCATCAGAGTCTCCCTTTGATTTAATGAGGTATTCAGGGAAATAATAGTTGATTCTCCGATATTGCAAGTATGAATGCACAAAAATCATCCCGTGGCCTCAGTGTTCCGGCGACGGCGCAGACTATTCCACGAGTAGAAAGCGTTAAACAGTACGACGCCCGCGGTCACACAGAAGACGGCGCGAAAACCGTAGTTGGCGGAAATTGCCGCCCCCATTAACGGCCCCGTTACGTTACCGATATCGCGAAATGACTGGTTATAACTGAAAATACGCCCGGCGATCTGATTGGTCGAGTTATAGACCAGCAGCGTTTGCACAGCCGGGAGCAGAGCCCCGTCAGCGGCCCCCAATAAAAAGCGCAGAACGGCAAGTTGCCAGGGCGATTGTACAAACGACATTGGAATAAGCAGCAGCACGGAGATGACCAGAGCAACAATCAGGATCTTCTCCGGGCCAATTCGATCACCTAATTTGCCGAGCCGCGGGGCGCTGATTAACGCAGCCACGCCAGGTACGGAAGCAATCATCCCGCTGATAAAGGCGATGTTACTGACGTTGCCAGCCAGCTCTCGAACGTACAGCGTCAGAATTGGCGCGATGGACCCGGTTGCCACCTGGATTATCAGCGTTGTGACAAACAGGCTCAGCACCAGTTTGGGATTTTTTAACGAGGCCACGACTTCGCGAATGTGCAGCATCTCTTTCTTGCTCACCGGTTGGAAACGTTCGCGAATAAAAAATAGCGTCAGGATAAAACAGAGCAGCAGCACGCTGGCGGTGATGAAAAATACCGGGCGTAGTCCGTACTGATCCGCGAGCAGCCCGCCTGCCAACGGTCCGAGCAGTGCGCCGCTGACGCCGCGGTGGAAAGCGTTCCCAGCGCCCAGCCGCTTTTATTGCGCGGAACCTGGGTGGCGATGAGTGCATTGGCGTTGGGAATGAAACCGCCGAGCAGACCCAACAGGGCACGCAGGACCAGGAACTGCCAGATATTTTGCGCCAGCCCCATCAGCAGCATCACAATCGCCATACCCAATGCGGAACGCAGCAGCATGATTTTTCGCCCTTTGCGATCGGCAAGGCCACCCCAGAAAGGAGAGGCGATGGCGGAAAAGAGAAAAGTGATGCTGAAGACCAGACCTGACCACATATTCAGGGCGCTATGACCCGTGACGCCGAGGCTCTCGACATAGAGGGGCAAAAAGGGCATAACCAGGCTAAATGCTGCACCGGTTAAAAAACAACCCAACCAGGCAACGGTGAGGTTACGTTTCCAGTTTATGGGAGCATCTGAGGGTGACATAGCGTTCCGCAGTGTGGCGCGCTGTTTGCGCTATCGATTGAATATAAGCAAGCAGGCTAATTATGCGCCTGGTTGATAGTTGCTGCAATGCGGATAGCAGTTAAACCTAAAGCGGGCGGGGGAGGTGTTGCAGTCCACAGGACTGCAACCGTGCTTTAGTACAGGGAAGGTGAACCTTCGGGGCGCGTCTTGAAACGACGGTGTAGCCACATGTACTGCTCTGGGGCCATCATGATGCATTGCTCAACAATCTTATTCATCCACGCAGCCGTAGTCTCCGCGTTGTCTAACGGCGGTGAACACTCCGGAGGCAGCATAATCAATTGATAACCTTTACCGTCTGGCTTGCGACGAGGAACAAACGGTACCAGGCAGGCATTCGACATGCGTGAAAGCATCCAGGTCCCGGAGGTTGTTGCGGCCTGTTCAACAGCAAAAAGCGGGACAAATACGCTGGCGCGGGGACCGTAGTCATGATCCGGCGCGTACCAGACCACTTCGCCTTTTTTCAACGCTTTAATCATTCCTTTCAGGTCTTTACGATCGAGCATTGATTTATTAGAGCGCATACGACCCCAGGTTTGTAGCCAGTCGAGCAGTGGGTTGTCGTTAGGGCGATATACGCCTATCCCCGGCTCCTGCAAACCAAACTGACGCGCACCCAGTTCAAGGGTCAGAAAGTGCAGACCCACTAACAAAATTCCCCGCTTTTGCGCCTGAACGTCGCGGATATGTTCCATCCCGATAACTTCCGTCCAGCGTGAAATGCGCTTGTCAGACCAAAACCAGGCCATTCCGGTTTCCATCACGCCCATGCCCACGGACTCGAAGTTCTTGATGATCATCTGCTGGCGTTCCTGCTCGCTCATTTGCGGGAAGCACAGTTCCAGATTACGGGAAACAATTTTTGCCCGACGTTTCATCAAACGTAATGCCAGACGACCTAATGCGCAGCCCAACTTGTAAAGAACCGGGTAGGGTAACTGCACGATTAACCAAAGGATGCCAATGCCCAGCCAGGTTAACCAATAACGTGGATGCAGTAACGCAGCCGAAAACTTGGGTAAATTCGTCATGTCTATCCTGTCTTCAAACGACCAATTGCCTGTATTGTCGCATTTTTTCGCGCATATCAAAAATTTGTGACGGGAGAACGGTGATTAAACCAGCAATTGTTGTTGCACTTTTATATTGGAGTAAGAAATGTAGCGTAAAATGTGTGGATGTAAATTGGCGGTGTTTGCTTTATTATGCCGCCGATTTTCATTTTCTCCCTATTTGCAGGATACGTACACCATGCCAGTGTTACACAACCGCATTTCGAACGATGCGCTCAAAGCCAAAATGTTGGCTGAGACCGAGCCGCGCACGACGATCTCATTCTATAAATATTTCACCATCGCCAATCCTCAGCACACACGTGATGCGCTGTACCAGATGTTCACTGCATTGAACGTCTTCGGGCGCGTTTATCTTGCCCATGAAGGAATCAATGCGCAAATCAGCGTACCGCAAAGCAACGTCGGGGCATTCCGCCAGCAGCTTTATGCGTTTGATCCCGCATTCGCCGGGTTACGTCTGAATATCGCGCTGGATGATGATGGTAAATCGTTCTGGGTGCTGCGCATGAAAGTGCGTGAACGCATCGTGGCGGATGGCATTGATGATCCGCAATTTGACGCCAGCAACGTAGGTGATTACCTGAAGGCGGCGGAAGTAAACGCCATGCTGGACGATCCTGACACGGTATTCATTGATATGCGCAACCACTATGAATATGAAGTGGGCCATTTCGAGAATGCGCTAGAAATCCCGGCAGACACGTTCCGCGACCAGTTACCGAAAGCCGTTGAAATGATGCAGGCGCATAAAGATAAAAAAATCGTTATGTATTGCACAGGCGGGATCCGTTGTGAGAAAGCCAGCGCCTGGATGAAACACAACGGATTTAGCAAAGTCTGGCACATTGAGGGCGGTATTATTGAATATGCCCGCAAGGCACGTGAACAGGGGCTTCCTGTACGTTTTGTCGGTAAAAACTTCGTTTTTGATGAGCGTATGGGCGAAAGGATTTCTGAAGATGTTATTGCGCATTGCCATCAGTGCGGAACGGCGTGTGACAGCCATACTAATTGCAAAAATGATGGCTGCCATCTGTTGTTTATCCAGTGTCCGGCCTGCGCGCAGAAGTATAACGGCTGCTGTAGCGAGTTGTGTAGCGAAGAGAGTAAGTTGCCGGAAGAAGAGCAACGTCGTCTTCGAGCAGGACGTGAAAATGGCAACAAAATATTTAATAAGTCACGCGGTCGTCTGAATACCAAACTGGGTATTCCGGACCCTGCGCAATAGTCATCATGCCGGATGGCGGCTTTAGCCCCATCCGGCAACTCATACGTTACTTCTGTTGGACGCCTTCCACTGAGATGATCAGATCGACTTCCTGAGACGCCGGGCCGAGATCGGTTGTGATGTTGAAGTCCTTCAGCTTAATTTTACCTTCTGCTTCAAAACCCGCACGCGTGCCACCCCACGGATCGCCGCCCTGACCGATCAGCTTCGCATCCAGCGTAACCGGTTTAGTGACGCCGTTCAGGGTGAGATTACCGGTGATATCCAGGTCGTTCCCCTCTTTCTTCACGCTGGTAGAGCTAAAGGTCGCCTGCGGGAATTTGGCCACGTTAAGGAAATCTGCGCTGCGCAGGTGCTTGTCGCGTTCGGCGTGATTGGTGTCAACGCTGTTGGTGTTGATGGTGACGTTAACCTTATCGGCTGCGGGATTTTTCTCATCAAAGGTAAAAGTCCCGTCGAAATCTTTAAATGTGCCGTACAGCCAACTGTAACCCAGGTGCTGAATACGGAAATTAACAAAGGCATGCTGTCCTTCTTTGTCAATTTTGTAATCTGCCGCCACGGCTGACCCGGTGGTGAATAACAGAGAGGCGAGTGTAAGTCCCAGCAGGTTTTTTTTCATTTTAAGCTCCATAGTCAGATGACGATTTTCCCAACATGCGATTCAGGGTATCGTCGTTATCGATAAAGTGATGTTTCAGGGCCATCAGTCCGTGCAGAAGCGATAAAACCACCACGGTCCACGCAAGCCACAGGTGCAGACTACCGGCGAGGTCGGCCTGAGCGCCCGCATTGGCAAGGGTGGCAGGAATGTCGAACCAACCAAATACGCTTATCGCTTTGCCATCAGCGGTCGAAATCAAATACCCGCTGATGACAATTGAAAAGAGCAATGTGTATAGCGCGAGGTGACCCAGTGCCGCCGCGATGCGGGTGAAACGGGAATAACTTGCCAGCGCAGGAGGAGGAGGGGAGATCAACCGCCAGACGACGCGGATAACCAGCCCCATCATGAGCATAACGCCGATGCTTTTATGCAGTTCAGGGGCCTGGTGATACCAGCCGTCGTAATAGCTGAGTGTGACCATCCACAATCCCAGCGCAAACATGCCATATACAGCAATCGCAATCAGCCAGTGTAAAGCGGCAGACACCACGCCATAGCGTTGTGGAGTATTATTGAATTGCATAAGTGCACCGTTAGATATTTCAGAAGTGAATGAAAATGGCGCGTAAAAGACATTAATGCAACTAATAAATAACAATAATGATGATATTTGTTTTTGATTCAATAAAATTGATTGAATTGTGAAGTAATCATCAAGGAATTAGTAGGGATGGATGACATTAAGGCGTGGTTTCTGGGGGGTTAAGGTATTTTTCTTGTTCAGTTAATTGCAATGAAAATTAAGTTAATATCAGTTTATGTCAATTAGTGTCAGCGTTACGGGTTCAGAAAAACATAATATATATCACATCCATAATTGCCAGCAGCGACCATAAAATAATGTAGAGCATAAGATGCTCGCGAATATTATTAACCAGATAGTGAAAGATGCGGCGCATCAACGTTATTCCTGTCATTAAAAATGGCCTCACCAACGAGGCCATTCATTTATTATCGCTTAAAACGACTTAGCCTGAAGGGCGTCAGGTCAAAGTCAGACGATTTGTCCTGGGCGAAGTCAGCCGCAATCTCTCCGAGGACGGAGGCAAACTTAAAGCCATGTCCGCTCAGCCCGGTGATGATCAGCGTGTTGTCATGCTCCGGTAGAGTATCAATAATAAAGTCTTCATCTGGTGAGTTATCATAGGTGCAGGACGCACCGTGCAGACAGCAACCCACGCCTGGCAGTATTGTACGCAGGAATGGGAAGGCTTCAGAACCATCGCTGGCTACAGCGGCAAACGGCTTGCGCTCTTCTGCCGAATGAATTACCTGTCCGCCATTGTGCTTACCAATTTTTAGCTCGTCGTTTTCTGCCGGGAAACCGTAGAATTGATCGCCATTTGGTAGCTCCCCGGTGAAGGCAGGGAAGTTATTCTTAACGCTGTAACGCCCATCGGCTTGATACCAGGCGAACACTTTGCGTACCGGTTGTATCGGTAGTTCAGGGACTAATGCCTGTACCCAGGTTCCGGCGCTGATCACCGCTTTTTGCGCGTGATAGTCACCATCGGCGGTTTCTACCGTGACGCCATCATCACTATGACGAATTGCGCTGACCGGGCATTTAAATAGCTGCGCACAGCCTGCTTCCTCCGCCAGACGGATCCAGGTTTTAATCGCTAACTCACTACGTAAAAAACCAGACTCCGCTTCAAACAGACCGATATAGTTTTCAGGTACGCGAATCTCTGGCCAGCGCGCCATAATGGCTGCTGCATCCAGTTGTTCAACATTGAGTTGCCACTGTTTTGCGCTTTGCGCCGCGGTCGCTAAGAAGGTTGAATCTGCCGGACCAAGGTTGATGACACCAGAGCGCACAAAAATCGGCTCTTCATTTTGGGTGGATAATTCATCCCATAATGTTTGCGCACGTAGCACCAGCGGAACATATTTTTCACCTTCGCCATAGGCATGACGAATTAATCGAGTGTCGCCGTGGTGGCTGCCCTGCTGATGCGGTGGCATATGCGCATCGATCATCAGAACCTTCAGACCGGCGCGAGTGGCATAGTATCCGGCTGCGGCACCCACGGAACCGCTGCCAATTATGATTAAGTCGTATTTCATCCGCTTCTCTCTGCAATCGCGATAGTAGCAGGGTAAATAAGTGACCCGGAATATTCAACCTGGAAATAAGAAAGGCACCGGAAAGGTGCCTTTTGATGGTTGGATGTATCAGATTTAATGTCGCTGATACTCATTTACCTGGTAATCGCCGGATTCAATTTTAGCGATTCCTGCTTCTAATATCGAAATAAATTGCCTGGCAACATCAGTGGTTAACCAGAGCGTTTGACCAACTTCAGTCCCATCCGGGTCTGGACGATTCGGGGTCTGGTAGTGCAAACGCAGCATCAGCGCATCGTAGCTATCAACAGTGCTGATGTCCCATCCTACTAACGGATGAGTCTGAATGACTTCATTATTCTTTTCCATCATGCCCCCTAATTCGTGTTACTAGACAACGGTTTTCGAGGTTCAATGCGTTTTTTCTGAAGCAACTTCAGTATATCAATAAATAAGGGTATTCATTGAAAATTTAAAGAGGTAAGCACATAAAATTTTCGTTTTCAGCGTTATCTGACTAACAAACCGACATGTTATTCATTTTTTTTAAGCATGTTGCACAATTATTTTGGTGTTGTGGTTAAAAGATAGCCAGGAATTTATTATTAAAATATCAGTTTGCCAGAAGGAATGAACTATTGATTAAAAGATGGTGTGTATAAAAAAGCCGGGGCGACCCGGCAAACAAACATCACTGCATATCATTATTTATTCATTGATGAACCAGTCATCCGCGCTTTCCCAGGTCTCCTGGAGGATCTCGCTGATGCGTTCTTTATCCTCTTTGGTGGCACCAATAACCGACAGATTGTTTGCGCCGGCATAACGGACGATAACGTTACCTTCGTTATCCGGAAAATGGTGCTGAATACGGCGGGAGAGTTCACCTGCCAGCGCGTCAATTGCACCAGCAGGTAAAGGTGAAGTTTTGGCAATAGTGACTTCAATACGCATAGTAGCCCCCTGTGGAATATACTGTTTATTTATACAGTTATTCTCACCAGTTGGCTACACTTTTTTTAGCTTTTCACGGACCAGTGTACCGTTTCGCCACCCAGGAAAGGCACCAGCGTATCATCTTGCAGCGCAATGCTCTCCGGGACCTGGTGCTCCACGCGTTCCAGCTCAATAAAGGTTTCATTCACCGGCAAACCGTAGAACTGTGGGCCATTGAGTGAGCAGAAGGCTTCAAAATGGTCCAGTGCATTCATCTCTTCAAATACGGTGGCATAACTGCCCAGTGCGGTCGGCGCATTAAAGCAGCCCGCACAGCCACAGCTTGACTCTTTACGATGACGCGCATGCGGCGCTGAGTCGGTACCGAGGAAGGCGCGGTTAAACCCGCTGGCGACCAGCTCACGCAGCGCCTGTTGATGGACGTTACGTTTGAGGATCGGCAGGCAGTACAGATGAGGGCGAATCCCGCCGACCAGCATGTGGTTGCGGTTAAACATCAGGTGCTGCGGCGTAATGGTCGCCGCCAGAAGGTCGTTGCCGTCGCGCACGTATTCGGCAGCATCTTTAGTCGTGATATGTTCGAACACCACTTTCAGCGCAGTTAAACGCTGACGCAGTGGTTCCATCACAGTTTCAATAAAGCGCGCCTCGCGATCGAAAATATCGATATCCGCATGCGTCACTTCGCCGTGCACCAGCAGAGGCATACCCAATTTTTCCATCCGCTCCAGCACTGGCATGATGGCATCAATAGAGGTTACGCCATGCGTCGAGTTGGTGGTGGCATTGGCCGGATAGAGTTTTGCGGCGGTGAACACGCCTTCGTTGAATCCACGTTCCAGCTCATTGGGATCCAGCGTATCCGTTAAGTAGCAGGTCATTAATGGCGTGAAGTCGTGTCCGGCAGGTACCGCGTCAAGAATTCGCTGGCGGTAAGCGATAGCCGCGTCCACCGTGGTGACGGGCGGAGCCAGGTTCGGCATGACAATGGCGCGGCCATAAACTTCGCTGGTATAGGGCACGACAGTTTTTAACATGTCGCCATCGCGAAAGTGAAGATGCCAGTCGTCTGGGCGGCGGATCTTTAAAACCTGGGATGGTGCAGTCATCAATATGCTCCGGCTGAGGATAGTCTTTTTTGCCGGAAACAAAGGATAAGCGGAAACGTTTTCGTTTGCACGAAAAAAAAGGGCGCATCGGCGCCCTCTGTCATATTAGTCGGTGAACGGGATAATGATTTCTCCCGGTTTCACCTCAATGCCTTTCGCCAGTTTTTTCGCCAGCGCTTCCCCCTGGCTGCTGTCATCCCGCAGAATGTACGCCGGCTGCTGGTTGAAATAGTTGCGCAGCGACTGATTTAAATAAGGCATCAGCGTTTGCAGTACTGACTGCATTTTTTCCGGCGTGACGGTAGCGTCCACGACTTCCATTTCTTGCAGATAAATCGCGCCTTTTTCTTTATTGAAAACCGGTAAGGCTTTTAGCTTCAACTTCATGGTCGCTTTCTGACTGCCAAACAGGGAGTTCATGTCCAGGTTGGCGTCTCCGGTCAGCGTCACTTTATTGGGTTCTTCACGACCTATCTGGCTGGCGAGATTGTTCAGTACGATATGTGCTTCAGCGACGCCAGGCAAACCGATATCTTTTGAAAAGTTATTATTCTTCGCCAGGGCCTGATTAATCTCTTGCTCGCTAACCGTGTATTGCGTGAGTTGATTACAACCAACCAACAGGCCGCTGACAATTAGTGCAGCAGCAAAAAAAAACTTTTTCATGGGGTTCCTCAACATGATGCTTGTGGTGTAATCGTGACACAAAGCATCATCGAGCACCAGCGCTGCGGGTAACAGCAGAAAAAACTGAAAAATGCGCGTACGCCAGATTGGCTATCAGGCGTCAGGCTCCAGCATACCACGCGTTGGGCGTTTGAGACTGAATTGCCAGCCCAGCGCCAGGAAAGTGATGAAGCCGATAATACCGAGCATCATCCAGGGCAGCTCCGGTTGTGCCAGGGCTTTACCCATGTCAAACAGCCAGCCGCCGCCGATATAACCAATGGCGCCGCCGATGGCGAGTCCCAGTCGACTGAAACCCATATAGCTTCCCCGTGCCCGTGCATTCGCCAGCGAGGCGCTCAGGGTTTCACGCGCCGGTTCGGCGATGATTGAGCCAATATAGAACGTGCAAATCAGGGTGAACAACTGCTGCAAATTTCCGACCAGGCCGATGGGCATCATGCTTAAAGACATCACCAGCAGACCGGCCATCAGGCGATGCTCAAGGCGAAAGCGTTTTTCACTCCAGCGGGCAATCGGGTAGAGCAACGTTAAAGAGAGGCACGCTTCGATGGCATACATCCATTTCACAGCGGCCGGTGAGCCAGCGATGTCGTTTACCATTATTGGCAGCATCAGCATCACTTGCACCGCCAGCATGTAATAGCCCGCCAGCGTCAGCACATAAGTGACAAAGCGCTTGTCATGCATCACATGGCTCATTCCTTCGCGCACCGGAATTTTCACCGTTGACAGTTTCCATGCCGGAAGTAGCCAGGCGTTAAACGCCGCGCACAGAACGAACAAAATTGCGCCGGTGGCACACACCAGACGGAAATCGTATTGCAATAACCAACTGCCGAGCAACGCGCCAACCACGGCCCCGGCGCTATCCTGCATCATCAGAATAGAGAAAAAACGCCCGCGCTTTTCCGGACGGATCAGTTTGACCACCAGCGCCGAGCGGGGAGGGTCGAACAACGTGCCGCCCAGCCCGGAAAGAAAGCAGGAAAACCATAGCAGCCACGGTTCATGGGCAATGCCCATGGTGGCGAATCCGGCAGCGCGCATCAGCATGCCGGTGACGATCATCGGTTTTGCCCCGAAACGGTCAGCAATAGCACCGCCGAAGATACCTAAACCTTGCTGGATAAATTGACGTAATCCAAGCGCGATACCGACCATCACGGCGGCCCAGCCCATTTGATCGACGA
The DNA here is from genome assembly GCF_030337065.1 of Citrobacter sp. Cb004. Classification (NCBI taxonomy): domain Bacteria; kingdom Pseudomonadati; phylum Pseudomonadota; class Gammaproteobacteria; order Enterobacterales; family Enterobacteriaceae; genus Citrobacter; species Citrobacter sp. Cb004. The sequence continues at coordinate 395,610 of NZ_JAOWCH010000046.1, read as the reverse complement.
AACGAATTGAGATCAGCGGGAAAACGACGAAGAAACCCAGCACGACCAGCATGTTATCGATAAGAAGGAAGTATTTACCCAGGTTCCTTGCCTGCGAGACTTGCGACATTTCCCCTCCAGGGAAAAACTCGTCACTCTGGATAGAGTTTAAAAGATAAGCACCTCCTATTCTGCGGTGTCGTCATCGCTTTTCCCACCCTTCGCGGGACAATATTTTTTTATCAAAAGTCCGTCTTGATAGAGAGTTTTCATCAAAATGTGTGAATAATTCAAAAAATGGCATTTTGCTCTTTTCACAGGGCGTATTTGCGCAGGTATAGTAATGCGAATAGCGTATTGAAGACGTTACGGGAAGGAGTAGGTATAGAATGTTTGGCTATCGCAGTAACGTGCCAAAAGTGCGCTTAACCACGGACCGCCTGGTCGTGCGTTTAGTGCATGAGCGTGATGCCTGGCGTCTGGCAGATTATTACGCAGAAAATCGTCATTTCTTAAAACCCTGGGAGCCTATTCGCGATGAAAGTCACTGTTATCCGTCAGGCTGGCAGGCGCGTCTGAGCATGATCTCTGAGTTTCATAAACAGGGCACCGCTTATTACTTTGCGCTGCTCGATCCGGAAGAAAAAGAGATTATTGGCGTCGCGAACTTCTCGAACGTCGTGCGGGGATCTTTCCACGCCTGTTATCTCGGTTACTCCATTGCGCAGAAGTGGCAGGGGCAGGGGCTGATGTATGAAGCCTTAACCTCGGCCATCCGCTATATGCAGCGCACGCAGCATATTCACCGCATTATGGCTAACTACATGCCACATAATAAACGCAGCGGTGACCTGCTGGCGCGACTGGGTTTTGAAAAAGAAGGGTATGCCAAAGACTACCTGCTGATTGACGGGCAGTGGCGCGATCACGTGCTGACGGCGTTGACCACATCAGAATGGACCCCCGGCCGCTAAGTTTCAGATGCAGCCATGATTAATGGAGAAGACGATGAAATACGAATTAACCGCCACTGAAGCACGGGTGATTGGCTGTTTATTAGAAAAACAAGTGACTACGCCTGAACAGTATCCGCTCTCCGTTAACGGAGTCGTAACCGCCTGCAATCAAAAAACGAATCGTGAACCCGTGATGAACCTGTCGGAATCTGACGTGCAGGATCAGCTTGATAACCTGGTGAAACGGCATTTCCTGCGTACGGTGAGTGGCTTTGGTAATCGCGTCACGAAATATGAGCAGCGTTTCTGCAACTCTGAGTTTGGCAATCTTAAGCTCAGCGCGGGGGAAGTCGCGCTCATTACCACGCTGTTGCTGCGCGGCGCTCAAACACCAGGTGAGCTACGTAGCCGCGCCTCCCGGATGTACGAATTCAGCGATATGGCCGAAGTAGAGTCGACACTGGAGAAACTGGCAACCCGGGAAGATGGTCCTTATGTCGTTCGCCTGGCGCGTGAGCCGGGCAAACGTGAAAGCCGTTATATGCACCTGTTTTGCGGTGACGTTGATGAAGCGATGACAACGGCAGATGAACTTCCGGCAGCTTCGGGCGATCTACAGGCGCGCGTTGAAGCGCTGGAAACAGACGTCGCGGAGCTTAAGCAGCGGCTTGATTCCTTGCTGGCGCACCTGGGAGACTAATGTGAATAAATTACGTATCGGCGTTGTCGGGCTCGGCGGGATTGCGCAAAAGGCCTGGCTGCCCGTGCTGGGTGCTAGTGCAGACTGGACACTGGAAGGGGCATTTTCACCTTCGCGGGAAAAAGCGCAGCGTATCTGTCATACCTGGCGGATACCTTACGTTGATTCACTGGTTAATCTGGCGCAAACCTGCGATGCGGTTTTCGTCCATTCCAGTACCGCAACGCACTATGCGGTGGTCAGCGAACTGCTGAATGCCGGGGTTCACGTGTGCGTGGATAAACCGCTGGCGGAAAACCTGCGCGAGGCTGAACAATTGGTGGAGCTGGCCGAGAGGAAAAAGCTGACGCTGATGGTGGGGTTTAACCGTCGATTTGCGCCGCTGTATCAGGATCTCAAATCCCAGTTGGGCAATGCGGCGTCCGTACGCATGGATAAGCACCGGACGGACAGCGTCGGGCCGCACGATCTGCGCTTCACTCTACTGGACGACTATCTGCACGTTGTCGATACCGCATTGTGGCTGGCGGGAGAGAAAGCGCAGTTAAATAACGGTACGCTGTTAACCAATGAATCCGGCGCGATGCTCTATGCGGAGCACCATTTTTGTGCCGGGCAAATGCAGATAACGACCAGTATGCATCGCCGCGCCGGTAGCCAGCGCGAGAGCGTGCAGGCGGTGACGGATGGTGGCCTGATTGACGTCACGGATATGCGGGAATGGCGGGAAGAGCGCGGGCAAGGAGTGGTGCACAAGCCGGTAGCAGGCTGGCAAACTACCCTGGAACAGCGTGGTTTTGCCGGATGCGCACGTCATTTCATTGAGTGCGTGCAAAATCAGACGGTTCCCCAGACGGCAGGTGAGCAGGCGCTCCTGGCCCAGCGCGTTGTCGAAAAGCTGTGGCGGGAGGCAATGGCTGAATAACCCCCTGTAACATCTGGCGGTAGTAATTCATTGTAATCCAGGTACTATATGCCAACTCAAAAATAACACCTCTTTTCAACCATAGGCTGGTTTGTCGGCCTGATAAGACGCTACGGCGTCGCCATCAGGCACAGCAAAAGTGCCGGATGGCGGCGATCATGCCTTATCCGACCTACGGGCAGGTTTGTCGGGGTTTTGCCTCAGAGTCTGGAATACAACATAGATGAATTTATTAAAGTCGCTGGCAGCCGTCAGCTCGATGACGATGTTTTCACGTGTGCTGGGTTTTGCGCGTGATGCGATTGTCGCCAGAATCTTTGGCGCAGGGATGGCGACTGATGCCTTTTTTGTGGCGTTCAAACTTCCTAACCTGCTGCGCCGAATCTTTGCTGAGGGCGCTTTTTCGCAGGCGTTTGTGCCTATTCTTGCCGAATATAAAAGTAAGCAGGGTGAGGATGCGACCCGCGTCTTTGTCTCTTACGTTTCCGGGCTGTTGACTCTGGCGCTGGCCGTGGTGACGGTCGCCGGGATGCTGGCTGCCCCGTGGGTGATTTTAGTCACCGCGCCTGGGTTTGCCGACACCGCGGACAAATTTGCGCTGACCACTCAACTGCTACGGATCACCTTTCCGTATATTCTGCTGATCTCGCTGGCTTCGCTGGTGGGTGCGATCCTGAATACCTGGAATCGCTTTTCCATTCCGGCGTTTGCGCCGACCTTTCTGAATATCAGCATGATCGGTTTCGCGCTGTTTGCTGCTCCTTATTTTCACCCTCCGGTGCTGGCGCTGGCGTGGGCCGTTACCGTTGGCGGCGTGCTACAGTTGATTTATCAGCTTCCGCACCTGAAGAAAATTGGCATGCTGGTGCTGCCGCGCGTGAACTTCCGTGATGCGGGGGCGATGCGCGTCGTCAAGCAAATGGGCCCGGCGATCCTTGGGGTATCTGTCAGCCAGATTTCACTGATCATCAATACGATTTTCGCTTCGTTTCTGGCCTCTGGCTCAGTGTCATGGATGTATTATGCTGACCGTCTGATGGAGTTTCCGTCTGGCGTACTTGGCGTCGCGTTGGGGACTATCCTGCTGCCCTCGCTGTCCAAAAGTTTTTCCAGCGGTAATCATGATGAGTATTGCCGTCTGATGGACTGGGGCCTGCGTTTGTGTTTTCTGTTGGCATTACCGAGCGCCGTGGCGTTGGGGATTCTGGCCAAACCGCTGACGGTTTCTCTGTTCCAGTACGGTAAATTTACCGCCTTTGACGCAGCGATGACGCAGCGCGCGCTGGTGGCATACTCGGTAGGTTTGATTGGCTTGATCGTGGTGAAAGTGTTGGCCCCTGGTTTTTATTCGCGCCAGGATATTAAAACGCCAGTCAAGATTGCCATTGTCACGCTGATTATGACCCAGGTAATGAACCTGGCATTTATTGGGCCGCTGAAACATGCAGGGCTGTCGCTGTCGATTGGTCTGGCGGCGTGTCTGAACGCTTCACTGCTGTACTGGCAACTGCGTAAACAGAAAATTTTTACCCCACAACCGGGTTGGGCCTGGTTCCTGGCGCGACTGGTGATTTCTGTGCTGGTGATGTCGGCGGCGCTGGTTGGGATGCTCTACATCATGCCGGACTGGTCGCAGGGAACGATGTTATGGCGTCTGCTGCGTCTGATGGCCGTTGTGGTGGCAGGTATTGCTGCTTACTTCGCTGCGCTCGCGGTGCTGGGCTTTAAAGTGAAAGAGTTTGTGCGCCGGACGGCGTAACAGATTAATGCCGGATGGCGGCATGACGCCGTATCCGGCCTACAAAACGCGTAGGCCTGATAAGCAAAACGTTATCAGGCTAGCATCAGATAGAGAATTTTTTCCCGCCGCGGTGCGCAGCAGAGGTTTGACCGTTTGCGCCATACAGCGCCGGTTCCTGGTGCGGTTTCAGCACTTGAATCGCTTGTTGATTGCGCTCGATCTGCCCTTCCAGCAGCCAACCGTTGTGCTGGTTGAGTTCGCGTAGGTCCTGTGTTTTCCGGGTAATGGTCTGCCAACGCTCGGCAATTTCATCATTGGCGCTGCGTGTGGCGTCATGCTCCAGACGGCGCTGCTGCTCCAGATAATCAAGGGTTGCCAGCAAAGAGCTTTTTTCTTCTGTAATACGCTGTAGCTGGCTGCCGTTAATATATCCTGCGGAAAGCTGCTGCTGTTCAGCATCCATTACCGTTTTCAGGTCATTGAGGACGGTCGTCATCTGGTCAAGTATTTCTGACAAACGAGTCATACTTTATTTACTCTGTAAGTAGCTCTGCGCCTCGCGGATCAGCGAGTCGGCAATTTTTCCGGTGTCCATTTTCAGCTCGCCATTACGGATTGCGGTTTTGAGTGCTTCCACGCGTTCCATATTGATGTCATTGGTGCCGGGCTGCATCAGTTTGGCCTGGGCGTCGCTCAGCATGACGCTGGTGCTGGTGGTGGCGGTGGTTTTTTCCTTCCGCGTTTTTTGTACCGGCGCATCGCTGGTTTCACGTGGCTGAACGGTACTTACTGGCTTCAATGGTGAGGTACGATCAATGCTCATTTTGTTTATCCTCATCGAGGGGTTACGCTATAGCGGCCCGCTGTAATCATTGGTTGTTTATCTATCGGCACACGCTAAAAAATCTTTAACCTATTATAGGTTAATAAGAATATTCCCATCAGAATCGACGACACCGCTCACCACCTGGCCTGAAATCATCCGTACTCGGGCATTCTGGGCGACGGCGGCATTGTTCAGCGCTTTACCTTCGGCATTCACCCGAAAGCCATCTCCGTTGGCGATAACCAGGACGCGCTGACCGGCCTTGATTCGCCATGCCTGGCGCAACATGGAAAGCTGTATCGGCTGACCAGGCACCAGATCGCGCAGGCTTACGGCATCCTGCACCTGATTCATATCCAGCACGGCGCGCGGAGGGAGTTGGTCCAGTCGACCTCGTTTTAGCGTTACGCTGGCCGAAGTCAGGGCGCTACCCCGAGCGACGGGCGCGGCGGCAACAACGTAGTTTCCTGTGGCCTGCACGTTCACCTGCAGATAACGTTTCTCGTTGGCGCAGCGCGCCAGCACGTTCACATTACCCCACAATTTTGCACTCCCGGACACGCTTAATGCTGGTTGTTCGCAGCTCGGCAATAAGTTTGGCGACGTTCGGATAGTAACGACGACCTCATCGCTAAATCCGGCCAGACGCTGTGAAAACCATGCCGTCAGCTGTGAATTCAGGTCTTGCGCCAGCGTCATAGGACTGAACAGCAGTGCTGCCACGACGACTCCACGTTTAAACGTTTGCATCAAAACCTCGCGCTTTTTCAGGTAGTGACAGGATTCTACCTGTGTGACGCAGTCATCAACGCAACAAATAGCGACGCATTTTGCGTTTATTCCGGCGATAACGCGCGCGTAATGGGATTTAAGCTGTCGGCTGAATTTTGTCATTTGCGGAGGAGATATGCTCGATAAGCTCGACGCCGCCTTACGTTTTCAACAGGAAGCGCTGAATTTGCGCGCCCAACGCCAGGAAGTATTAGCGGCCAACATAGCCAATGCCGACACGCCGGGGTATCAGGCGCGCGACCTGGATTTCGCCAGTGAATTAAAAAAAGTCATGGTGCGAGGACGGGAAGAAACCGGCGGTGTCTCGTTGACGCTGACCTCTGCACAACACATTCCGGCCCAGACCGTTTCCGCTCCTTCTACGGAACTGCTCTACCGCATTCCTGATCAGCCGTCTCTCGATGGCAACACGGTAGATATGGACCGGGAGCGTACGCAATTTGCAGACAACAGCCTCAAGTATCAAATGGGGCTGACCGCGTTGGGTGGACAAATCAAAGGCATGATGAACGTGCTGCAAGGAGGGAACTAATTCGTGGCGCTGTTAAATATTTTTGATATCGCAGGCTCTGCGCTGACGGCTCAGTCTAAGCGCCTGAACGTGGCGGCCAGCAACATGGCGAATGCGGATAGCGTCACCGGACCTGACGGTCAGCCGTATCGCGCGAAGCAGGTTGTTTTTCAGGTAGATGCCGCGCCAGGTGCGGCAACCGGTGGCGTAAAAGTCGCTGACGTCATTGAAAGCCAGGCGCCGGATAAGCTGGTTTATGAACCCGGTAATCCGCTGGCCGATGCGAACGGTTACGTAAAAATGCCGAATGTGGACGTCGTCGGCGAAATGGTCAACACCATGTCAGCCTCGCGTGGCTACCAGGCAAACGTCGAAGTGCTCAATACGGTGAAAAGCTTGATGCTCAAAACGCTGACGCTAGGCCAGTAAAAGGAGGCGCACATGTCTATTGCTGTAAAAATGAATGACCCGAGCACGACGGGTGTGAATGACGCAACGGGGAAGAGTTCACTGACGGGCAGCAACGCCGCGGACCTGCAAAGCAGCTTCCTTACGCTGCTGGTTGCACAGCTGAAAAACCAGGATCCAACCAACCCGCTGCAAAACAACGAACTGACCACCCAGTTGGCGCAAATCAGTACCGTGAGCGGAATTGAGAAACTGAACACCACGCTGGGATCGATCTCCGGGCAGATCGACAACAGTCAGTCGCTGCAGGCCAGTACGCTGATTGGCCACGGTGTCATGATCCCAGGTACCACCATCCTGACCGGTAAAGGTACGGAAGAGGGCGCAAAAACCACCACCACGCCGTTTGGCGTTGAACTGCAGCAACCGGCAGATAAGGTTACCGCAACCATTACCGATAAAGACGGCAAGGTGGTACGCACCATTGATATTGGTGGGTTGAAAGCGGGCGTTCATACCTTTACCTGGGACGGCACCATGACCGATGGCACGGATGCGCCAAGCGGTTCTTACAACGTGTCAATTGCTGCCAGTAATGGCGGAACACAACTGGTGGCTCAGCCGCTTCAGTTTGCGCTGGTGCAGGGCGTTATTCGCAGTAACGGCGGTAATACGCTGGATCTGGGCACCTATGGAACCACCACCCTCGACGAAGTACGGCAGATCATTTAAGCCTTCACACTTATCAGGAGTAAGTCATGGCCTTTTCACAAGCGGTCAGCGGTCTGAACGCTGCAGCGACCAACCTCGATGTCATTGGTAACAACATCGCCAACTCCGCCACCTACGGTTTTAAATCCGGTACGGCCTCTTTTGCCGATATGTTCGCCGGTTCTAAAGTGGGTCTGGGCGTTAAAGTTGCGGGCATTACCCAGGACTTTACCGACGGTACCACGACCAACACCGGTCGCGGGCTGGATGTCGCTATCAGCCAGAACGGTTTTTTCCGCATGGTAGACAGCAACGGTTCCGTTTTCTACAGCCGTAACGGTCAGTTCAAGCTCGATGAAAACCGCAATATCGTCAACATGCAGGGGCTACAACTGACGGGCTATCCGGCTACCGGTACACCGCCAACGATACAGCAAGGTGCTAACCCGGCGCCGATCACTATACCGAATACGCTGATGGCGGCTAAAACCACCACGACTGCGTCAATGCAGATCAACCTGAACTCCACTGACAAGGTGCCAACGAAGACCCCGTTTAATCCCAGCGATGCGGATTCTTACAACAAAAAAGGCACCGTTACCGTTTTCGATAGCCAGGGTAACGCCCATGACATGAATATTTTTTATGTCAAAAATGCGCAGAGCAACACCTGGGAAGTTCATACACAGGATGCTTCAACCGGAGACGCTGCAAAATCAGCAGGGTTTATGCGCTTTAATGAAAATGGTGTGTTCTTAGGGATTAGCGCCACAGCCGCCGAGGCGGTACCGACGCCTCCTACCGTCTGGCCAAAGGAAATCAACATCACAACCGGGCAGATTAACGGTGCTGATGCGGCAAATTTCTCTCTGAGCTTCCTGAACTCCATGCAGCAGAACACTGGCGCCAACAACATCGTTGCCACGAATCAGAATGGCTACAAGCCGGGCGACCTGGTGAGCTACCAGATTAACAATGACGGTACTGTGGTCGGTAACTACTCCAACGAACAGCAACAGGTTCTGGGGCAGATCGTGCTGGCAAACTTTGCCAACAACGAAGGTCTGGCTTCTCAGGGTGACAACGTCTGGGCAGCCACGCAGTCTTCCGGCGTGGCGCTGCTGGGTACCGCAGGCGAGGGTAACTTCGGCAAGCTGACCAACGGCGCGCTGGAAGCATCAAACGTGGATTTGAGTAAAGAACTGGTGAATATGATTGTCGCCCAGCGTAACTATCAGTCGAACGCGCAGACCATCAAAACCCAGGACCAGATCCTCAACACGCTGGTCAACCTGCGCTAAGCGCCTGACGGGATGGCTTAATGGATCACGCAATTTATACCGCCATGGGCGCGGCCAGTCAGACGCTGAATCAACAAGCGGTGACGGCCAGCAACCTGGCAAACGCCTCAACGCCGGGTTTTCGTGCGCAACTCAATGCGCTGCGCGCGGTTCCCGTTGAAGGATTGTCTTTACCGACGCGTACGCTGGTGGTGGCCTCCACGCCGGGGGCCGATATGACACCGGGTCAGATGGACTATACCTCACGTCCGCTGGACGTGGCGCTGCAACAGGATGGCTGGTTGGCCGTGCAGACCGCGGACGGTAGCGAAGGATATACCCGAAATGGCGCCATTCAGGTAAGCCCTACGGGGGAGCTGACCATTCAGGGACACCCGGTGATTGGCGAAGCCGGACCAATAGCCGTACCGGAAGGTTCTGAAGTCACTATTGCGGCAGACGGCACGATCTCGGCGCTCAACCCTGGCGATCCGGCTAACACCGTTGCGCCAGTTGGGCGACTGAAACTGGTGAAGGCCACGGGGAGTGAAGTGCAACGTGGCGATGACGGTATGTTCCGTCTGACCCAGGCCGCGCAGGCTACCCGTGGCGCTACGTTACAGGCCGACCCCAGCATTCGCGTTATGTCGGGTGTGCTGGAAGGCAGTAACGTTAAGCCGGTAGCCGCGATGAGTGACATGATCGCCAACGCCCGTCGTTTCGAAATGCAAATGAAGATTATCAGTAGCGTGGATGATAACGCGGGTCGCGCCAACCAACTGCTGTCGATGAGTTAATACAGGACATTTTATGATCAGTTCATTATGGATCGCCAAAACCGGCCTGGATGCACAGCAAACCAACATGGATGTGATTGCCAACAACCTGGCAAACGTCAGCACCAACGGATTTAAGCGTCAACGTGCCGTGTTTGAAGATCTGTTGTACCAGACGATTCGCCAGCCTGGCGCACAGTCTTCTGAACAAACCACACTGCCGTCTGGTTTGCAGATTGGTACCGGTGTGCGCCCGGTCGCGACCGAGCGTTTACACAGCCAGGGGAACCTGTCGCAGACCAACAACAGTAAAGATGTGGCGATTAAAGGGCAGGGATTTTTCCAGGTCATGCTGCCTGATGGCACATCCGCCTACACCCGTGACGGTTCTTTCCAGGTGGATCAGAACGGTCAACTGGTGACTGCGGGTGGTTTTCAGGTTCAGCCGGCTATCACCATCCCGGCTAACTCGCTCAGTATCACCATTGGACGCGACGGTATCGTCAGCGTAACCCAGCAGGGCCAGGCAGCACCGGTTCAGGTAGGGCAGCTTAACCTGACTACTTTTATGAACGATACCGGTCTGGAAAGTATTGGTGAGAATCTGTACACCGAAACGCAGTCATCCGGTGCGCCGAATGAGAGCACTCCGGGGCTGAACGGCGCGGGTCTGCTGTACCAGGGTTATGTTGAAACCTCTAACGTCAACGTGGCGGAAGAGCTGGTAAACATGATCCAGGTTCAGCGCGCTTACGAAATCAACAGTAAAGCGGTATCGACCACCGACCAGATGCTGCAAAAACTGACGCAACTCTAAAGTGTGGCCCGGTGGGGTGAAAGCCTCACCGGCACACTGATTTTGAAGATGACCGCAATGCGAAAATACGCGCTTCACCCATACCCAATTTTAGCTCTGTTGGTGGTTTCACTGACAGGATGCGCCTGGATCCCGGCCACGCCCCTCGTGCAGGGCGCAACGTCTGCCCAGCCTGTTCCTGGCCCGACGCCGGTGGCGAATGGATCAATCTTCCAGTCGGCCCAACCGATTAACTACGGTTATCAGCCGCTATTCGAAGACCGCCGTCCGCGCAATATTGGCGATACGTTGACCATCGTATTGCAGGAAAACGTCAGCGCGAGCAAAAGTTCTTCGGCTAATGCCAGCCGCGACGGCAAAACCAACTTTGGCTTTGATACCGTACCGCGTTATTTGCAAGGACTGTTTGGCAACGAGCGTGCTGACGTAGAAGCTTCAGGCGGTAACACCTTTAACGGTAAAGGCGGCGCGAACGCCAGCAATACCTTCAGCGGTACCCTGACCGTAACGGTCGATCAGGTACTGGTGAATGGCAACTTACATGTTGTGGGTGAAAAACAGATCGCCATTAATCAGGGCACTGAATTCATTCGCTTCTCCGGGGTCGTTAACCCGCGCACCATCAGTGGCAGCAACTCCGTACCGTCAACTCAGGTTGCGGACGCACGTATTGAGTATGTCGGCAACGGCTACATCAATGAAGCGCAGAATATGGGCTGGTTGCAGCGTTTCTTCCTTAACTTGTCGCCGATGTAAGCGAGGTAGCCAGTGTTTAAATCTTTAGTTGGAATGGTACTGGTGCTGATAACCACCTTTGCGCATGCCGACCGTATTCGTGACCTGACCAGCGTTCAGGGCGTGCGGGAAAACTCGTTGATCGGTTATGGGCTGGTGGTCGGTTTGGATGGCACGGGTGACCAGACCACCCAGACGCCGTTTACTACGCAAACGCTCAACAACATGCTTTCGCAGTTGGGAATTACCGTGCCAACCGGCACCAATATGCAACTGAAAAACGTGGCGGCGGTGATGGTGACCGCGCAATTCCCGGCCTTTGGTCGTCAGGGGCAAACCATTGACGTGGTGGTCTCTTCCATGGGGAACGCCAAAAGCCTGCGCGGCGGTACGCTGCTGATGACCCCGCTGAAAGGGGTCGATAGCCAGGTATATGCGCTGGCGCAGGGGAATATTCTGGTAGGCGGTGCAGGCGCGGCTGCGGGTGGCAGCAGCGTGCAGGTAAACCAGCTCAATGGCGGACGTATTACCAACGGCGCGACCATCGAACGTGAATTACCCAGCCAGTTCGGTGGCGGTAACACCATTAATCTGCAGCTCAATAATGAAGATTTCACTATGGCGCAGCAGATAACCGACACCATTAACCGTTCGCGCGGCTTTGGTAGCGCCACTGCGCTGGACGCCCGGACGATTCAGGTACGCGTGCCAAGCGGCAACAGTTCGCAAGTGCGTTTCCTGGCTGACATCCAGAATATGGAGGTGAACGTCACGCCGCAGGATGCGAAAGTGATTATCAACTCGCGCACCGGATCCGTTGTCATGAACCGTGAAGTCACGCTGGATAGCTGTGCCGTCGCGCAAGGCAACTTGTCGATAACGGTAAACCGCCAGGCGAACGTCAGCCAGCCGGATACACCGTTTGGCGGTGGACAGACCGTGGTGACGCCTCAAACCCAGATCGACCTGCGCCAGAGCGGCGGTTCGCTGCAAAGCGTGCGTTCCAGCGCCAACCTGAACAATGTTGTGCGTGCGCTTAATGCCCTAGGGGCAACGCCGATGGATCTGATGTCCATTCTGCAATCGATGCAGAGCGCGGGATGCTTACGCGCCAAATTGGAAATCATCTAATGATTGGTGACAGCAAACTGCTGACCAGTGCCGCCTGGGATGCGCAATCACTGAACGAACTGAAAGCGAAAGCGGGTCAGGACCCGGCGGCGAATATCCGCCCGGTTGCCCGTCAGGTTGAAGGGATGTTCGTACAAATGATGCTGAAAAGCATGCGTGAAGCGCTGCCGAAAGATGGCGTTTTTAGCAGTGATTCAACACGTTTGTATACCAGCATGTATGACCAACAAATTGCGCAGCAGATGACCGCAGGTAAAGGTCTGGGACTGGCTGAAATGATGGTTAAGCAGATGACTGAAGGGCAGGCGCAACCCGCAGACGATGCGCCGCAGGTGCCAATGAAGTTCTCTCTGGAAACGGTGACCAGCTATCAAAACCAGGCGCTGACGCAACTGGTCCGTAAAGCCATTCCCCGCGCGACGGAAAGCAATGATGAGCCGCTGTCAGGTGACAGCAAAGACTTCCTCGCCCAGCTATCGCTGCCGGCTAAGCTGGCAAGTCAGCAAAGCGGGGTTCCGCATCATCTGATTCTGGCGCAGGCGGCGCTGGAGTCCGGATGGGGGCAGCGACAAATCCGCCGTGAGAACGGTGAACCGAGCTTTAACATTTTTGGCGTGAAGGCTTCGGGAAGCTGGAAAGGCCCAACCACCGAAATCACCACCACCGAATATGAAAACGGCGAGGCGAAAAAGGTGAAAGCCCGATTCCGCGTCTATAGCTCTTACCTTGAGGCACTGTCGGATTATGTCGGTCTGATATCGCGTAACCCGCGCTATGCGGCGGTAACCGCCGCTGCTACCGCCGAGCAGGGGGCACAGGCTTTGCAGAATGCCGGTTACGCGACTGACCCTAACTATGCGCGTAAATTAACCAGCATGATCCAGCAGTTGAAATCGATGAGCGAAAAAGTGAGCAAAACCTACAGTACGAATATCGATAATCTCTTTTAAATAGCTCAAGTCTACCAACCTGCTGCCGATAATAACGAGTATTGAAGGATTACAAGGAACCTCCATGTCCAGCTTGATTAATAACGCGATGAGTGGACTCGCCGCAGCGCAGGCCGCGTTGAATTCTGCCAGTAATAACATCTCCAGCTATAACGTTGCCGGATACACCCGTCAAACGACAATTATGGCGCAAGCGAACAGCACGCTGGGTGCGGGGGGCTGGGTTGGCAATGGCGTCTATGTTTCTGGCGTACAGCGCGAGTATGACTCCTTTATCACGAATCAGTTACGTGCCGCGCAGAACCAAAGCAGCGGCCTGACAACGCGCTATGAACAAATGTCGAAAATCGACAATCTGCTCTCCAGCAAAACCAGTTCCATTTCGACCTCAATGCAGGACTTTTTTACCAGCCTGCAAACGCTTGTCAGTAACGCGGAAGACCCGGCGGCGCGCCAGGCGCTGATCGGTAAAGCTGATGGTTTAGTCAACCAGTTCAGAACAACCGACCAGTATCTGCGCGATCAAGACAAGCAGGTTAATACTGCGATCAAGGCCAGCGTTGACCAGATCAACAACTATTCAAAACAGATTGCCAGCCTCAACGATCAGATTTCCCGTCTGACCGGCGTCGGCGCGGGCGCATCGCCTAACGATTTACTCGACCAGCGCGACCAACTGGTCAGTGAACTGAACCAGATTGTCGGTGTAGAAGTCAGCGTTCAGGACGGTGGGACTTACAACATAACCATGGCGAACGGCTATTCACTGGTGCAGGGCAGCAATGCACGCCAGCTGGCGGCTGTGCCCTCCAGTGACGATCCCAATCGAACCACAGTGGCCTACGTCGACGGGGTTGCCGGCGAGGTTGAAATTCCCGAAAAACTGTTGAATACCGGTTCATTGGGCGGGCTGTTGACCTTCCGTTCTCAAGAGCTTGACCAGACGCGTAACACGCTGGGCCAACTGGCGTTGGCGTTCGCCGATGCGTTTAACACCCAGCATAAAGAGGGTTTTGACGCGAACGGCGATCAGGGTAAGGATTTCTTTGCTATCGGTAGCCCGGCAGTATTCAACAACGCTAAAAATACAGGAACAGGATCGTTAAGCGCGAAGATTACCGACAGCTCTGCTGTACAGGCGACCGATTATAAAATCGTTTATGACGGGACGGACTGGCAGGTTACTCGCCTGGCGGATAATACCAGCTTCAAAGCTACCGTTACCGGTGGGAAGATGTCCTTTGACGGGATGGAAATCACCGTTAATGCTGGCGCAAAAGCAAATGACAGCTTTACAGTGAAACCTGTCAGTAACGCCGTTGTTGATATGAAAGTCATGGTGACCGATGAGTCGAAAATCGCCATGGCCCAGGTCTCAAAAAATGATCCGGACCCGGATATTGATAAGGGAAAAAGCGATAACCGTAACGGTCAGAAACTGCTGGATCTGCAGACCAAAGCTACCGTGGGTAATAAGACCTTCAACGATGCATATGCCACGCTGGTAAGCGATGTCGGGAACAAAACCGCGACGCTGAAAACCAGCGCCATTACCCAAAACAACGTGGTAACGCAGCTTTATAAGCAGCAGCAGTCTATTTCCGGCGTCAACCTCGACGAAGAATACGGTAACTTACAACGCTATCAACAGTATTACCTGGCTAACGCGCAAGTGCTGCAAACCGCAAATGCGCTGTTTGATGCACTGATTAATATTCGCTAAGGGAGAGGGACACAATGCGTATCAGCACCCAGATGATGTACCAGCAGAATATGCGTGGCATCACTAACTCTCAGGCTGAATGGATGAAGTTCGGCGAGCAGATGTCAACGGGCAAACGTGTGATCAACCCATCTGACGATCCGATCGCCGCCTCGCAGGCCGTGGTGCTTTCTCAAGCTCAGGCGCAGAACAGCCAATATACGCTGGCGCGTTCATTTGCGACGCAAAAAGTGTCGCTGGAAGAGAACGTACTGAGTCAGGTAACGACGGCAATTCAGACCGCGCAGGAAAAAATTGTCTATGCCGCCAACGGCACGTTAAGCGATGACGACCGTGCATCGCTGGCCACCGACCTGCAGGGGATCCGCGATCAACTGATGAACCTGGCGAACAGCACCGACGGTAATGGACGCTATATTTTTGGCGGATATAAAACAGAATCTGCACCGTTTGCTCAGGCAGATGGCGCTTACAGTGGCGGTACAACAAATGTGACCCAGCAGGTCGATGCCTCCCGTACCATGGTGATTGGTCATACTGGCGATAAAGTATTTGTTAATCTGACCAGTAATGCCGTACCGGAACCAGGCGGCGGTACTCAGGAAAAGAACCTGTTCAAAATGCTGGATACCGCTATTGATGCGCTCAAAACCCCGATTGAGGGCAATGACGCGGCAAAAGCTACCGCCTCTGCAGCCATTGATAAAACCAGTCGTGGCCTGAAAAATTCATTGAATAACGTGCTTTCTGTTCGTGCAGAATTAGGGACTCAGCTCAGCGAGTTAAGTTCACTGGATTCACTGGGCGCCGATCGCGCATTGGGCCAGACTCAGCAGATGAGCAATCTGGTGGATGTTGACTGGAACGCAGCAATTTCGTCCTACGTGATGCAGCAGGCCGCACTGCAGGCATCGTACAAAACGTTTACCGATATGCAGGGAATGTCGCTATTTCAGCTGAACCGGTAACACACTTTTGAACATATCATGAAACTGGATATGTTTGTCTGCCCGCTCCTTTAACACCCCGGAGCGGGCATTTTTTTAGGCCACTGTTATTTTCTCAGCGACAGATTACCCGTTAATCTTATTACCCGCGCAATCGCACCGCTAAAGATTGCCAGCGTAACCACGCCTTCTCAGTTTGTCAGTGTGTAGAGCAGAGATAAAAAAAAGCCGACCCGAAGGTCGGCTTTGATGTTGATTATGACTTACTCAACGGGCTGCGGGCGCGTTGCTGGCGCAGTCGCCTGGTGCGTGGCGCTGTGTCCACCTGCGGCACCTTTACCTTCAAAGGTGAATTCCGGGCGTTGCCAGTCGCTATGACGCGGCGCTTCAGGCACATACTCTGGTGCCGGAGCACGGGTCATCGGGGCGGCCGCGTGGCTGTGAAGATGTTCTGCGTCAACGTGGGTTGCGACAACTTCAGCCTTAACGACTGCGTCTTCGACGACCGGTGCGGCAACAACCTCTTGCGGCGCGGCAACTTCTTCAACCACTGGCGCTGTTTCCACAACCTCGGCAATCTCTTCAGCCACTTCAGGCTGAGAAATAACAACCTCCGCAGATTCTTCGACAACCGGCGCAGCCACGATTTCAGCGACAGGTTCGGCTTTCGCCGCGGTATCCTCAGCAACAGGCGCGTCAGATTCAGCGATAATTTGCGGTTGTTCCTCGACCGGAGTAGCGATGACTTCCGGATGCGTGGTTTCAACGACGATAGCCTGAGGTTCAGCAATGACCACCTCTGGCTGTACGGTTTCAACCGACGCAGGGGCGTTCACAATATGCTCAACGGCAACTGCAGCAACCTGAGGCTCTACGGCGACAGGTGCTGTTTGCCCCTGAACCGTTTTCTGCTCGCGCTGCTCTGCAACCTGCTGATCCTGAGGACGAGCAACAGGGTAGCGGATCCAGACTTTACCGGACGCTAATTCTGGAGATGCGCAGGCAACCGTTAACGGCATCGGCGACTGAACCGGGTAACGCTCATCACGATAGCGACGACGGCGTTGTCCACTGACGCGCAGATGGCGAGGTGAGCGACGGGAACGACGCGGCATACCATTAGAGTCACGCGCTTCGCTGTTGTCTTCCTGCTCAGTCACAACGACGGCAGGCAGATCAACTTTCGCCAGTTCAGTACGCTGTGCCGGTACGGGCTGTTCAGTTGGCTGAGCGACTGCCGTTTCAGTGACCACCTCGGCAGTCGCGACTTCGGCTTCAACAGCCGGGCTGTCTGTGTAACGAACTTTCTGAGTCAGCTGACGCTGTTTACGGCGAGTCTGAGGCTGACGAACGCGCTCTTCCTGCTCGGTATCCTGCGCAGGTTGTTCTGCCAGGTTCAGCTCTTTAACTTCCTGCTGCGCCTGACGCTTATCATCGTTGCGACGGCGGTTGCGCTCGCGACGCGGAGCCTGCTGGTCATCACCGGATTTCGCTTTGTCGGCGACCTCAGTAGACTGCTGGCGGTTATCGCGCGCTTCCGCATTTTGCTGCTGCGACTGACGGCGGTTACGGCGGTTATCTTCACGGTTTTCGCCGCTTTCTGAACGCTCGTTACGGTTATCACGCTCGCCACGGTTGTCGCGATTATCACGACGATCGTTACGGTCGCGACGATTGTTCTGACGCGGTTTACGACGATCCTGCTGGCGGTCGGTTTTCTCTTCAGCTTTCGGCGCAGGTTGTTCAACCGGTTTCACTTCTTCGCTACCGCTGAAGATGGACTTCAGTGCGCCGAAGAAACGGCTAATCAAACCTGGCTGCGCGGCGACGGCCGCGGTCGCTGCTGCGGCTTTAGGCGCGGCGGCCTTCGCAGTAGGTTCCTGCAAAGCAGGGGCTGGCGGCACCTCTGGCATTGCAAAGGTGGCTAATGCCGGCTGCTCTGGCTGTTTACGCTCGACGAACTCTTCTTCCGTCGGCAATGCCATCGCTTCTTCATGCAGTTTCGGCAGCAGGTAGCTCAGGGTTGGTGTTTCTTCCCCTTTGCGTACGCGCAGCACGGAGTAATGCGGGGTTTCCATCTGATCGTTTGGCACAATCACACAGCGCACGCCATTCTGACGCGTCTCGATGGCATTTACCGCGGTACGTTTTTCGTTGAGCAGGTAGGATGCGATCGGCACAGGAACAATAGCGTGAACTTCCTGCGTATTTTCTTTCAGCGCTTCTTCTTCGATCAGACGCAGAATAGACAGCGACAGTGATTCGTTATCACGTACGGTACCCGTGCCGGAGCAGCGTGGGCATACGTGATGGCTGGATTCACCCAGCGACGGGCTCAGACGCTGGCGGGACATCTCCAGCAGGCCGAAGCGAGAAATATGGCTGATTTGAATACGCGCTCTGTCCTGACGCACGGCTTCACGCAGACGGTTTTCAACCGCACGCTGGTGACGAACCGGCGTCATATCAATGAAGTCGATTACAATCAGGCCGCCGAGGTCGCGCAGACGCAGCTGACGAGCAATTTCATCGGCTGCTTCAAGGTTGGTGTTGAACGCAGTTTCTTCGATGTCGCCGCCGCGGGTCGCGCGTGCGGAGTTGATATCGATAGCGGTCAGCGCTTCTGTGCTGTCGATAACGATTGAGCCGCCGGACGGCAGACGCACTTCGCGCTGGAACGCGGACTCAATCTGAGATTCGATTTGATAGTGGCTGAACAGCGGGATTTCACCGGTGTACAGTTTGATTTTGCTGCTGAAATCCGGACGACCCAGCGCGGCGATGTGCTGACGCGCCATCTCCATAACTTTCGGGTTGTCGATGAGGATTTCGCCGATGTCCTGACGTAAATAGTCACGGAATGCGCGAACGATAACGTTGCTTTCCTGATGGATCAGGAACGGAGCAGGGCGGCTGTCAGCGGCTTTTTGAATCGCTTCCCAGTGCTTCAGGCGGAAACTCAGGTCCCACTGCAGCGCTTCGGCAGATTTGCCGACACCTGCGGTACGCACGATAAGCCCCATGCCGTCAGGCAGTTCCAGGCTTGCCAGCGCTTCTTTTAATTCGGTACGGTCGTCGCCTTCAATGCGACGGGAGATGCCGCCCGCGCGCGGGTTGTTCGGCATCAGAACCAGATAACTACCTGCCAGGCTGATAAAGGTGGTCAGCGCAGCGCCTTTATTGCCGCGTTCTTCTTTATCGATCTGAACAATGACTTCCTGACCTTCGCGCAACACGTCTTTAATGTTGGGACGACCATGGGAGTTGTAGCTAGCGGGGAAGTATTCGCGGGCAATTTCTTTTAACGGGAGGAAACCGTGACGTTCAGCGCCGTAATCAACAAAAGCAGCTTCCAGACTCGGTTCAATACGGGTAATTTTGCCTTTATAGATGTTGGCTTTTTTCTGTTCGTGTCCAGGACTTTCGATATCCAGATCGTACAGACGCTGCCCATCTACAAGGGCGACACGCAACTCTTCCTGCTGAGTCGCGTTAATTAACATTCTTTTCATCGTAACTTACTCATTATTCTTACATTGACGACTAAGCTGCGGGCAGAGTAATGCCTTTCCGGGTGTGAACCGATGGCCTCGTGTCTATTCGCGTCGCCAACCTCACGGTTATCGTCAGCTCAAAGAGGCGCAGAGTGTCGGTTGCCTGTATTTCATACGGAAACACAGCGCAATTATCAGGGGAACAGTCTGGGTGTTACTCTCCAGAGAAGCTTCCATTGTGCTTATCGTCTTTCACGCTGTGGGTGCGTTGGCTTCATCTTCTTACCCCAACCACTTACAGGAGTAAGCACCTGGGGTTCCCAGACTTGCCGCCTTCCTACAACGCGAAATCTATAGAGCACTTACCGGTAAGGACTGCAACCCGCAGCCCGCTAACTGCCTGAAAGATCAATACGTCTTACGCCATTGCTGCGTTGATGATCGGTCGGGCAAAATTGGGTCATTCCGGAAAAGTTCTTGTTTTAACAAGATTCAACACGGAAACAACCTCATTATTCCACTGCTAACCTTGTTATAGCAAGATGACTTTTGCCATTTATCACCCGGTTACTCACAGTTTTTTCACTTCCGCGTAGTGATTGCTTTAATAACCACCAAATCGGCTATGTCAAACTTAAGTAATAAGGTATAGCAGTTAATATAAGCATAGAAAAATGTGTGGCGCGAATCTTGATGGCTATTTAAAATCGGCCCCCATGAAAACAGAGACTCCAGCCGTAAAAACAGTTGCCATTACTGCCGACGAAGCAGGGCAACGCATCGACAACTTTTTGCGCACCCAGCTCAAGGGCGTGCCGAAAAGTATGATTTATCGCATTTTGCGTAAAGGCGAAGTGCGGGTGAACAAAAAACGCATTAAACCCGAGTACAAACTCGAAGACGGGGACATTGTGCGTATTCCACCTGTACGTGTCGCTGAACGTGAAGAAGAGGCCATTTCACCGAATTTGCAGAAGGTCGCGGCGCTGACCGATGTCATTTTATATGAAGATGACCACATTCTGGTGCTTAACAAGCCTTCAGGTACGGCCGTGCATGGTGGAAGCGGCTTAAGCTTTGGCGTCATTGAAGGCTTACGTGCGCTGCGCCCGGAAGCGCGTTTCCTTGAGCTGGTGCATCGCCTTGACCGGGATACCTCCGGCGTGCTGCTGGTGGCCAAAAAACGATCTGCCTTGCGTTCGTTGCATGAACAACTGCGTGAAAAAGGCATGCAGAAAGACTACCTCGCGTTGGTACGCGGCCAGTGGCAGTCCCATGTCAAAACCGTGCAGGCCCCGCTGTTAAAGAACATTCTGCAAAGCGGCGAGCGTATCGTGCGGGTGAATCAGGAAGGCAAACCATCGGAAACACGCTTTAAAGTGGAAGAGCGTTACGCGTTCGCTACGCTTGTGCGCTGCAGTCCCGTGACTGGACGAACGCACCAGATTCGCGTGCATACACAATATGCCGGACATCCGATTGCCTTTGACGACCGCTATGGCGATCGTGAGTTCGATAAGCAACTGGCGGATACCGGGCTGAGCAGGCTCTTTTTGCACGCCGCTGCGTTGAAATTTACTCATCCTGGGACGGGTGAAGTAATGCGTATTGAAGCGCCAATGGATAAGCAGTTGAAGCGCTGCCTAGAGGTGTTACGCAGTAAAGGCTGATGCGCATTGATATTATCGCGCATTACCTGTAGGCCTGATGGCGCTGCGCCTATCAGGCCTACAGGATTGGCCTGTACAGCCGTCAACCCGTCAGGCTTTTAACGGGTTCATATCTTCTCGTCGCAGCATTTGACACAGTGCGATCAGCGGCAAACCGATTAAGGTATTTGGGTCGCGGCCTTCCAGACGCTCAAAAAGTGCAATGCCCAATCCTTCGCTTTTAAAACTACCGGCACAATGCAGCGGGCGCTCTTTGCGCACGTAATCTTCAATTTCCGTTTCGCTTAAGTGACGAAAATGCACGTCGAACGGTTCAACTTCAGTTTGTAAATGTCCGGTCGCAGAATTATACAGCGCCAGTCCGGTATAAAACGTCACAATATTGCCACGGGCTTTGAGTAACTGCTGGCGTGCATTTTCTTCTGTTAACGGTTTGCCGGTTATTTCACCATCGAGAACACAAATTTGATCGGAACCAATAATAAGGTGCGATGGATAACGGTGGGCGAGAGATTGCGCTTTTTTCTGCGCCAGTCGCAAGACTAAGTGCCGGGGGGCTTCGCCTGGTAACGGCGTTTCATCAACCTCTGGTGCTGCGCATTCGAACGGGATTGCCAGTTTTTCTAGTAAAGCGCGACGCCAGGGAGAGGTAGAAGCAAGAATAAGTTGAGGCATATTTTTTCCCTCGCATATAGCGTATTGATGAGAGCCATTTTAAACTATGGACTTCGTCCTACAAGCTGGCTGTAATGGCTTGTGTTGAGCGATTTTAAGTCGATGACCCGCAATGTGTGCGAATTATTGGCAAAAGGCAACCACAGGCTGCCTTTTTCTTTGACTATATGACGTTACAAAGTTAATATGCGCGCCCTATGCAAAAGGTAAAATTACCCCTGACTCTTGATCCGGTTCGTACGGCTCAGAAACGCCTCGATTATGAAGGTATCTATACTTCTGATCTGGTTGAGCGTGTCGCCGATTCTGTAGTCAGTGTGGACAGTGATGTGGAATGCTCCATGTCGTTCGCTATCGATAACCAGCGCCTTGCCGTTATAACCGGTGATGCAAAGGTGTCGGTTACGCTCGAATGTCAGCGTTGCGGGAAACCGTTCCCACTTCATGTTCACACAACATATTGTTTTAGTCCTGTCCGTTCTGACGAGCAGGCTGAAGCACTCCCGGAAGCGTATGAGCCGATTGAGGTTAACGAATTCGGTGAAATCGATCTGCTTGCAATGGTTGAAGATGAGATTATCCTCTCCTTGCCGGTAGTTCCGGTGCATGATTCTGAACACTGTGAAGTGTCCGAGGCGGACATGGTCTTTGGCGAATTGCCTGATGAAGCGCAAAAACCAAACCCATTTGCCGTATTAGCCAGCTTAAAGCGTAAGTAATTGAGGAGTAAGGTCCATGGCCGTACAACAGAATAAACCAACCCGTTCCAAACGTGGCATGCGTCGTTCTCATGACGCTCTGACCGCAGTCACCAGCCTGTCTGTAGACAAAACTTCTGGTGAACAACACCTGCGTCACCACATCACTGCCGACGGTTTTTACCGTGGCCGTAAGGTAATCGCTAAGTAATCACGCATGACTCAATGGCTTTCCCGCTACGGTGAGAAAGACAAAGAGTACACGCGTGATGAAGCTTAGTGAGGCTTTCCCCGGGTAACTGGGGAAACACCTAACCGGGCAGCGACGATACCTTGACACGTCTAACCCTGGCGTTAGATGTCATGGGGGGTGATTTTGGCCCTACCGTGACAGTGCCTGCAGCATTGCAGGCACTGAATTCTAATTCGCAACTCACACTTCTTTTAGTCGGGGATCCCGATACAATCACGCCATTACTTGCCAAAGCTGACTTCGAACAACGTTCACGTCTGCAGATTATCCCTGCTCAGTCAGTTATTGCCAGTGATGCCCGGCCCTCGCAAGCTATTCGCGCCAGTCGTGGAAGCTCAATGCGTGTTGCCCTGGAGCTCGTGAAAGAAGGACGAGCGGAAGCCTGTGTGAGCGCCGGTAATACAGGTGCGCTAATGGGTCTTGCGAAGTTATTGCTCAAACCCCTTGAGGGGATTGAGCGTCCTGCGCTGGTGACGGTTTTACCCCATCAGCAAAAGGGCAAAACGGTGGTGCTGGATTTGGGCGCCAACGTGGATTGTGATAGCACGATGTTGGTGCAATTTGCCGTCATGGGTTCCGTGCTGGCAGAAGAGGTGGTTGGAATTGCCAATCCCCGTGTTGCGTTGCTCAATATCGGTGAAGAAGAAACCAAGGGTCTCGACAGTATTCGGGATGCTTCTGCAGTGCTAAAAACAATCCCTTCTATCAATTATATCGGCTATCTTGAAGCCAATGAGTTACTGACTGGCAAAACTGATGTGTTGGTCTGTGACGGCTTTACAGGTAATGTCACATTAAAGACGATGGAAGGTGTTGTCAGAATGTTCCTTTCACTGCTGAAGTCTCAGGGTGAGGGCAAAAAACGGTCGTGGTGGCTGCTGTTATTAAAACGTTGGTTACAAAAAAGCCTGACAAGGCGATTTAGTCACCTCAACCCCGACCAGTATAATGGCGCCTGTCTGTTAGGATTGCGCGGCACGGTGATTAAGAGTCATGGTGCGGCCAATCAGCGAGCATTTGAAGTCGCGATTGAACAGGCAGTGCAGGCGGTGCAGCGACAAGTTCCTCAGCGAATTGCCGCTCGCCTGGAATCTGTATACCCAGCTGGATTCGAACTGCTGGACGGTGGCGAAAACGCAAACTCGCGAGCACACAGATAACGGTGCGTTTGTGAATGCTGCCAACGTATCAGCGATTTGCTCGTGGCGGTATATAACCAAAAAGTGACTGAGCGTACATGTATACGAAGATTATTGGTACTGGCAGCTATCTGCCTGAACAAGTGCGTACTAACGCCGATTTGGAAAAAATGGTTGAGACATCTGATGAGTGGATCGTCACTCGCACAGGTATCCGTGAACGCCATATTGCAGCGCCAAATGAAACAGTTGCGACGATGGGCTTTGCCGCCGCAAACCGTGCAATTGAAATGGCGGGCATCGACAAAGAACAAATTGCTCTGATTGTGGTTGCCACCACATCATCCACACACGCATTTCCAAGTGCGGCATGCCAGATCCAAAGTATGCTGGGGATCAAAGGCTGTCCGGCGTTTGACGTTGCAGCCGCTTGTGCCGGTTTCACCTACGCCCTGAGCGTTGCCGACCAGTACGTTAAGTCTGGCGCAGTGAAGCATGCTCTGGTGGTTGGCTCAGATGTCCTCGCTCGTACCTGTGATCCAACCGATCGCGGGACGATCATTATTTTCGGTGATGGCGCAGGTGCGGTTGTACTGAGCGCATCAGAAGAGCCCGGCATTCTCTCTACGCATCTGCACGCTGATGGTCGCTATGGCGAACTGTTGACGCTGCCTAATGCCGATCGCGTGAACCCGGAAAACCCGATCCACCTGACGATGGCGGGTAACGAAGTATTTAAAGTCGCGGTGACCGAGCTTGCACACATCGTTGATGAAACGCTGGAAGCAAATAATCTCGATCGTTCTGCACTGGACTGGCTGGTGCCGCATCAGGCAAACCTCCGCATTATTAGCGCAACCGCGAAAAAGCTGGGTATGTCGATGGATAATGTTGTCGTGACGCTCGACAGACATGGCAATACCTCCGCGGCCTCCGTACCGTGCGCGCTGGACGAAGCCGTCCGCGACGGGCGTATTAAAGCTGGGCAGTTGATATTGCTTGAAGCCTTTGGGGGTGGATTCACCTGGGGCTCTGCGCTGATTCGTTTCTAGTATAAGGATTTAAACATGACGCAATTTGCATTTGTGTTCCCGGGGCAGGGTTCCCAGACCGTTGGGATGTTGTCTGAAATGGCAGCAAACTACCCAATTGTTGAAGAAACTTTTGCTGAAGCATCAGCTGCGCTGGGCTATGATCTGTGGACGTTGACTCAGCAGGGGCCGGCCGAAGAGCTGAATAAAACCTGGCAGACGCAGCCAGCACTGTTGACTGCCTCTGTTGCGCTTTATCGCGTATGGCAGCAGCAGGGTGGTAAAACACCTGCGCTGATGGCAGGTCACAGCCTGGGCGAATACTCTGCGCTGGTATGTGCGGGTGTTATCGGTTTTGCCGATGCCGTTCGTCTGGTTGAACTGCGTGGCAAATTCATGCAGGAAGCGGTACCGGAAGGCACTGGCGGCATGTCTGCTATTATCGGTCTGGACGACGCTGCTATTGCTAAAGCGTGTGAAGAGTCTGCCGAAGGCCAGGTGGTTTCACCGGTAAACTTTAACTCACCAGGTCAGGTGGTTATTGCCGGGCACAAAGAAGCCGTAGAACGTGCTGGCGCAGCCTGTAAAGCGGCTGGCGCTAAGCGTGCTCTGCCACTGCCGGTCAGCGTTCCTTCTCACTGCGCGCTGATGAAGCCTGCTGCTGAGAAACTGGCCGTTGAACTGCAAAAAATCACTTTTAACGCGCCGACTGTTCCGGTTGTGAACAACGTCGACGTGAAGTGCGAAACAGACGCAGACGCTATTCGCGATGCGCTGGTTCGCCAACTGTACAGCCCGGTTCAATGGACTAAAACCGTTGAATTTATGGCGTCCCAGGGCGTAGAGCACCTGTATGAAGTTGGTCCGGGCAAAGTTCTGACCGGTTTGACGAAACGTATTGTTGACACCCTGACTGCTTCGGCACTGAATGAGCCGGCGGCATTTTCTGCGGCGCTAGAGCAATAAAAGAGGAAGACCATGAGTTTTGAAGGAAAAGTCGCGCTGGTTACCGGTGCAAGCCGTGGCATTGGCCGCGCAATTGCTGAAACACTCGTTGCCCGTGGCGCGAAAGTTATCGGTACTGCAACCAGCGAAAGCGGTGCGCAGGCCATTAGCGATTACTTAGGTGCAAATGGTAAAGGTCTGATGTTGAATGTGACCGATCCAGCATCTATCGAATCTGTTCTGGGAAATATTCGCGCAGAATTTGGTGAAGTCGATATCCTGGTCAATAATGCCGGGATTACTCGTGATAACCTGTTAATGCGCATGAAAGATGACGAGTGGAACGATATCATCGAAACCAACCTGTCATCTGTTTTCCGTCTGTCAAAAGCGGTAATGCGAGCTATGATGAAAAAGCGTCATGGGCGTATTATCACTATCGGTTCTGTGGTTGGTACCATGGGAAATGCGGGTCAGGCAAACTACGCTGCGGCGAAAGCGGGTCTGATCGGCTTCAGTAAATCACTGGCGCGCGAAGTTGCGTCTCGTGGCATTACTGTAAACGTTGTTGCTCCGGGCTTTATTGAAACGGACATGACGCGTGCGCTGTCTGATGATCAGCGTGCGGGTATTCTGGCGCAGGTTCCTGCGGGTCGCCTTGGCGGCGCTCAGGAAATCGCCAGTGCGGTTGCATTTTTAGCTTCTGACGAAGCAAGTTACATCACAGGTGAGACTTTGCACGTCAACGGCGGGATGTACATGGTTTAACCACGAGATAAAAAAATTTGCGTTATTAGGGTGAATGCCCTCAAAATAACGTAAAATCGTGGTAAGACCTGCCGGGATTTAGTTGCAAATTTTTCAACATTTTATACACTACGAAAACCATCGCGAAAGCGAGTTTTGATAGGAAATTTAAGAGTATGAGCACTATCGAAGAACGCGTTAAGAAAATTATCGGCGAACAGCTGGGCGTTAAGCAGGAAGAAGTAACCAACAATGCTTCCTTCGTTGAAGACCTGGGCGCAGATTCTCTTGACACCGTTGAGCTGGTAATGGCTCTGGAAGAAGAGTTTGATACTGAGATTCCGGACGAAGAAGCTGAGAAAATCACTACCGTTCAGGCTGCCATTGATTACATCAACGGCCACCAGGCGTAAGTGAACATCTCCAGGCGGTCATTCGACCGCCTGAGTTTTATCTTTTTATCCCACTTGAATTATTTTCCCTCCCTGGAGGACAACCGTGTCTAAGCGTCGTGTAGTTGTGACCGGACTGGGCATGTTGTCTCCTGTCGGCAATACCGTAGAGTCTACCTGGAAAGCTCTCCTTGCCGGTCAGAGTGGCATCAGCCTGATCGACCATTTCGATACTAGCGCCTATGCAACGAAATTTGCTGGCTTAGTAAAGGATTTTAACTGTGAAGACATTATCTCGCGCAAAGAACAGCGCAAGATGGATGCTTTCATTCAATATGGAATTGTCGCTGGCGTTCAGGCCATGCAGGATTCTGGTCTCGAAATTACGGAAGAGAACGCTCACCGTATTGGCGCCGCTATCGGCTCTGGTATTGGCGGTCTCGGATTGATCGAAGAAAACCACACCTCTTTGGTGAATGGCGGTCCACGTAAGATCAGCCCGTTCTTCGTTCCGTCAACGATTGTTAACATGGTGGCAGGTCACCTGACCATCATGTACGGCCTGCAAGGGCCAAGCATCTCCATTGCGACCGCCTGTACCTCAGGTGTGCATAACATTGGTCATGCAGCACGTATCATTGCATACGGCGATGCAGACGCGATGGTTGCGGGTGGTGCAGAAAAAGCCAGTACCCCGCTGGGCGTGGGTGGTTTTGGCGCGGCACGTGCGCTGTCTACACGTAATGATAACCCGCAAGCGGCAAGCCGTCCGTGGGATAAAGAACGTGATGGCTTTGTGCTGGGCGACGGCGCAGGCATGGTGGTACTGGAAGAGTACGAGCATGCGAAAGCGCGCGGTGCAAAAATCTATGCTGAAGTCGTTGGTTTTGGCATGAGCAGCGATGCTTACCACATGACGTCACCACCTGAAAACGGTGCGGGCGCTGCGCTGGCAATGGTCAACGCACTACGCGATGCGGCTATCGAAGCGGGTCAGATCGGCTATGTCAACGCGCATGGCACGTCTACTCCTGCTGGCGATAAAGCCGAAACCCAGGCAGTGAAATCTGTCTTTGGCGATGCGGCAAGCCGTGTGATGGTAAGCTCCACTAAATCCATGACCGGACACCTGTTGGGTGCGGCGGGCGCGGTAGAGTCTATTTTCTCTATCCTGGCGCTGCGCGATCAGGCTATTCCGCCAACCATCAACCTGGATAACCCGGATGAAGGTTGTGACCTGGACTTCGTACCTCACGAAGCGCGTCAGGTTAGTGGTCTGGAGTACGCACTGTGTAACTCCTTCGGCTTTGGTGGTACCAACGGCTCTTTGATCTTTAAAAAGATTTAAGTCTGCCAGGTGGTGCGTTAGCATCGATAGCAATTTAAAAAGGTCCGCTTGTCGGGCCTTTTTTTATTCGGTTTTCCACCCTTGTCCTGTGTTGTTCATCCTGCCAAACTAGCGGACCAGAAATAAGGAGCCACCATGTTCTTAATTAATGGCTGCGAGCAGAATATGCTGGCCGCAAGCGATCGAGCGACCCAATTCGGTGATGGCTGTTTTACCACTGCGCGTATTATTGACGGCGAAATTTGCCTCTTTGCAGCGCATCTTGCGCGTTTACAAGACGCCTGCCAAAAATTGCTGATCTCTTTCGAAGATTGGTCAGAGCTGCAAAGTGAAATGAAAATGCTGGCGCAAGGGCATGCGCGTGGCGTGTTAAAAGTGATTATCAGCCGTGGTAGCGGTGGCCGTGGTTACAGCGGCGCAAACTGTCGCAGTGCCACACGTATTCTCTCTGTTTCAGCCCGGCCCGATCATTACGATCGTTGGCGGCATGAGGGGATAACGCTGGCGTTAAGTCCAGTGCGTCTGGGGCGTAATCCGTTGCTTGCCGGACTTAAGCACCTGAATAGACTGGAACAGGTGTTGATTCGCTCTCATCTTGAGCAGACGGCAGCTGATGAAGCACTGGTTCTTGACAGTGAGGGATGGGTTACGGAATGCTGTGCGGCTAATTTGTTCTGGCGTAAGGGGGATGTGGTTTACACTCCCCGGCTGGATCAGGCCGGAGTGAACGGCATTATGCGACAATTCTGTATCCGGATGCTGGCACAATCGTCGTTCAGCATTGTCGAAGTGTATGCCGGGTTGGAAGAGGTTATGCAGGCCGATGAAATCGTCGTCTGTAATGCGTTAATGCCTGTTATTCCCGTACGCACCTGTGGCGACACGCTGCTGTCTGCACGTATGTTGTTCGATTTTTTAGCCCCACTTTGTGAGCACCCGAATTAGTCATGAAAAAACTGTTACTTGTTGTCCTGTTATTGCTGGTTGTGCTGGGCATAGCTGCAGGAGTGGGAATGTGGAAAGTTCGCCATCTGGCGGACAGTAAATTATTGATTAAAGAAGAGACGATTTTTACGCTGAAAGCGGGTACGGGCCGTCTGGCTCTCGGTGAACAGTTGTATGCGGACAACGTTATCAATCGTCCGCGTGTGTTCCAGTGGCTGCTGCGTGTGGAACCCGAACTGTCGCATTTTAAAGCCGGAACCTACCGTTTTACGCCCGACATGACGGTGCGGGACATGTTGCAACTGCTGGAAAGCGGTAAAGAGGCGCAGTTCCCGTTACGTCTGGTTGAAGGGATGCGTCTGAGCGACTACCTCAAGCAGCTGCGCGACGCCCCGTACATCAAACATACGCTGAGCGATGATAATTACGAGACCGTTGCTCAGGCGCTGAAGCTGGAGAACCCGCAATGGGTAGAAGGCTGGTTCTGGCCAGATACCTGGATGTATACCGCCAATACAACCGACGTGGCGTTGCTAAAACGCGCGCATCAGAAAATGGTTAAAGCGGTAGACTCCGTCTGGGAAGGGCGCGCTGAAGGCCTGCCTTATCAGGACAAAAATCAGCTGGTAACCATGGCCTCTATTATCGAAAAAGAGACTGCTGTTGCCAGCGAGCGTGACCAGGTGGCTTCCGTCTTTATTAACCGCTTACGGATTGGCATGCGTTTACAGACCGATCCGACGGTGATTTACGGGATGGGGTCACGGTATAATGGCAAGTTGTCGCGTGTGGATTTAGATACCCCGACCGCCTATAACACCTATACCATTACGGGGTTGCCGCCTGGCCCGATTGCCATGCCGGGAGAGGCCTCATTGCAGGCCGCGGCGCATCCGGCAAAAACGCCGTACCTCTATTTCGTGGCTGACGGTAAAGGCGGTCACACGTTTAACACCAATCTTGCCAGCCACAACCGGTCCGTGCAGGATTACCTGAAAGTGCTTAAGGAAAAAAATGGGCAGTAACTATATCGTCATCGAGGGCCTGGAAGGCGCCGGAAAAACCACCGCGCGTAACGTGGTGGTAGAGACACTTGAGCAACTCGGTATTCGTGACATGGTTTTTACCCGCGAACCGGGGGGAACGCAGCTCGCTGAGAAACTAAGAAGTCTGGTGCTGGACATTAAGTCGGTGGGTGACGAGGTCATCACTGACAAAGCTGAAGTTCTGATGTTTTACGCCGCGCGCGTACAGCTGGTCGAAACCGTTATTAAACCTGCGCTGGCAAAAGGCGCATGGGTAATTGGCGACCGTCACGATTTGTCGACCCAGGCGTATCAGGGGGGCGGACGCGGCATCGATCAAAACATGCTGGCAACCTTGCGCGATGCGGTGCTAGGTGATTTTCGCCCGGACCTGACGCTCTATCTGGACGTGACTCCAGAGGTCGGATTGAAGCGTGCCCGTGCGCGCGGCGAGCTGGATCGTATTGAGCAGGAATCTTTCGATTTCTTTAATCGCACCCGCGCGCGCTATCTTGAACTGGCTGCCAAAGATGCCAGCATTCGTACCATCGACGCTACGCAGCCGCTGGAAGCTGTGATGGCTGATATCCGCAATACCATCACCCAGTGGGTGCAGGAGCAGGGCGCATGAAATGGTACCCATGGTTACGACCAGATTTTGAAAAACTGGTAGCCAGCTACCAGGCGGGTCGTGGTCACCATGCGTTACTGATTCAGGCATTACCCGGAATGGGTGACGACGCGCTGATTTACGCGCTCAGTCGCTATTTAATGTGCCAGAAGCCGGAAGGGCATAAAAGCTGCGGACACTGCCGGGGCTGTCAGCTGATGCAGGCGGGGACGCATCCTGACTACTATTCGCTGCTGCCGGAAAAAGGTAAAAGCACGCTGGGAGTTGATGCGGTACGTGAAGTGAGTGAAAAACTGTACGAGCATTCACGCCTTGGCGGTGCGAAAGTGGTGTGGATCCCTGTTGCCGCCCAGTTAACTGATGCCGCTGCCAATGCCCTGCTAAAAACGCTGGAAGAACCGCCGGCACAAACCTGGTTTTTCCTCGCCAGCACAGAGCCTGCGCGATTGCTGGCGACATTGCGCAGCCGCTGCCGGTTACACCATCTTGCGCCGCCGGCTGAGTCGTACGCTATCTCCTGGCTCGCCCGCGAAGTGACCGCATCTCCAGAAGCGCTGTTGAGCGCATTACGCCTGAGCGCGGGTTCGCCAGGTGCGGCACTCTCGTTGTTACAGGCTGAAAGCTGGGCGCATCGCACAGATTTTTGTGCGGCACTGGCAAACACATTAAACGCAGGTGACTGGTATATCCTGCTCGCGGCGTTAAACCACGATCAGGCTGCCGCCCGTTTACACTGGCTGGCAACGTTGTTGACGGATGCCTTGAAGCGTCCGTATGGGATTTCCCATTTAACCAATCCTGATGCGCTGGACCTGATATCTTCTATCGCAGAACGGTTATCCGTCGCCCGGATACAGGCGATACTCGGTGACGTTTGTCATTGCCGTCAGCAGTTGCTGAACGTAACAGGCGTAAACCGTGAACTGGTGTTAACCGATCTTATCCTGCGTATTGAGCATTACCTGCAACCAGGCACCGTATTGCCTGTTCCCCATCTTTGAGAGAGACATTATGTTTTTAGTCGACTCACACTGCCATCTTGATGGCCTGGATTATCAATCTCTGCATAAGGACGTGGATGACGTGCTGGCGAAAGCGTCCGCACGCGATGTGAAATTCTTTCTTGCCGTCGCGACCACTCTGCCAGGATACCGCAGTATGCGCGAACTGGTCGGTGAACGTGACAATGTGGTGTTCTCCTGCGGCGTGCATCCGTTAAATCAGGATGAAGCCTATGATGTTGAAGACCTGCGCCGTTTTGCCGCCGAAGAGGGCGTTGTGGCGATGGGGGAAACCGGGCTGGACTATTTCTATACGCCGGAAACAAAGGTGCGCCAGCAGGAATCTTTTATCCATCATATTCAGATTGGCCGTGAGTTACAAAAGCCAGTTATCGTACATACCCGCGATGCGCGAGCCGATACGCTGTCTATTCTGCGCGAAGAAAAAGTGACGGATTGTGGTGGCGTACTACACTGTTTTACAGAAGACAGAGAAACGGCGGGCAAATTGCTGGACCTCGGATTTTATATCTCGTTTTCCGGCATCGTCACGTTCCGTAACGCAGATCAGCTCCGTGATGCCGCCCGCTATGTTCCTCTGGATAGGTTGCTGGTTGAGACGGATTCTCCCTACCTTGCGCCTGTACCGCATCGTGGAAAAGAGAACCAGCCTGCCATGACCCGTGACGTTGCGGAGTATATGGCCGTAGTGAAAGGTGTTGCCGTTGAAGAACTGGCGCAGGCAACCACTGATAACTTTGCCCGCCTGTTTCACATCGACGCTTCTCGCCTGCAATCCGTTCGTTAACTGACTTTTTTTAAAGCTCGTAATTAATAAGCAAAGCGAGTAAAGTTCACCGCCTCAAAATGGGCGGTGAATAACCGGTTTGACACATTCAGAAACGCATTTTATCGGAATGTGCGGATTTTACGGCCATCCACGACTGAATTGTGATAGCCGTCAAACAAAAACAAACTGAATTATTTTACTCTGTGTAATAAATAAAGGGTACTTAGATGCCCTGTACACGGCGAGGTTCTCCCCCCTCGCTAATGCGTGAGAACGTAGAAAAGCACAAATACTCAGGAGCACTCTCAATTATGTTTAAGAATGCATTTGCTAACCTGCAAAAGGTCGGTAAATCGCTGATGCTGCCGGTATCCGTACTCCCGATTGCAGGTATCCTGCTGGGTGTCGGTTCCGCTAACTTCAGCTGGCTGCCAGCCGTTGTATCGCACGTAATGGCAGAAGCAGGCGGTTCTGTTTTTGCAAACATGCCGCTGATTTTTGCCATCGGTGTCGCGTTAGGCTTCACCAATAACGACGGCGTATCTGCACTGGCATCCGTTGTTGCCTACGGCATTATGGTTAAGACCATGGCTGTTGTTGCGCCGCTGGTTCTGCATTTACCTGCTGAAGAGATCGCAGCTAAACACCTTGCTGATACGGGTGTTCTCGGGGGGATTATCTCCGGTGCGATTGCAGCGTATATGTTCAACCGTTTCTACCGTATCAAATTGCCTGAGTATCTTGGCTTCTTTGCGGGTAAGCGCTTCGTTCCTATCATTTCTGGTCTGGCCGCTATCTTCACCGGTGTGGTTCTGTCCTTCATTTGGCCGCCGATCGGGACTGCTATTCAGACGTTTTCCCAGTGGGCTGCATACCAGAACCCGGTCGTAGCGTTCGGTATCTATGGCTTCATTGAACGCTGCCTGGTGCCGTTTGGTCTGCACCATATCTGGAACGTTCCATTCCAGATGCAGATCGGTGAATACACCAATGCTGCGGGCCAGGTATTCCACGGCGATATCCCTCGCTATATGGCGGGTGACCCGACTGCGGGCAAACTGTCTGGTGGCTTCCTGTTCAAAATGTACGGTCTGCCGGCTGCCGCTATCGCTATCTGGCACTCTGCTAAACCAGAAAACCGCGCGAAAGTGGGCGGTATCATGATCTCCGCGGCGCTGACCTCGTTCCTGACCGGTATTACCGAACCGATCGAGTTCTCGTTCATGTTCGTGGCACCGATCCTGTACATCATCCACGCAATTCTGGCTGGTCTGGCATTCCCGATCTGTATCCTGCTGGGTATGCGTGACGGTACGTCGTTCTCCCACGGTCTGATCGACTTTATCGTTCTGTCCGGTAACAGCAGCAAACTGTGGCTGTTCCCGATTGTCGGTATCGGTTATGCGATTGTTTACTACACCATCTTCCGTGTGCTGATCAAAGCGCTGGACCTGAAAACTCCGGGTCGTGAAGATGCTACCGAAGACACCAAAGCGGGTGCGTCCGGCGAAATGGCTCCGGCCCTGGTTGCGGCATTCGGCGGTAAAGAAAACATCACTAACCTTGATGCGTGCATCACTCGTCTGCGTGTCAGCGTCGCTGACGTTGCCAAAGTGGATCAGGCTGGCCTGAAGAAACTGGGTGCAGCGGGCGTTGTAGTGGCGGGTTCCGGTGTTCAGGCTATCTTCGGTACTAAGTCCGATAACCTGAAAACTGAAATGGATGAGTACATCCGTCACAGCTAAGCAGTAAAAGGTTGGGGAGAATTAAGGCAGCCTGCGGGCTGCCTTTTTTAATGCATTAATTGGCCTGAACGCGAATCGGCGCAGTGGCGGCAAACAACCACGGACGAGCCTCTGCGTTCACGCGTGGGGATAACGTCTCTCTGACCTGCTGGTGGTAATCATCAATCCACTGTTTTTCTGCCTCACTTAGCAGATGCAGTTCAACCAGACTTAAATCAATCGGCACCAGCGTCAGCGTTGAGAAGCGACAGAAGCCAGGACGACTGTTGATAATCTCCACCTGATTCTCAATACGGATCCCATATTCTCCGACCAGATAATAACCCGGCTCGATGGTAATGATATTGCCCGCAACCAGAGGCCAGGGGTTTACTTTTTTGGCAATGCGATGGGGTTGCTCATGGATCAGGAGCTGATGGCCTACGCCGTGTCCCGTACCGTGATCAAAATCCAGACCCAGATCCCACAGCGCCCGACGGCTAAAGGCATCCAGTTGATGACCCTGAGTGCCGCTGGGAAATTGCAGCGAGATAAGCGACAAAAAGCCTTTCAACACAGCGGTGTAATGCAGACGACGCTGCGGATCCTGTGGACCAAACGCGAGGGTGCGCGTTGTATCCGTCGTACCATTATGGTACTGGCCGCCGGAATCATTCAGATACATGGCCTGAGAGGTAATGGGCGTATTGGTTTTTTCGCTGGAATGGTAATGGCACATTGCGGCATTGCTGGCTGAGGCCGAAATCGTGTTGAAGCTTTGCTCGATAAATCCCGGCTGCTGCTGGCGAAATTCCAGTTGCCTGGCCTGCGCTTCCAGCTCAGTGACCGGATTGCCTGCCGCTTCGCGCAAGGGAACTTCATGCGTAAGCCATGCCAGAAAGTTAACCCAGGCCGCGCCATCTTGTTCATGGCATTCCCGATAGCCCGCCAGTTCAACGTCATTCTTGTGCGCTTTCATCAAGGTGATGGGATCGGGTGCCCATAAGACTTCGCCACCGTGTTCTACAATGGCAAAACGCAGCGCGACCGGGGCGTAGTCTTTATCGACCAAAAAGCGTTTCCCTTTGGCTAACTGCTGGCAGCGGGCAAGAAAACTCTCTTGTGGGGCCTGCGTGAGCGTATTCAGCAGTGCAGCAGGGAGCTGCTGGGTTTTGTTGCTATCCACAAACCATTCCAGCTCGCCGCTGCGATGGAGCAGGGCGAACGAAAACGGCACTGGCACCATTGGCAGATCGGAACCGCGCACATTCAGCAGCCAGGCAATGTTATCCGGCAGCGTGATCGCCAGAACGTCGGCCTGTTGTTGCGTGAGCAGATCCACGACGCGGGTTCGTTTTTGTGTGCTGCTTTCCCCGCTGATTTCAATGGGCATTTCACGAATGATGCCGCAGGGTGCAGCCGGGCGGTCAAGCCATACCTGGTCGAAAGGATCTTGCTCAAGAGACACCAGCTCGCAATGGGTCGCCGACAGTGCTTCAAACTGGCTGTTGACCATCAGCAACGGTTCAAAACCGATACGCGCGCCCGCAGCAACGTGAGACTGCAAATAGTCGGCCAGCGGTTCGTCATGTAAATGGTGAATTTCAAAATCATCCAACGAGACTTCATTGCGCACCTGGACCTGATAGCGTCCATCGACAAACATTAATGCGCGGTCGCGCAGGACCAACGCGAGACCAGCGGAGCCGCTAAAACCGGTCAGCCAGGCCAGCTTATTGTCATGCGGTGTACAATCTTCGCTTTGGTGAGCGTCGGCGCGCGGAACAATCATGCCATCCAGACCTTGCGCTAACAGCAGGTTGCGCAGAGCGGAAAGAGGAGTTGAGTTGTGCATAGTTACCTTCAGGCCTTAACGGAACGGCGGTTCGTTGAACGTACGTAATTTACGGGAGTGCAGTCGATCGCCTTCAGCACGCAGACGATCGATTGCCCGGATACCTATTTGCAGGTGCTCGGAAATGGCACCTTCATAAAAACGGTTGGCCTGACCAGGCAGTTTGATCTCGCCGTGCAGCGGTTTATCGGAAACGCACAGCAGTGTGCCGTAAGGGACGCGGAAGCGGTAGCCCTGGGCGGCGATGGTGGCGCTTTCCATATCAATGGCCACCGCGCGACTGAGGTTAAAACGTAGCGCAGAAGCGGAATAGCGTAACTCCCAGTTGCGATCGTCGGTGGTGACGACGGTACCGGTACGCAGGCGCTGTTTCACCTCCTCGCCGGGCATGCCGCTGACTTCTTTGGTGGCGTCATACAGTGCGCGTTGTACTTCCGCAATGCTCGGAATCGGAATATCCGGTGGTAGCACGGCATCCAGCACATGGTCGTCACGCAGATAAGCGTGGGCCAGAACATAGTCGCCAATCGCCTGACTTTCGCGCAGGCCGCCACAGTGTCCAATCATCAGCCAGACGTCAGGGCGCAGGACGGCCAGATGATCGCAAATGGTTTTGGCGTTAGACGGGCCAACGCCGATATTGACCAGCGTGATCCCCTGACCGTCGGCGGTGATTAAATGCCAGGCGGGCATCTGATGTTTCTTCCAGGCGAGATCGGAGATGGCCTCTTCCGGAGCTTCCGTTTCAGCGGTGATCCAGATCCCGCCCGCGCATGACAGCGCGATATAGGGGCTGTTCGGATCGAGGATCTGGCTGCAACCCCAGCGCACGAACTCATCGACATAGCGGGTGTAGTTGGTGAACAGCACAAATGGCTGGAAATGTTCAACCGGCGTTCCCGTGTAGTGACGCAGTCGTGCGAGCGAAAAATCTACTCGTCGGGCGTCGAAGTGCGACAGCGGGGAGAATTCCGCCGGATGATAGGTACCGTCGGCTGTTTCGTCGCCGATTTGTGACAACTCGGTAGTGGGGAAATGGCGCGTTAATCCGGCGCTCATTGAGCGGTCGAGCGTCAGTTCAGAACCGTCGATCACATAGGGATAAGGGATTTCATGCTGCGACGGTTCGACGGAGATATGCGCATCATAATCCTGATACAGCAGCGTGAGTTGTTCTTCAAGATAGGGACGAAAAAGCGACGGACGGGTGATCGTAGTGGTATAGCTGCCCGCATGGGTAAAACGGCCATAAGCGCGGGTTTTCGGAGGATTGGTGGCGCTGCCATCCCAGGTGACACAAAGCGATGGGTAAACAAAAAGACCATTATGGCGGGCGATTATGTCAGGGAGCGTCCCTGTTTCAATGTACTTACCAATGGCGCTACGCAGTGCTTTAACCGACTGCTCGTACAGCGCGTCCAGTTTATCCAGTGCCTGAGTTGGGGTCAGGCTGGAGCCCTTATTGTTCATGTCTGTCTCCTTGTTCCACAGATGTACTGCTCTCCCGATAGTATGTCACAGGAATATGAAACAAAAGTCAGACGTTGAGGAAGATTGTGCGAAGGCCGATTGACCTTCGCATCAGGGCTTAACTGTGCTGCTTATCCCGCATCAGCAATGCAGTGGCGGCGGAAATAAGACACCCGGCCATCAGATAAATGGCCACGCTGTGCCAGTCTCCTCCAGAGAATGTCACCAGTGCCGCAGCAATGAAGGGGGTAAAACCGCCGCCAACCACACTTGCCACCTGATAGCCAACGCCTGCGCCGCTGTAGCGATAACTTGCGCCAAACAAACCGGTAAACATAGGCTGCTGTACGCAGACCACCATATCGTGCGCAATATTGGCCAACATAATCGCGAAGAACACGATCCAGAAAATAGACTGTGCTTCCAGCGCCATAAAGAACGGGAAGGCGCTCAGCGTACCGACCAGTGCACCGGTAATGTACACGCGCCGTCGACCAAAGCGGTCGGCAAGCCAGGCAAAGCAGGGGATGGTCAGACAGCTCAGTCCCCCCACTAACAAACCGATATTCAGAAACAGCTCGCGGGGTAAGCCCAGGTTCTGCGTAGAGTAATTAAGGGCAAACGCGGTGACGATATACATCGTCAGCAGTTCACATAAGCGCAAGCCGATAATTTTTAAGAATGCGCCCGGATGGCGGATTAACGCCTCGACCACCGGTAACCGCTTTTTCTCTGGTTGCGCTGCCTGTTGCTGCTGTTCGAATTCGGCTGATTCATCCATTCTGTTACGCATCCACAACGCGCCCAAAACCAGTACGATGCTGAACAGGAACGGAATACGCCAGCCCCAGCTCAGGAACTGCTCATCGGTAGTTTGCGAGCTAATCAGTGAGACCAGACCGGTAGAAAGCAGCAGTCCGACGCCGTAACCGACCTGAACGCCACTGCTGTAGAAGGCTTTTTTATTTTTCGGCGCGCTTTCGACCGAGAGCAACGCCGCGCCGCCCCATTCACCACCAACGGCGAATCCCTGAATGGCGCGCAGCGTCACCAGCAGCACAGGGGCCCACCAGCCAATAGTGTCAAAAGAAGGAATAATCCCTATCAGCGCTGTGGCAATCCCCATCATCCAGACGGTGAGCATCAGCATGCGTTTACGGCCAAGGCGATCGCCAAAGTGGCCGAAGATAACCCCGCCTAACGGACGGAACAAAAATCCGACGCCAAAGGTGGCAAATGCGGCAAGTGTTCCCATTGCCGGGCTAACCTGCGGGAAGAACTCGCGATTAAAGACCAGTGCGGCGGTGATGCCATAAAGCAGAAAATCATACCAGTCGACCACGGCGCCAGCGAAGCTACCAAGCGCAGCGCGTCGGGCACGATGAAGCGAAGAGACGTCCTCTTGGGGACCCGCGGAGGTGAGAGTGGAATCCATAGTTATCCTGTCTGTACTGTCTTTTAGTTATTAGTATTTGAATTGGGCTACACACATTGCAGTCGATATATTAACGACCGTTATGAGATT
Organism: Citrobacter sp. Cb004; assembly: GCF_030337065.1. Lineage (NCBI taxonomy): Bacteria > Pseudomonadati > Pseudomonadota > Gammaproteobacteria > Enterobacterales > Enterobacteriaceae > Citrobacter > Citrobacter sp. Cb004. The sequence continues at coordinate 356,344 of NZ_JAOWCH010000046.1, read as the reverse complement.
ACCGCGACAGACGGGAAGAGAAAACGATTATCTCCCTCACCAGAGGGCTACATGAAAAATAAGACGAATGAAAAACAGAAAAGCAAAAAGCCTGCTTAGTTTCCTAAGCAGGCTTCTTAAATATGGCTCCTCTGACTGGGATCGCCTTTGCCAGTAGCTGGCTAATAAATAAGCTAAACCTGAAAACTCTTCCTGTCAAGACCACCAGAATGACCACCAATCAAAACTGATTAGAGCGGTCTCGTGCATTTGGTGATCGCTACTATTGTCACATCTATAAGGGCTGTCTGTTCTGTGCCAGAAACGGACACCCAATATGCCGTATTGTAATATTTGAATGACGTGATACACAATATTATTTTCAGGTTGTTAAAAATAATTCAATGGAGTTAAACTTTTTCTTCAGTCCATATATTTGGATAGTGACTCTTTATTTTTTCAATACGTATTGCTCCAGATAATTTGGAACAAGCATCAATGATCGCATTAAGCAAAGCCTCAAGTTTGGAGGTGTCATATTTACTTTCGATAAGCTTAACTTCTGATGTATCAAGATATCTTTTTGCGTAATACTCTTTAAACTCAAGTGCGCCTTGATACATCCCGGTCTCTTTTTTATAGTTAGTCCATCTAACAATGTATGAGTCATATTCACTATATGTTAAATCCAAGTAACACTCTATAGCGGCAGCAGTTCCATTAATATTGGATAAGGTTAGGCCGTCTGGGCCACAAGTAGGGAAACTTTCAAACTCCTTAAGATCCGGAAGACATATGCAACTCATATTATGAGGAAGCTTCATCTTTATGATTTTCTTGAAAGCTTCAACCCCTTCACTATCATTGTCGAGTACAAAAATGATTTGGTTCTGTACATCAATTTTTACTAATCCCTCAGCAAACTTTGATAATCCCCCAGTGCCGGGGAATGGATGGCCAGATGTTACATCGATGAAACGAAAAAATTCACAAACGCTAGGCTTAATTAGCTTAAATGCCTTTTGTAATATATGTGAGTCCGAGGAACCTTCAGTTGCTATGAGAAAAGAATTTTCACGGTTAATTTCAGTTTTTATTTGGTTAATGTGAACCCATCCGTTAGCGACTATTTCCCCATAGTCCCACTCGACATACTCACTAAGATTATGTTTGTTTTCACTTAAAAGTTTGATCATAGAGTATGGATGAAGTATGTTTATGACACTGAAAAACGCTGTTTTTTCTGACCAGTAAAAGTTGTTATAAGGATCATAGAGAGGAATTCTTTTTAAAATGTCGTTAGGGAATAACTTCAAAATGAAATTATCATTCTCTGTTTTTTTTGAATTATCAAAGTCGATATCTTTATCGTTTAACTCCCCCAGATCATAGCTCTTAAGTAAGCCCAGAAACTCATCAAAACTAAAAAGATTTTCTAAAGGTTCCCAATTATCGGGATAGGCTTCAATCATTTCGTTTCTTTGATAAACCTCATGCTTTACAAGATTTTCATATTCCGCACGAATAGCAGTAAGAGAAAAACCAAGTAACTCAACCCGTTCAGCTACTGCTGCAAGAGGCTTCCTGAGTACGGTCCACTGAAGGCGTCTTTCTTCATCAATTTCATCGGTTTCTTCCAGATCATAGCGTTCGTGCTGAGGTATCATTATGTGGTCGGTTGACTGGAACAATGCACCATGATCAACACCTAAGCTATTTTTACTCCAATCTAGCGTTGCACCTGAAACCTTAAGTGAAATTTCCGTGCCCATAATTCCTCTTTTAAACTGTTGGCAATCACTTAATTAAACCACCAGGAATATCATTTGTCATCAACTATGCTATGAAATTACAAGCGGTATAATGTCTTCAAAATTCAAAGTGAATATCAATCATTAGGAATTAATCCAAGGGCAGAACCAAGCGATCGGCTCGTTGCAGATTATCGCGCTGTAAGTTACGTATTGCACCATCGGAGGTGAGAACAATTATGAGCTTCCACTTTTTGCTCATAGCGGATCTGACAGCCAACAGGACTGGCCGCTTTGTGCCCGCAGTAGGCGTTGCTAACGGCGTAATGTGTCACTCAACGCGGAGCAGTCAAATTAATTAATAGACTTTGTCTCTTCCCTAAATTTGTTTGGTAAACACAGTCAATCAGTGGGTAGCATCATCTACATATTTGTAGACGGACTTCTGGCTTTCAGATGTTAACACGAGGGGCTTACTTGAGCACTTTGAGTCATTCTTCCATCTCGGCCAGATCCCGCACCCATCTCGTAGATAGTCGTTTTGGCTACAAGGCCAATCTCAATCTGCCTCAGCTCTTGGCGACGGATTGTGTTAAGAAATAGCAGAACTCCGTTTTTGATTAATTGAGACAGGTCGTTAAGGACACTCGATCCGGAGATTTGTTTTGTGCGCGAGCTACAGTGCTGCTGTCGCGTCCAGTTTACTAATAAGTTATTCTGCATTTCAAACTCCGTGGGCATTTGGTGAAGCAAGGTTTGCCACCAATATTTGGTGCTTTTCATTGGGTAACGGCGGAAATTCACAGGGACGTAGTAAGGTTTACCGAAGACTAATAGCAGCAGAAAAGGAGCGAGTATGGCGACGATAACGGTTTCTCCGGTTCATTTTGAGGACTACAGTGGTATCCAGTTCGAGCGCCTTGTTTTTGCATACCACCTGCGCGCGGGTTGGCATGATCTGATTTGGCACGGTCAATCAGGAGGTGATCAAGGGCGAGATATCTCGGGTATTGAACCATTTGATGACCAGCCAGCACGTAAGACCATCATCCAATGCGCGAACCGAGACACGTTGACACTGGCAAAAGCCAAGAGCGACATGAGTAAGTCGATTAAAGCAACTGGCAGTGTCCCAGACGTCTTTAAGTTCGTCTCTCGTGGTGCGGTCTCGGATGCTGGCAGAACGCGCATCGAGCAAGCAGCAGCTTCCCTAGGCGTCAGGCATGTAACGATATGGTCGGGCGTAGAGTTCGAAGAAAACTTGCGTCTTCGTGCTGAATATCTGCTGCACCGTTTTGTCCAGGGCGTCGAGTTTCCTGATGTTGAAGCTGATATTCAAAAATTCACGGATGATTTTCCCGACCTTTCCGACGCCGATGTTCTGCAACTGATGGCTTCCGTATTTGACCGGCCAGCATTTCGCACACCGTTTCAACAAGAAAGTTCTCTCCCTGCTTTTCAGAAGGCAATCGAAGATACCATTGGCGCACTAAATACAGGTTTGTGGAGAACGCGTGAGGGCGTCGAGATCAGGCGCATTCCTTCGATCCACCATCTCAAAAATCAACGCATCCAGACAGTGATGGGAAAAGTGGTTCGTCAGGTCGACCAACTGCGGCGCATCTTCGTAACTCGGCTTAAGGAAGGGGAAATCAGACCTTGTGGATGTGGTCAGCCCGATTGCCCCACGTTTACGCTCACGCAACGCGTGGCTGACGAGCTAGACGACGCGAGACAGAGAATCCTCACGACGTTTCAATCAGTGTATACTTCCTTCAGTGTGAGCCTTAGTTAGGCAATGAAAAATGGAACCTACAGCGTACTCATTCTTCTTGAAAGCCCAATATAATTTCTTAAGTATGCGAATGTGATGATGGCACTGACCCCGGAACAAATTCACTACCTCAACCAATATGCACCAGGCGAAGCTGTGTCACATGCATTGTCCGAGCTACTATTCATTGATCATGATCTTCTCGGTATCGATGCTAACGAACGGTCGATTACCTTTCGCTTTGCGATGTACCTCCAGCAATGTTTCCCCGGTTGGACTGTAGATTGCGAATACAACCGGGACAGCATTGAACCTAAACGGCTCAGACATTTGGAACTTTATCCAGACAGCGAAGACGTTGAGGCAAAGACAGTATTTCCAGATGTGATCGTGCATCGCCGAGGTACACGACAGAATCATTTGGTCTTGGAGTTCAAAAAATCAACGAGTCGCGTCGATAGAGAGATCGATCTACTAAAACTTCGAGGTTATAAGCAGCAGCTTGGTTACGAGCACGCTCTGTTTGTGGAGGTCGGCACCGAAGGGCAATCGATCATCACGGCGCTCGAGTGGGTCTGAGAGGTGATAGAAAGATAATTCATGATACGTATTCCATCATTCAACTCTCAGCACCTTGAGGCCGCCTGTCGCGTCCTTGCTGATACCGAACGTGGCTTGAGTGGGTCGCAGATCGAGCGACTGCTACAAGAAATTAAAGTTGCGGACACATCGCCAGGAATGACAAAGTGGAAACGTCTGTTTAATGCGCTCGCAGGTGCGCAGAACCAGTATCAGGTCGGCAACCATCTTATTATGTTCATTAACCGTGCGATGAACCCGGTTAATTACGCCCGTGATCCATCGGTGTTTGCCTGGCGACGTGATGAACTCAATGTTGTCCTGGCTTTTTCCGGTTTTTATATCCGTGAGGATGGTAAGGTCGCGAGCGCTGCTAAAGTAACGACTCTGGATTCTGCTCGAGCCCGCGCCGGGCGACTTAAGGCTGCACTCGAAAGCCGTGCTGTGCATGCGGAAGTTTTGAACTATTGCCGTGCCGAACTTCTGGACGAAAACTATTTTCATGCCGTCTTCGAGGCGACGAAGGGGGTTGCGGAACGTATTCGTCAGTTGTCCGGGTTGAGCGGTGATGGTGCTGACTTGGTGAACAAGGCATTTACCGGACAACAACCTGTTCTGACTTTGGGATCGCTCACCACCGACTCAGAAAAGAGCGAACAGAAAGGTTTTGCGAATCTACTGATTGGTCTATTCGGTGCTGTGCGCAATCCACTAGCCCATGCGCCTAAGAAGAATTGGCCCATGTCTGAACTGGATGCGCTGGACATCCTTACGTTGGTTTCGCTTATTCATCGCAAGCTGGATGGCACGCAGAAACAACTATAGCGGCACCATAGTGGAGTTGCATGAGCTACACAGTGTTGATCTTGCTGTACCATCATTATAAGAAAGCAATCCGAATTCTAAATTGATGATTATCTCTCAATAACCTTCATCTATCTATTTATATGACTTAATTTGCTGATATCTATTTTTTTAAGTAACATAGTGTGTCTTATCTCCGTCTGAAGAGCTGGTTGCAACAATCGTTAACAGGCCCCCCAGTTCCGAGACTGAACTCTTTTCCATTGGTGCACAAAAGCAAAAAGCCTGCTAGTAATCAGGCTGTTCAAATTTGGCTCTGTAATTGGGATTGCCTTATTCAGTTACAAGCTAATATATAAGCGAAACTTGAGTCACTTCTCTGTCAAGACCACCAAGATGAACACCAATCTCTTTTTCATTTAATCATAGTAAGGTTGCCTTCAATAACTGATTAGGGTCCGCAAATTATTCCGAATGACGTAGACCATATCACTCGTGGATAGCCCATATAAATGGGCTAGTTCTTCTACAGTATTTTCTATATCAGCTGGTTGTGAAGGCCTATTATCAATACGTGTGAATGGACCATCGGTTTCTGTTAGCACTCGCTCAATTGGAATAGACTGTATCATAGGAATATGTCTGGCATTGCTAATCATTTCCATATTAATAGAAAAATAGCATCCTAACTCTAATGCTCGCTTCGCCTCGTTCTTTGTTCCAGTGAACCAGTGGAGAACAATTTTCCCACGCCCTAAGGGTAAATATGCTTCAATGAAGTCTAGTACAATTTTGACCGCTCTGACGCTATGGACTGTAATGATCTTATCGCCAGCCTGAGCGCAACGTTGCAATATATGTTGAAATACTCGCTTTTGCGCATCGAGTGACTTGAAAAAGCGAGGACCAGCATCCAGTCCAACTTCACCAACATAGCGTGTCTCCGATAGGTAATGATCCCATAGTTCTAGTTCATTTTCATGGTTGGCTACCAATTGGGGATGTAACCCTAATGCTGCTCGGACATACTTCGTACGCTTTGCAATCTCGTGATTGCGAGGCCATGCGCGCGGTGTTGTCGTAACTGCCAATGTAAATATTCCAGCTTTCTCTGCATCTCTGACTGCTGAATAATGATCAGGGTAGAGATCAAGGTGACAGTGAAAATCGACAAGCCCTTTAGTTGCATTCATGTAAATATCCTTTTCAAGCTGGTCTTGTCGAAACACCGTCGATAAGTCGCGCAACTTCAGCAAGTCCGCGCTGATATACACCAGCTAGCTGGTCTAAATGCATTGCTTCATCCGCAAGCGAGCCAGGCTTGTGAATCAAGATACTTGCTAGTTGCGGATTATCTTTCAGACGAGCAATTGCATATTGAAATGATCTGACCTGTACTCCAGTTGCTTGGCGCGTGTCCAAGGGGTGAGCATGAAGATCTGCCACTGTATACACCGTTGGATCACTATCAGGTCCCCATGCTGCCATTAATGCTGCTCGGCGGATCAGGCATGGCAAACAATAGCCACACTGTTCAATGCCATGCCCCAACCAACGGGCCTTGGCCGGTGATGAGCACGATAGTGAATCTGATATCAGGCTTTTTAAAAGAGAAGGATTTTGGCAAGACGAAGCCATCTCCCCTTTAGTTTTGTTCCAATACGGATTTTGAATTTCGCCATTGATGCCAAGTATGGAAAGTAGTTCATTCCATCTCGCCATATAATATGGGTGCGTCGTGCGAGTACTGTTTGATCCCAATCGTAGTGGATCCAACGGTACATTTAGAGCAATCAATCCATTTTCAGGGACGCGCAAAACGAAATGGTTTCCTAGTCCGGTTCCTGCGAAAACACCGAGAGCAAAAAACAAGAAAGATCTGCCTCGAGTACTATTCTCTGAACTTACGCCTTCCACAAGTCCTTCCTCAAAGGACATACCAACTCGCAATCTCCCTAAAGATGATTTGACGTAATGTTTTTTTAAACCGGCAAACAGCTTAGTTTGTGCATCACTTGTTGCCCCCTCTCCGAAATGACTAACCAGAAGCGGTGTAGTTCCACTCTCTAACGAGTCGATAGCTCCAATTAAACTATCAAGTCCACCTGAGAATAAACTGACTGAATCAAATGGGTGAGCAATCAGGGTTGGTGGTGCTTCTTTGACGACAGTATTAAATCGCTCGGGGCGTGGCCTAAAATCGACCGTCCAGCGATCGCCGGTTAAAAAATCAAGAGAATTTTTGAGGGTTGGCGCTGCTGAATACCAACGAGAGGGATTACTCACAGGTACTATCAATCTTATCTCGCGTGTCCACGAATCCTGCGATTGCTCAACACGCGAGATTCGTGTGTCAGCAGCATGGACATGGGCTGCTAAAACCAACAGGTCAATGCCCATTTCTGTTGGGAATATGCCGATATTGTTAAGGCTGGACAGTGCATGACCAATTCCATAATCCAACGTTTGTTTGCTGGCGACGAGCTGTAGGGAAGTTATCTGTTCATCTAAGCCTGCTACAGGGTCAAATGAATCGTCATAACCGAAATGACCAACTAGGAGTTGTCGCATCATTGTTTATTAGCCTCTGCATCGCCAAGAGCCTGTAAAATTCTAAACGCAGACTCATAGATCGTATCCACGAATCCTTGAATTTGCTCTGGAGTAAGATGATTTGTCCCAATTTGAGCGCGTGCGAGTGCATCGCTTACTCCACCCCGGATGAAATCTCGCACCTGCTGCTCAACAAGATGTGCTGTATGCGCATTTATTGGCATCGTCACCGCTTTGGTTCCAATGTCATTACAAATGCGTGCTTCGATCGCGTGAGTAGCATATAGTTCGAAAACGGTTTGCATTTGATCTGGTGTAAATGTATTCAAATCAGTGAGACCTTCGTTAGCAAGTTCTACGATAGTCTCGATGTATGCTTCACGGGCAATGCCCTCATCAACAGTACCTGCTCCTGGGCAGATGAAATCAGCTAGCCCAATGAAAATTTCAGTGATTGGACGGCCTGCTAGCGATTCTAAATTCAGTGAGCGTAGCGCTTCGTTGACACCCCTTGTTTGTACCTCCGCTAGGAAACCGAGGAGCCGTGCCCCCGCCCCTCTGGAAGCTCCCATACGTTGTGCTGCCTGCCTAGCACCACCTGATGACGTTGAAACATACTTCGATATGGCCCGCCCGAGGCTTGCTCGATCTGAACCACCAGACCCTGCAAATCGTGTGAAGTTATTGCGCGCGTTTGAGAAACGTTGCGGATCAGCTGTACCTGGTATTGGTGGGCGATTTGGTGGAGTCAGGGGTTCAGGACGATCTATTGGCTGCTGGTCGTCTTGTCCTGGGCCATTGCCTTGCGGGGATGCCGGGGGGGCGTTATCCAACCATGATGGAATAAGTGGAGTCCCGCCGCCAGGCCCTCCATAAGCTGTTGATGTTCCCATTAATGTATTCCTTTGTGATTTTTAAGCGCTGCTTCGGCTGCGACTTTGAGGCTGGTATTAGTAGTTAGTTTGCTCCAATTCCCCAATAGTACAGTCAAACGCGCTAAACATTCGGTATCCTTTATAGCACTCTGCCAACCACTTACAGCCCAAGGACCACACTTATCATTTGGCAATGCCTCCAGAAAATCCATTAGCTGGCTCTGTAATTTTGGTTGTGCCTTTACAAGAACGCTCAAACCATCAATTCCTGCCGGTTTGATATCAAAAGTAGCTGTGCTCATTATTTTGCTACGAACTGCCTCGAAGACCTTTTCGGCTTCAGGTTGCACAAGTTGCTTCAACTCTGATTCGTAACTTTGAACCGCCATTTTGCCGCCGAACAATTTCTCGACCACCTCGGCTAAGTGGCCCAAAACTGATACCGGACCAAAATAATCTTTTTTATCTTTTGTTACAAACAAGTAGGGACGTAAGTCGAGACCTGATAACTTCGGTGGGAGCCGAGCCCAGTCACTTATCGTTTCTGAAGATTTCCATTCAGTCAAAACCGTACTATCAGGTGGCAATAATACTTCTGCGGCTTTTTTTTCTTTTGGTTTATCATCGTTTTTATTGGAAATCGTAAGAAACGTCTCTAATGCTTCAAGATCTTTGCAGTGTCCATCTGAATGTATCGCCGCAACAAACGCGATCTGTTCGAACAATCTTGGAATAAATCGCTCAGCAAGCATGAGTTTTGCTAGTACTGGCAGTTTGATATCATCGCCAAAACCTCGCGCTGTTGCGGTGCGGTCACGTAGCAAGAGGGTATTAAGAAAACGCTTGATTTGGCGAGGATTACCTTTTGTTCCGCTAGCCAAAATTGGTCCGATCTGATCACTCAGAATTAGTGCATTATTTGCTTTATCGGCTTGCGAGCCGAGAGTTATTTTTACCGTGGCAGCGTCCAATCCACCACTTGTCCACGGGCGTTTCAACTTTTCCCGCGCAACGATGATTAACTTTTCATAGTCTGGGTCATTCTCACCTATTTCAGCACCAGCAAGAAGTAATGTGACATAAATTCTCGTCTCTGTTTCGCCTAAAGCAGGGATCCGGAACGGGACCTGAATGAGTTTTTCAAGATAATTACGGGCATAGTCTCGTGGCCCAGTGCTGTCAGGCAGGTCAGGGAAGTGCTTACGCACTGAGTACTCAATCATAGCCTCGTCAGCAGCAACAACAAATGCTGTCCGCGAGGTAAATACAAATAGACGAATCGCTTCAAGAGTTTCAATGGCCGTATCAGGTAGACAACGATCAAGATCATCAACCAATACCACAAGTTGCTTGATACCAGCATCTTTCAGTAGTTGATCAAATGCTTTGCGAAATGTTTCCACTTCCATCGGTACATTTTTTGTTTCTCCCTCTTTCGTCACCGCCTTTATTTCATTGATAGTATTAGAGATATTTTCTTTCGTCATAAGTTTGACGGGATCTTCAGCCAAACCTTGCAGGGAGTTGATGATGGAGCCAATTTGCTCAGGTGTCGGAACACCGGTAAATGCGGTTAATGCCAGACCGCCGGCTCGCTTGGCAACCTTTAGCCAGTCGATACTACGGAATACGTCTTTAATAGCTCCTTCAACTTTTTTCAATGCAGGACGTTTCTCTACCAGACCTGAGACGATGCCTTCAATTAAGGCTATCTTTGCATCTTCAAATCCTTGGAAACGCCAACCATTGAACTTTAAGCATAAAACATCATCTTTGTCGGAGAAGCCCGACTCAATCATTTCGAGTACGCTCGACTTACCTGCACCCCAATCACCATGAACACCAATTGTTACTGGGTGATTGAGCTGCTCTCGAAGCAATCCAATAATGGTGGAGGCAATGGCCTCATTGTTTAGCAGATCGATTTTTGTTTCGTTGTCAGTTAGAATCATTATTTTTCCTAATAGTCGTTGCTATTCATCTTATTCAAATAAAATATTAATGAGCACATCATAGGGCTATCCCTAGTAGAGACGCAGATCTCTAATCTTGCACTGTTCTGATATTGAATCATGATCATAGTAGTGAAATTTCTTCAAAAGTAATGGTACTGCTGTGGGGGCTATGATGTATCTCCAATTCATTGATGCGAAGTTTCAGCGGCATTGGACATACCACACCGCTGAATATGCAGGTGCCAGTAGAAAGGGTGGGAATTGATTCCTCGGTGAGACGGTCAATATAAGAAACTGACTTCTCAATAGCGTATAAATCATTCTGGTTTATCAACCTATGGATGAAATAATTATGCGCCTGAGAAATAATAGTGGAGGAAATATCATTCGGTCTTTGACTCGATAGGGTTACAAATACACCGAATTTTCTCCCTTCCTTGATGATTTCTTCAAAAGTTTCAAGTCGATAATCTTTCCAGCTCTCGGTTTCACGAAAAGATGTATTAGACAGGATGTTATGTGCTTCATCAATGATGAGACTGAGAGTTGAGTAGGGGTCACCTGCTTTTTTATCAGCATAGGCCCATTTAGCGAGTAATAATGGAAGTGTTTTTTTCATGGTCAGATTGACCATATTCAGGTTGATGACTACAAAATTACTGTTGCCCCAAAAATCTCTATTCCCATTGGTATCAAAGACTTTTCTAATATCTTTTCTGTTTGCACTCATTCTATTTACTACTGGTGCTATGTGTTCAGGATTTGAGCGACCGGATAAGAATTCGAGGATTAGCTGCAAATACATGAATCCAAGCAAGGATTCTATAACATCATTTGGAAATTCATAGGATTCTGCGAGTCTGAACAGGTTTGAATGCTCCGTATCTTCAGGAGAGTCAAAAAAGCGACCTGTGTTGTTAAACCAAACTTTTCTACCGAAATGAAACTCTAGATCGGATGTCATATGCTCATGATCGTTAAAAATTGGTCGAAAAAGATCAAGAAGGGCATCACAACGTGTCTTATCGCTACCACACAAAGTTTCCCTGATCTTTTTCTTGAGTATATTTCTAAAAAAATCAATAGGGGCATCAGAGCGATGAACTGCCGATTTGAGTTCAAGTACTCGCCTTAAAAATGGTTTCTGGGTTTTGTCTGTTGCATCAGTAAGGACAGAAAGGATCTCATGTTCAAGTAATACACCTTCCGGCATAGGGATTTTATCCCCTTGATCATTATAAGTGCTAAGGTTATAGACAATTTTCTCCGAGGTTATGCATTCATCGGCACCATATTCACCATTGAAATCAAACAATATAAACTTACACTTGCTTTGAAAGCTCTCTTTTAGCATTTCAGACAATGCGGCATAACCGTGTTTGTACAGAGATGCCAGAGTGTTTGACTTTCCACTACCGGTATTACCGAAAATAGCAATGTGAGAATTTAATAAACCGCTAACAGGTAGGGTAATATCGATATCTTCAAGATCAGTACGGGCGAATGTGATAGCACAAGTTTGTGCTCTCACTATCTGATGAATGAGCTGAATTATCTCTTCGGTCACTATAAATGCTTCGTTTCCAATTAAGGGAAGTTCCCTTGTACCGACAGTAAAATGACCGTTCCGATCAACGTAACCCGACAAAGAGACAGTCAGGTAGCGGCGAAAACGTATGGACTCAGCACCGCTTCCTAATGGATTTTTCTCCTCAAGTATCTTTTCTGCCTCTATTTTACCGATTAGGCTCATGAATCCTTTCTTGATTTCGATAAATCCGCCAACGGATACGTTCTTAAGTACTTTTCCACGGAAAAAAAGATCGCTAAGGTTTTTATTTTTATCGACCAATATGCTTATTGTTCTTCCTGACACCTCACATACTTCACCGACACGGAGAACTGCCTCTTCATGAATAAATTCTTGTTCCACAGTTATCTCCTCAGAAAACAATTTATAATTTCGTTTACCTTAGTGAAATCTAATTCTTTACCTGGAGTGTAAACTATTTCCACATTAGAGTAGTCTCTGAATTTTTCCATAAATGCGATTCGAGAAATTTCATTATAGGAAAATATTATAACTTTAAGAGACATGTTTCTTAGCGCTTTTTTTGTTAACGTCTCTATGTGTTCATCTGCAAATGAGAAACCAAAAACTATAAGCAATGCTCCTTCCTTGTCTAATTCATTAGAATAACTTCTAAGAAGATCGTAATAGATATTTTCAAGAAGAGTTTCGCGAAATTTATCCTTTCTGGGAAGAATGAGTGCATGTGATAGCACCCAATTTCTTAGTTCTTCATGGGTAGCAAAAGCTACAGGTCTCAATGGGGGTACTTGGTAGTAAAAATCATTTTTATATTTAAGCCATGATAAAGAACCATGAAGCTTAATCAGGTTTATTGTCGGTAGCTCAACGCTATAGTTATAAAGGTTTCCAGTAGCATGAGTCGTATGGTAGAAGCTGGCTGGATCAAATAAATGTGCACCATACAAATTTCCTCGCCGACTAAACCCATCATTTAAGATAACGTTATAGCTTTTGACGGCAGCATCTTCGATAAACAGATCATAATTTGTGGTAAAGAGATTTATTCTCCTAGGTAATAGGCCAGTTCTTCTTTGGGTAAGAATCTTTTCAAGAGAGTGTAGGAAACTGGAGTAATAGGTGCGAGTGACAGTTACGTTATCTAACGTGGGTTGACTATGCGGTATACCTTGCTGAGTTCTATCGAGTAGAACGTCATTAGCTTCCCAAACTGAGGTTAGAAAATCGCCTGCTTGCTGAAAATAGGCTAAGTCATCTCCTGAACGCACGTGCTCTTCTAGTTGCGCTTCGATATCTCCTAGTATGCGGATAGCTGGTAGTGACGCTCCGGAGCCGATAAGAAAGTTGATGTTTGCTGACTGAAAAACACGCTCAAAATACTCTCGATCCCGATCCTGACCGTAGTATGCTCGTTGCATTGCCACAGTAAACGCTTCCTTAAGTTTAATTTTAGTGTGTAGATAGGAATTATCTTACCGTTACTGCACATAATTGCACCACTTTTACGAGCTGTCATCGAGAACTTTTTGGGACTAATTTTCTTCTTTTTGCTTCAGCTTTAGCTGGTAGCGTGTATCTCGGATCTTAAGAGATATGCAGATATAGCACTGTGCGATAATCAATAGAGGGCATGTGAACATCTAGTCTGAAAGCAAAACATGAACCGTATTTTTAATGCAAAACACTGCCTTTCCCAACAACATTTCACCGCAGCGAACTAAGGGGCGCTACACCCGCTATGCAGGGGCAAGTTTTTTCTCCTGTGCACTTTTCGTTCTCCGTATCTACTTCAGGTTAATCGTTTCCCAACACAACCCGTCCCGCAAGGGTAAATGGCACGCATGCTGCGCCCTTGCAGGACAGAACGATGCCGGGAAAGCGAACCGTCAGGCGATACGAAGACGAAAATCACACACTGACGGAGAAAAAACCATGACAATTTCCCTGCATTACCCCCGGACAAGCGCCCCTAACACCGCAGCGGCGACCAGCGTATCCCCGCTGGACCCGTCAGGCTCCTCAAAAACGAAATTTTCTAAAACCAGAAAGGATATTTATCAGACCGTTACCGACAACATCATTGCAGCGCTGGAAGCCGGTGTTAAACCCTGGTCCTGCCCGTGGCAGCGTGTATCCGGCATGTCTGGATTGCCATCTAATTACGCCACCGGCGTGGCCTACAGTGGCATGAATATCATGTTGCTGTGGAGCAGTGCATCAAAACAGGGGTTCAGCGATTCACGCTGGTTGACCTATAAACAGGCCCAGTCGGTAGGTGGACAGGTTCGCACGCGTGAACGTGGCACTACAGCCATTTTCTACACCACGCTGGAGAAGGAAAACGACGCCGGAGAAATCGACCATATCCCGATGCTGAAAACTTTCACCGTGTTTAACGTTCAGCAAATCGACGGCTTGCCTCTGACAAAGGTAACTGTCAGTCCGGAAGCGACATTTGCCCCGTTGCCGCAGGCTGAAAATCTGTTCAGGAAGAGCGGCGCAAACATCATTGAGAAAGGACAAAACGCCTTTTTCAGCCCATCAACTGATGAAGTCTGGTTACCGGAGCGCCATCTATTCGCTGATGCGGCTAACTTCTATGCTACCGGCCTGCATGAGCTTGTCCACTGGAGTGGGGGTAAAAAACGCCTGAACCGTGAAATGAAAGGGAAGTTTGGCAGTGCGGATTATGCAGAGGAAGAACTGGTGGCGGAGCTGGGAAGTGCTTTTCTGATGGCGGACCTGGGGATTGAGGGAGAGGTACAACATGAAAGCTACATTGCTTCCTGGCTGAAAGCTCTGAAAAACGACAGGCGCTATATTTTCAAAGCGGCCAGCGCCGCCTCTAAAGCGCATCGTTATCTGATGGATAAACTCTGAGGCCGGAGCCGGACAACCGCAAGGGAATGCGGTTACATGGTTTTTAACCGGCAACGCTGCAAGGCGCAGGCTGAGGCGGAACGCAGCACAGCGAGTACCGAACAGTCTGCGCCTCGCAGTGGAATAAATAATTTCTGGCCTGGCGGTATCGCCGCCAGGCCGGTGAGGCCACCATGTTGGCCTGTGTAAAAGCTTACGTATAGCTGTCTAATGACAGGCGTTTCAGTTCATCAAGGGTATAAATGCGAAACACCCGGCGGTGGCGTTCTTCCAGCGGGACGTGCTGATGGTTGATGATGACATGCCTGATGCTGTCAAACAGCAGTTCAAGTGCACGCTTCTTCTGTGGATCGGGTACAACATAAAAAACGTAAATCCACTGCTTGCGGGTACGGGCCAGCAGGTGGCTTGCCATGATCGACTGATAACGAGCTCGGGTTTTCAGGCGGCGCTCGGTTTCAATGGCAATAACGTTACCGTCAGGCAGGGTCAGTAACCCGTCCGGGCGATGTTTCACCTGATACTGGCTGATAAAAGTGGTCCGGTCGCCGTTAATCCATCCCGAAGCACCTTTTTTCTCCAGAATAAGTCTGGCGGCCTGATTATCAAGATGATGCTCCAGCGTCCAGCCGGTAATTCTGAACGGTTCAAACCTCGCGGGAAAGATTTTATCATCCGGGGTTAACACCACCGCCAGCCCGTCGCTGGTGATCCCCCATAATGAAATCTTCATTGTCCGTGATTCAAGCACATGCTTCTGGATTAACCCCATTTTCTCAGTTTTTGCCAGCAGCGAATAAAGCGATTTATGATCCCGGAAACCAAATAGCAGCATCAGCGTTTTGAAATCGCTGTAGGTTTCTTCTTTCAGGAAGTTCAGCAGTTGTTTTATTTTTTCTCTGTTGCGTGTCTGGCGCTCGTGATATGTCGAAATCAGCATAACCGCTCCTTAAAAATCCAGCGGGGACAGGTGTTCTCCCTCATCAGGTTGGGGCTCTGCCGGTTTGACTTCGCTTCCGTTGAAGAAAAGATCCGGGTACGTTGTCATTACATCCTGTATGGATGGTTTATCATCCTCGTCAAAATCCAGTGCGATTTTCACCGGTGCCGCCGATGCGGCAATATCAGGGGAAACCGAGAAGATTTTTAGCTGACGCTTTCTGACCTTTATCGGTGAAATCAGTGAAGCAGAAGGTAGCGTTTTTGTCGTAAAGATAAAGCTGACAAAATCGGGCAGGTTCAGGATCATATTGCTGTCAATAAAGAAACGTTCGGCCTGGCGGATTGTGCGCTCACTGTCGATCGTTTCCGTCAGCATATTATCCGTTTTCGCTTTACGGAGTTCATCATCCACCAGAATCGTGCCTGACATTCTCGCCACCCATTCCGCTGTATCCGGGTCCATAACCCGGTATACCAGCTTGAATTTTGCATTTTCAACAACCGCACCGACAACGGCGTCACCTTTCAAATCTGCCGGGCAGTCGTTTAAATCGGCGATGGACTGGTGGTCCATAATAATGTGTACGCCTTTATCCCGCGCCGCACCTAAACCTTCCAGCGCTGGTCTGGATAAATGGTATTTCAGCTCGGAAAGATAAATAGCAATGGGGCGGGGTACGTCTGTTACTCGATCGCGCTTTTCTGCCAGTTGGTAAAGGCGAACCAGCAGCATGCGCTGGGCGGTAATAATTTTGCTGTTTCGCATGGAGCCGACAACATAACAGCAGCCGCCCTCATCAAATATGTGCTTAAGCGAAAAGCCTTCTGGTGAGTTAATGGCATTGAGTATTGCCAGTTCCTCAATCTTGCCGAAAAATGCTTTGATTTTTTCGGCAACTCCCTGAACGTAATCACCGTTATAGACATCACGGATTGTTGCCGATGGATTATCACTGACAAATTGTGCGGCGATACGCGCGGCTTTTCGGTCATCAATGCGATAAAAATCCGATTCCTGCCCTTTTTCCGCCAGGCTGAAACCTGCTACGAACAATTCTTCCAGTTCATCGGGCGTGATATCTTCAATCAGATTTAACTGGTAGTGCTGTTTTCGCAGGTCAATTAAGGCAAAGGGTTTTCCTGCATCCTCGCAGGCTTTCCGGTAAAGGTGTGGTGCCCATTCATCGTCTTTGGGGTCCATAACAAACACTCCTTCACCGGCAATAATACTTTGATATAGCAATATCCCGGCAGCTACCCCTTTACCGGCTCCGGTGGTGCCGATAATATCCGCGTGCTGTTTCTGCCAGTCATTTAACGGGAGATACATTGGTTCGTTCTCCCTGTCCATGCCAGTAAAAATGCCTTTATTCAGGTCGATATAATCCAGCGGATCATAATGCAGTGTTTCCGGCAGCAGGGACTTTACGGTGCGGACATCGGTGCGCAATTCCCGTTCAAGGGTGGTTTTTTTAACAAGGCGTTTCTTTATTTTATCCAGTTCCGGCGTGAATACCCGGCGAAGTATAATATGAAAAATAATCCCGGTCACAGTGAAAGCAATCCGTGCTGACCAGGCTAGTACCGTATTATCACTGGTGAGTCTGGTCTTATACAGCCACTGGAAGGATCCGATAACTATCGGGGCCAGTGTGCCGGAGAGAAAACACAGCATTGAAAAAGCAATAATCATCTTTTGCCACAGCGGGGCTTTTTGCCGTTCATCGCTTTTCAACGAGGCGAAAAACGGCATCGTCAGCCCCGATAACAGCGCCAGCATCAGCTGATGCTGTTGCACAAAAGCCAGCACCGCCAGCATCCCATTCACTATCGGCGACAGTGAAACGGCCAGCTTATTCAAAATCACGATGCCTCCTTCGTCAGCAGTTCGCCCCATGACATCGCCCCATCAGTTCGCCCCACGGTGTCGGGCGAAAAGACGGGGCGAGCGTATGGGGTAAAGAAGGTGGCCGCTGTGCGGCCATGTGCAGGAAAGCATGCTTCCCTGCACGAAACGGCGTGCGCCGGTACATGCGGGCTGGACGCCCTTATTGCTCGGTGCATGGGGGTAATGTCGCGGCTGGACGCCACGCCAAAACCCCCAGGGTCAAAGGCGGCACACCGTCGTCCGCTACGCGCGACCACCCTCTTTAAGACGGTCGCTTTCGCCTTTTTCTTCCCTTTGCTCGTTCCTCGCAGCGGGAATAAAAGGGAAGCTGACCTTTAAAGAGGGTGGTCGCGCCACGCTACCGGCTTTGGGCCGGAGACTTAGCTGCGACGGTGTGCGGGGCTGCGCCCCCCGGGTAAACCGCTGTCGTGGGCGACAGCTTTTCGCTCGCTGGGGCGGCGAAATTTATCCGGCTCCCCCCGGCCTGCAAAATCCGCGTGGGCGCGGCTGTTTGCAGGTGAGGTGCGGTGCCTGAATTATTTTCGCTCCTTAACCCGCGAAAATATTTCTGTCCGCAGCCTCATTTTTACGGCCCCTGTTTCTTCGCTTCTTAATCCGCGAAAAATAGAAGCCGTAAAAACCTGAAAACCGTCATGCTCTGTGCCCGTCTCGCCAGTATTAACCACGAATGCGGCCATATTTACTGATGATCTGACTGATAGCCGCAGGGTCTGCCAAATCACATTCACTTAAAAATGATTGTCTGGCATCGGCCGTATGGTCAGGAAGAAAGCCGTGTTTATTCTTTATCACGATATTAAAGAATGCACGTTCAGCGGAATGACATTCACTGCCGCCGCCATTTCCGGTTGCTTTACCGTACATACATAACACCACCTCGCAGGCATCAGCAGCCAGTACAGATGTTGAACATGATGCAATAACGCAGAACAATAATACGGAGGATATTGCTTTTTTCATTTCAGTTACCATTATGATTAATTAAAGGTTGCGTTTTTTGGCTAATGTTATTTGTCGGGGTTATTTTCTGAATGTCTCTTTCGTGCTGTTTAAATGAACTGGCTTAAAGTAAATATCACTCATCCGGCGCACATCGCCGTGTATATCAATGCTGACGATGACATCAATGCTTTTAAGTACCTTGCGTAACAACACATCAAAAGGAATGTTCCGGCAGTCGGGGTTTTCATAGCAGCGGTCAATGATCCCTTCAATACATTCTGCCGGACAGCCCGCATGCAGGGAGGTGATTAACCCCTCATGCCCGGAGCCGACAATTTTCAGCGCGTCCCACGCTTCCCGCCCACGAATTTCCGCCAGTAATATCCGGTCAGGGTTCATACGATAATTAGCACGGATCAGCCTGCCGGGCGTGACAATAGCATTATCCCCGGCATCCGCCGGGTAAAAAAGATGAACATAATTGCTGTGGTGATAAAAACGGATTTCGGGATTATCCTCAATCGTTACCAGACGGAGATGCAGCGGAATATAATGCAGCAGCGTTTTCATATAGGTGGTTTTGCCGGAGCCGGTTTCACCCACAATAAAAATCGTTTTGCCGTATTCCACCGCCTTTTCCATAAAGTGGGGAATATCCCCGCTGTGATATAACCGGATTAGTGCATTATCCTGACTTTCCGTTTTTTCCTGACCGGCCACGCGCTGATAAAATCCCGCATCAATCCATGACTGATGTGTTTTCTGCTCAAACGAGGGTTTGCGCAGCGTAATGGACACCGTATTACGTTCACAGGCCGGAGGAATAATCGCCTGAATACGTTCGCCAGATCCTAATGTTGCAGAAAGGATGGGTGATGTATCGTCAATATTATCGTCATGCCAGGACGCCAGCGCTCTGGCAAAAGCATGGCACTGACGCAACGTGATGGGGGATGCCTGTTTTTGCCATTTTCCCCGAATTTTTGTATGCAGCTCACCCGGCCGGTTAACAGCAATTTCTGTCAGGCCATCCTGAGCAAGAAAGTCGCCAAACAGCCGGTTTTTCATAAAATCCAGTGACAGGTTTTCAGCGTTCATACCATTTCTTTTTCAGCCGTAGTTGATAAACAGAGGAAAAATCAATATCCGTACCGGTCATGATGCCGATCACATCGCCCTGGTTCAGGTACATCGTGGGCGGGATATTGATGCTGTTTTCCAGCGTCGTTTTCGCCATTTCCGCCGTGGCGGCGCGGGTGTTTTCGGTATAGTCGGTATTGCGGTCTTTACCCGGCGCGGCATCTGATGCCGCTGCCGCCACGTCCTGCACGGTACTGAGCATCAGGGCGTTGCCGAAACGCGCCCAGAAATGGCTGTCGATCCAGCCCGCGATCCCTGCCTCGCCGAGCGGGCCGGTGGCCTGCGTATCGGTGAGCGGGATTTGCAGGCTGCCGGGCTCCGGCGTGCGCAGCTCCGTCCACAGCACAAACATCCGGCTGCGCCCGTGTTGCAGTGCGCCGGTGCGGTAGACGCCACGGGCGACTGTTCCGGCCGGGATCAGCTTCACATGGTTGCTGGCGCTCCAGACATCCTCCCCAATCAGGCAGGAGATATGACCGCCAACATCGGATACGAAGCGCCGCATCATCGAACACGGAATATAACGATCCACCGGGATATAGAGATCGGGATCGAGGCCCAGCCGCCTGACACCAGTGACACTGGCAACGCCCGGATTGTCGTTGTTATTGCTGCCTGCCGGTGCTGTCGTATCCGGGCAGCGCAGACGTCCATCTTCGCCACTGACCAGTACAGACTGACAGGATGTGTACGCCGTGGAGGCTGACGGGCTGCCCGACGTTCCCGCGTTGTTGCGCGATCCGCTTCGGGACGTGCGTGTATCGTCGCCTGACCCTGTACTGTCGCTGTTCAGCCCGTCTGCCAGTGCTGCCGCCTTGTTCAGGGCGGGCGGCCCGGGCGGCAGAGCTGGAGTGGCCGGGGCGCTCTGACTGGCAGGGTCTGTGCTTTCCTGCCTCCCAGGCCCGAACAGGCCAAACGGGTTACTGTCCAGACCCAGATTCTTACGCTCATGCTGCACCGTACCGGAGGAGGGCGGCGCGGTGCCAGATTCTTTCTCATCACCCGTTTTCAGGGCGCTGAGAAGACGATCGCCACCGGATGCCAGCGCGATGACCAGGACCAGACTCAGCAGGCTGACGATCAGCATGCGGCGACCTGAAGCTTTACGGAAACGGGTCACTTCCGGCTGACCGGGCGGCGTTTTCTGCTCCGGCTCCTGATATGCCATTGCCGCGTGGGCGCGTTCACGGGCTTCCGCTTCCCGTTCTGCGGTGGTTTTTTCCGGTTCGTCCGGGAAAGATTTGTCGGTCATTTTGCCTCCAGCGTAACGGACGGCGAAACGGTGTCACTGTTGGTCAGCGGGATACGCCCGGATCCGTCGTTTTCGATCCCCACCACCGAGGTGCCGTAACGCAGAACCAGTTGCGGCGATGCCGGAACCGCCATCACGGTGTAGTTGCCCTGTTTAATGGTTCGGGGCGTGACCGCCTGCTCCAGGCCGTTCACCACCCGGAAAACGGATGGCAGGGTTTTCGCAGGAGAAAAACCGATATACGCAAAACGACCGTCATCCCAGGTAAAGTCCGGGGCGATGGAGGCTGAGCCAGCTGCCACCCGTTTTGTATAGCGCCAGTTGCGCGGCGTGGTGGCCTGCCCGAATGCCGCCGCTATCCGCTGCCGGTCCAGTGCTTCCTGCTGATGTTGCTGACGGGCGGCGCTGGCGGCGGCAGACTTTTTTCGCAGTTCGTCGGGATAGCGGTAGCGGATAACAAAGGCCTGGGCGGGCGAGTCTTTATCCAGCACGTTCAGTTCCAGGCTGTAATCGCGCTTCGAGGTCACCACGAACAGATTGGTTTTCCAGTCTTTTGCCGTCGGCAGAAACACCTGGCTGACGTTGTTGCCGCTGGCGTCCGTGACCGGCTGGGTAATCGGGTTCGGGCTGACGCCCACCCGGTTGTCGCTTTTCGTCACGGTCCAGCCTTTGGGGAAACCCGCCTGCGCATCGATAACGGTTTCACCGTCATCAAACACCAGCATGGTGACGTAGCCGGGGCGGGTACTGACGACCGTGGCGTTCTGGCTGTTGTACGTGACGTTCTGCATCCGGCTGTCATACGCGCTGCCGCGCGGTGTCGCTGCGCCCCATGCCAGGCATGACACCATTAAGCCAGAGAGGAGCAGGGGATGTTTCAGCATCATTCCCCCCCCAGCTCTTTATCGCGCTGGTAGCTGGTGACGATAAAGCCCAGCGGGTTCACTTCGCGCTGGCTGTCGGTCAGTTGCCGGTGCGGGACGTAGCGGTAAGTGAGGCGGATATTCCACACATCCGTTTTCACGGAATTATCAGCAACACGACGGATTGTGCGCTTAATACGCAGTGTTGCCAGATTATCCGGCCCGGTGGCAGGCGCATGCACATTGGAAATAATGGCGATATAAACGACATATTCCGCCTTATTAAAAATCACGTCCGGTGCCTGGTCGCCGTTAAACCCGTCCAGATAGTCCCGGTTCACGCTGTCGCTGTTAAATAACTGCACGTCGTCATAATCACGCTGGAGGGAGAAATAATTATATCCCTCGCGAAGTCTGACATAGTGTGCTGCCAGTGAATGTGCCAGCGCTTTTTCAGCAGCAATATCCCGCTCCTTCACGCGGGTCATATATTCATAGCGCCCGGTCTGTTTATCCACTGACCATAATTCAGTGTCGGAGGTTTTCAGCGGCAGCAGAATAATAATGGCCGCAATCGCCATTGCGGCCAGAACCAGTCCGGCAGCGGCCACCCGCCAGGCGGTTTTTCGGGAACGTTCTTCCTTTTCCAGCAGTATGGATTCAAAAGAGCGGGAAACATTAACAATGTTCTGAATATCAGACATGGTGAGTCAGCTCCTGAATGATGGCGGGGGAATTCACTGGCTCGGGTTCGCCGGATACCGGTGGGAGGTCGCCCTGATGCCGTGCGCAGCCCGTGAGCGCGCACAGCATCAGAAGGATGATGCTGAATTTCATGGAAGCCCCTTATCGTATGGATGCAGGAATGCCGCACCGGTGGCGCAGGCCACGGCGTGACGGGGAAAGGAAATTAAGGATCGGGAGGATTAACGGTGACGCTGCCGGTTCAGGCGTTTCATGCTTTCGATGGCTGCGGCGCGTTTCTGCCAGGCGCTCACGGTTTTACCCGCGCCTGCGCCGGTGAGTCTGCCGGTCGCCGCTGCGACGGCCATGCCGCCTTTCGCAGTCAGGCGGGCACCGCCCTTTACCCCCGCTCCGGCGAGGTCGGCGGATTTGTTCGCCAGTCCGCTCAGGCCACTCATGGCTGCCCCCTGCAGCACCGCCTGTACGGCGGCCCCGCTGAGTGCGCTGGCGAGCTTCGCGGAGAACCAGACCATCACACCTGCCGCTATCCCGGCCAGCAGGCACTGCGCCGCCAGCGTGACCATATTGGTTTCAGCGGATGTTTTTGTTGCAGCATCCAGTATCTTATTCAGGTAATTAATGGCGATACGGATGGATAAGGCGGAAAACATGATCGTTAATATTGCCGCAAAAATCGTTTTCAGCCAGTTATCAAACATCGGTTTAAGAAAACCGTACAGCAGGCAGAAAATAAAGAGCGGCGCGGTGGTGGTCATTAACAGGATGGTGATTTCGGCGAGCAGGTTGACAAAGGTGGCTGCCATCAGCAGGACAATAGAGCCGCCCCATACCAGCACTTCGGCAAGGCCGCCATTCAGTTTGACGTAAGTTGATGTGTCCATATTAAATAACTTTTGCCCCAGCGCCTGTGCCTTTCCCCAGACAGTATCGAGCAGCGCCCAGATATTATCATCGCCGCTGACACCGTCTTTGAGTCCCTGGATAGCCGCTACCGCCATATCAAGCCAGCCATCCCGGTTTAACACAAAGGTGGTGATCAGCAACATTCGCCCCACATCCCAGACGACATCTTCAACCGGGGTCCGGAGTTTGCCAGCCAGTGTCTGATAACCGCGATACAGTATAAATAAGGTAAAAGAGCTGACAATGATGACGCTGATCATCGTGCCGTAAGTGGAAGACTGACCTTCCAGTACAGCATTCAGTCCATCCATGATGTTTTTGTCCATACCAACAAAAATACCACCGGACATGGTGCCTCACCTGATATTTAAAGAAAGGAAATAAAAAAACAGGGAGAATTCCCTGTTTTGTTGGAGGAAATATTATTACTATGTCACTGCATTTCGTTTTGCAGCTTCCTGCTGAAATATCGCCTCGAATTTTTCCTTAACCCCGGGCTGGCCTTCCTGTGCAAACATAAGTGCTGCCCGGTGGGCAAATTCGCAGTTATCGCTTGCCTCGCCATCCTTCAGGCATTGCGTATAAACCGCATAAGTTTCGTCAGGATGTTGCTTATACCAGGCTTCGGATTTGGTTTCCTTGCAGCCGGACAGTAATATCACGCCTGAGAGTGTGCATAAGGTGAATAAGGATCTGAGCACGGATAACCTCCTTATAAATTATTAAGGTCAGCAACAGGTGCCGTTAGCTGCTGCTGTTCAAAGGCTTTCTGTCTTTGCTGTTCCAGCAATGTCGTTCGCTGTTCAGCCTGCCTGACAGACATCTCCCACTGATTCGTCAGCGCATTTAACTGTACGCTTTTCGCCGCGATGGCGTTAGCCAGATCCTGAGACTCTTTCGAGTCCTGCGCATTCGATATACGGTCAGATAAGTCTGATATATCGCTGAGTGTGCTGTTAATCCTGTTTTCAACGTCAGTGGTATTCTCAATCGCCATTGCTTGATTGAGGATTATCTGTTTGCAACTGTCGGCCAGGGCCTGATATTTTATTCCTTCCTGTTCCTCGCTGCATACGCTGAACGATTTGTATTTACTGTAAAGGTGTTGCAGTTCATAAGAATATGAACTGTTCTGCGTGGTCAGCAGATCATCCAGTGAAATACCGTTCTTACGGAGATTATCAATATCGGTTTTCAGGCTTCGGGCATCACTGAGAAAACCCTGAATATCCCGCACGCCGGTTGCGGTAGCCAGTTGTTTCTTATACGCATTAAGTTCGCTTTTATAATGGGTAACCGTACCCTCCCATTGCTGTAGTTTCTGCATCCACTGGTTAATGGATTCGGTATTCTGCACGGCGTCGAAAACCGGTATTCCGGCGCTGAACGCCTGCGCCGAGAAAAATAACAATAATGCCAGACGGTGATTCCTGGAACGCATTGATAGTACCTCAGGTTGGCTTTCAGATTGCCCGGTCAAAAAAAGTATCTTTCCATTCATCAGGTCGCATACCATCCTGATAAATGGCATCGAATATTTTCAGGTTGTCCTCACTGCCGCTGAGAAGCCGGGTGAATTTACCCATCCCGGACAGATCCATTTTCGCCATCGCCACAAACGGGCGGGTTTCCCCGGCCCGCAGCGGTGTTTTCAGGATGACCATATAATGCTCGCCCGGATCCAGGTTCCTGACCGTGTCATAAACACTTTCCGGCACTTTCATTTTCTCCACGTAATCCGCATGGCTGGCTTTCGGGTTGGCGAGGAAAATCTGGGTACCGCACTGCTCAATAATCGCCGGGGCGATGGGGTGTCTGACGATTTCATCCGGTGACTGTGTTGCCGGAACGAAGATACCGTTCAGCTTTCGGATGACTTTCAGCATATTGAGGGAGAAGCGGGAAAATTCGACATCGGCCAGCCAGCGCCAGAACTCATCCATAAACATCACCAGGCGGCGACCATCCAGAAGACTGGTCACACGGTACAGAAGGTAAAAGGTCACGGGGCCGCGAATATCGTCATCATCCAGAAATTCGGTGCCGTCGATACCAAAGTTATCGACATCGCTGATGGTGAAAGTATCGGCCTCGTTATCAAACACCCAGCCGAACTCGCCCCTCTGCGCCCACTGTTTCAGGCGAATACGCAGCCCGTTGGTGCGGGCGTCTGTGGTCGGCGGCTCCGGCAGCACTTCCAGCAGCCGGGTGATCCCGTACCGGCGGTACTCCGGCGGATAGTCCAGCATGATGGTGTCCACGGCGGCACTGATCCGCTCCTCATCGCGCGGATCGAGCGGCTTACCGTTGCGGCGGCACAGCATGCGCACCAGCCGTTTGATGAAACTGATGTTCCGGCGGGTTGGCTCCAGCGCAAACGGGTTGAAGCCGGTGGGCTCGCCGGTATGGATGCGGAAATAACGCCCGCCCGCCTGGCGGATCGCCATCTCCGCCGCCCGGTCCTTATCGAAATACACCGTGGTCAGCCGTTTGATGGTGGCAGAAGGCGCAAACGACGCCGGGTTACGGTACTTCTGCATCAGTTGTTGCATAATGGTCATCAGCAGGGTTTTGCCGGATCCGGTTTTCCCGATAATCGCCGTATTCCCCGGCGTTTTCTCACCGGTGTCATCCCGCCCGGCCTGGCTGTCGTGCAGGTTCAGGTAATACCCGCCACCGCCGGGAGATGTGAGGATGGCGATGGCTTCCCCCCACGGATTACCGCTGCGTTTGTGGGGATGGAAGTTATGCAGGCAGGCTATATCGGCAAAATTCTGGCTGCTGACGGCCACCAGTCGGGGTCGCAGCGTATACACGCCCGGCAGTTGCGCCAGATACGCGGCGGGCAGTGACAGGGTGGAGAGCGTTGTCATAATACCAAGATCGGCGAAGGGCTGGGCCAGAACGTTAGTGTCCTTCACCACCTGTCCGGCACTGTCTGAGGAGATCAGCAGGGAAAAGTGGAATTTACCGCACGACACATGTCCGGACTGGAGCAGGTCGCGCAGGACAATCAGCTCTTCGCGCTGGGAAGTCGCGTCGTCGTCCGTGGAGTTAAGCCGTTTTTCCGCCAGACGGATATGATTCTGCGCCTCATCCCGTGCCATGCAGGTAAAGGACTGCGTCAGAACATACTCGCTTTCGGCGTACAGCAGCGCATCCAGCATACCGGTATGGGTTTCCGGGGAATAATCCTTAATCTCCAGGCTGCGGAAGAAACGGGAACCGCTGACCGTCTGGCATTCACCGGTGTCGGTGGTGAAAAAGACGTCTGGCGTACTGAGCGTTTCATAAAATGGTGAGCGCGTTACGGCCACCTTCTGCCACTGACCGGTAAGCAGACGATGGAAGAACGCCAGTTGTGAGGAATACACCCGCCCGTTTTCTTCATATATCCCCAGCGGCGTTGCCATATAGCGGGATAATGAAGATTCCAGTGCTTCGCGGTATTCCAGCATGATTTTGAGCGCGTCATCCAGTGCTGCCTGGCGTTTACTGTGCGACTGCGCTTTCATGGTTTTCTTCTCAATCTGAGAGAACGGCGCGTAGCAGACGGTGAAAAACAGCCGGTGCCGCCATAACGGTTTGTCTTTTACCGGCTGGTAATACCGACGTGTTACCTCATCGGAAAAGGGAATACCCGAACAGGCTTCAAAAACATCATGGTATTTTTCACGGAGCCGGTGAATATAGAATGTTACCGGCAGACCCTCATACGAACGAATAACGTTATTCAGGTGCGTGGCCATCAGGGTCAGGTGATGTTCGTCTTCACATTCAAAGACTGTGCCGTCCAGCTCCCAGGTGGCAACCAAATCACGGTGACGGTTTCTGATGACGTAAGGGTGAATATGGGAGGAGTACGGAATATATTTATCCAGCGTAATACGCTCGTTTAATTTCATTTTCTGAATAAACTCCGAGACATCAACGTTATCGTACTGGTTTGCCAGCAGGGCATTCGCGCCAAAATGGGTATTGGTGAAAAGCCGCCCACGGGTTTTAAACGCCAGCCAGAGCAGACTGAAATAATGAATGTCCTTTCGGGTTTTATTTTTCATTTCCGCCCATGCAGGAATGAGCATAATCGCCAGGTAATAGCTGACATAGACTGCCAGCAGGACGATGGCCCCGCTGACGAGAACGAACGGCACCAGAGGAATACCCATAATGGCGGCAGGCCGCGTGAGTGCTTTATTCAGCGTAGCCATCGTTGCCTCCCTTATGACGCCCAGTAGGCACCGAAGCCGGACGCGCCGACGATCAGGATCGCGCCGATGATGATGTTACGCATGTCATGCAGGCTCTTGCCGTCGAACAGCACCTTGTAGCCCACCCACATAGTCGCCAGTGTGATGGTGACGGCGGCCAGTCCCAGCAGGCCGGTCGAGGTATTGCTCAGTGTTTCATTGGCCTTGTTAAAACCACTGTTCGCCGCCAGCACCGGGGCAGACAGCAGCACGGAAACAACAGCGGAGTAACGGCGTTTACGCATGATCATTTCTCCTCATCAGGGATAACAGGGATAGCGCCGCGAATGACGGAATCGGGATAATGCAGGGAAGTCAGGATCGGCGCAGTGGCACCGGCAGGCTCGCCGCGCAGCACAACGGCGGGATAACGGGCAGACGGTTGTGTGCTCGGGTCAGGGGCTCGCTGCCGGTCTTCCCGGGTGGACGGGACGACATAGCCAATGCGCTGTACGTAGCTGGTCTGGTTAAAGGCGGATTCCGGTCGCTGACCGGTTTCAAAGTTGCCGGAGTAGTAACAACTGAGCGCTCGTTTCAGAGTGCTACCGCGCCGGTAACAGTCGGCGAGAATGCGCTCAAATACCGACAGATTGATGCAAGGGTTAAGTAAGTCGCTGGCCGTGACGCCGTAATGGCGGAAATTGGTGCTGGTGATTTGCATCAGGCCGACCGAATAGCGTCGGCCTTGCGCCGCCAGCCGTCCGGTGAGGCTCATCGCCTCATCATGGCTTGCGGGAAAATGTGAAATCACACCTTTGCCGCCCGGCACGATTTCAGCAATGGCGTAAGGGTGAAAACCGGATTCGACCCGTGCCACATCAAGTGCCGTGGACGGGTGAACACTGGTGGCGCACTGCGTCGCCAGCGCCAGAAAGGCTGTGGTGGAAAGCATAGTGGCCTCGTAACCGTGGGTCCGGCAGCGTATACAAAAACACGTTACCGGGGAGAAGGACAAAAGCGGGTTAAACGGCTGCGGCATCCTGTGAAATGTCACTCTCTTCTCTCGGTTCAAGCAGTACCAGCCTGCCTGAAACCGCAATACCGGGGATCAGCACGATATTCAGGCCAGGCTTACCGTTATGTGCGAAGGCCACACCAACCCTGGTCCAGTACGTGTTTTTCTCGCCCTGTGCATCGGGCTGACTTTCCTGAGTGATAAAGACGTGATAATTGGGTTTTCTCATGGTATTTCCTTTAATAAAATAGCCGTGAAAGCAATAAAAAGGTCACATCCCGGTTCTGCATTCCGGTTTTAACGGGTCAGCGAGAACATTCAGCGGCACCCTGAATTGTGGTTACGTGACAGCCCGATCCAATTTGTTAAAGAACAATCCCCGGCCTGGACGAATGAACGTCCATCAGGGCAACCATGTTGTTATGGCATTTTCAGAATCAGATATTCAGTGCGGGATATAAACGATAAATTCAAAACAAAAATAAGAGAGATAAACTGGCGAGGATTATCAGATGCGGAAAGAGGGAGAAGGATGCAGAACAGATAATAAAGAAGGCATTCTATTTTAATGGAAACAGAAAGACGTGCAGAGAAATAATATCCCCGAACGTCTTTATCGCTATTATTAGCGTCTGCGATGCTCAAGTTGTTCCTGACATTCTGTACAGGTGGTTATGCCCGGCAGAGTCTGCCGTCGTTTTTCAGGAATAGGTTTACCACATATACGACAGTGAAATAATGATGGTGTTGAACCCGGCTTAAAACGGTTCTGCTCAATCATCTCCTCCAGTCGCTGTTCATTAAATTCCTGATCGCGGTCGATCTCATCCGGCATGGAGAGTCCTCCTGCCAGTAGCGGCTTCCTGTTCGCACAGTGCGATACGTTTCCAGACCGTGGTGAGTGACAGCGCTTCGGCCTCTGGCTGCAGGATTTCCGTCACCTGCATCATGGTGATCAGTGCATCGGGCGATTCAAGGTTTTCTACCCTGCGCTGCTGCCATTGCAACCAGATAGCCACATCTGTCTTTTCATCCGGTTCAGGCGTTCGGCCATACGGCACGCTGACACCCAGCAACCGACGGCGAAGGCAGACTTCATTGGAGGTGAGACCAAAATAGTGGTTCATCAGTGCGATGGAGCCGCCCAGTCGTATGGCCCGGTCAATTAGTTGTCGGCGCTGTTCTTCCTGACCAGAATGGGCCAGCAACTGGTGCAGAACATCGTGGCGTAGCGAGACTGCGATAAAAGGCGCGGCTGCTCGGCTCAGCGTAAAGAGTGCATCTGGCGAGAGCTGGCTGAGGGCATTCATTTCGTCAAATGTGAAACCGAGATCTTCACAGTGACGAATATTGCCTTCATTAAGCGCCTGCAGGGCATTGGTGAGTACGGCGTAATTTAGTGAAGGGATCATAATATGTATTCCGTATATTTTGTTCAACAGGCA
Organism: Citrobacter sp. Cb004; assembly: GCF_030337065.1. Lineage (NCBI taxonomy): Bacteria > Pseudomonadati > Pseudomonadota > Gammaproteobacteria > Enterobacterales > Enterobacteriaceae > Citrobacter > Citrobacter sp. Cb004. Next base: position 326,336 of record NZ_JAOWCH010000046.1, on the reverse strand, counting down.
AGATAGATGCAGAAATATCTGGGTATATAGCCTGTTGGAGGGTATTTAGTTGAATCAGTTGCTTTAATTCGCCTTCCCTTGACCGCGTTTAGCGCCGGGACAATTTAATATTGATCCATTCGTCAATTTCTGATTCCAGCCAGGCCACACTGGCTGGTCCGATTTTTATTGAACGAGGAAATGTACCCTCTTTCATATACAGATAGATTTGTGAACGTTTCAAGCCGGTTTTTTCTTCAACCTTTTTTAAGCGTAATAACTGATGTGATGTCATGATTGTCTCCTGTAGCAAAACAAACATTGGTATGCCTGGAGATAATAAAAAAGCATAACGGAAGGAGAAGTGGTAGTGGTAAACCCCGTATTACGGGGTTTAATAAACTAAATACGGGATCATATTGTTGACAGATAAACACAATATCAATTTAATAAGGATGAGGACGGAGGGGAGCCACGCTCTAGTGCTGTTTTTAAAGTATCACCGCTTAGACGGTCAGTGATACCATCAGCTGCCGCCCATTCTTCAAAAATTGTCAATAATTTATAGGGTTGTTTTATTAATGGACTGATAACATCATTGTGCCTACAAGCGAGCCAAAATAACCTTGACAAGGGTGTGGATATTCTAGTTGAAGAGGGGAGGGATTTCTCTGTAACCTGGGTGCTAATTAGTTTCTCAATCTCTGAGTAACGAATAACAAAGCAGGAATCCTGAGGCAAATTATAGAGGGGGAAATATTCTTGCTTTGTATTTTGATTTATCGTTCCCTCTGAAGAAATTCTCTCCATAATATCAAACGCCAGATCTGTTGGTAGGTTTTTTATTTGATGTTCAATTCTACACTTCCAGGTTGTTTTTTCAAACAGCTGAAAAACTTCATTGGACATAGTAACAGTGATGCCATAATTTACCGTGTTTTTCCCAATAATTGGTAATGGTATATTCAATGAGCATGCGAGAAATTGCTTTATTAAAATACATTCAAACCCAATAAGTGATGTATCAATAATATTTTGTGTGGAGTGGACGTATCTGCCCTCAGTACTGAAAATTGAGTCCCATCCATTAATAAAGCTATTTTTTTCTAGCAGACATAAACGATGAATCAATGTCCCTCTAGCTGGATGCATTTTTACTTTTTGAAATGCATATTTTATTTTTCTCAGAATAATTGGAGATTGAAAGTATATGGCGAGATTAATTTTATTATATAATGCATAACGGTAAATATCACTCTCTTTGATTCTTTCGTTGCTCTCTGTATTAATTATGTTAACGGCTTCTTGTATGGTTACCCAGTCAGGTTTCGGAAGCGAACCGTTTATGATCTCGCTGCTTTTCAACATGAAAAACTCCTTTTACATATTTTTCTATGCAAAACTTAAATTACGATTCACTGTTTCATTATTCATGAATATTATCGATAATGTACAAATGAACCCTATTTTATAAAGTAAAGAGTTTAAAAATAAAATTGTTAAACTAGTTTTTAGTTCGCTATGAAATTTTCTCTCGTAACTATGGATGAGGAGACAATTTCCTGAGAGCATAATGAAGGATGAACTGAATAATATTAAGACTAACGAAGATAAAACTCTATGAATAAAATATCGAGCCGAAATAATAAAGAGTAGTAGTACAAGATCTTTATGGCGAAAATTTTCATATTTTCGTTTGTAGGATCCCTGTTGAGAGAATTCAATAGTAATCCAATCTTTTATGTTGCAAGGGTTATGTTTGAGGCAGTTGCTTGAGCGCTGCTTTGGCTCATAGATGCTTCCTGGTGCTGGTAGAGAAATTGCCTCCCAGTGCTCCATTAGTTCTGAAAACCTTACTACTCCGATCATGCTAACGTCTCCTGACTAAAACGAACGGTACGGTTCGATTTGATCAGGATAGACAAAATTTCTGTCAAGAGGCAAGTTAGGGCGCTAACTAAATTTAGTCGCCTGGAGTTATAGAGAAGAACGATTCGGAAAATGTAATCCACTTGATGGTAGTGTTCCATATAATAATATGGAACAAATTGATAATATTATAAACTCCTGAGCATCTTCTAATTTCTTTAAAACTGGAGATTATAATTATCCTTTACGAAAGGCTAATAAAAAGGCATTGACCGCATCCTTTGCCCATTGATCACGCTGTGCAGCAGAAGTGGAAGATTTTGGATGCATTAAGCACTGTATTTGAGGCTCACCGCGTACCATATTCACGAATAAGGAAGCAACTGCATTTCGCCCAATACCACCTAACGAGATTTCTCCTTTAGATTCAGCTTGTTGTAGTATTTCTTCAACAATGTTATTTATCTTTTCTGGACCTGCTAAATAGAAACGTCTACCTAATTCAGGAAAACGCGGTGTTTCAGAAGCTACAACACGGTAGAGAGCGAGGCCATTTTCCGAAAGCACAATATCCAGATACGTTCGGGCTATTTTAAATAATTTATCATAAATATCTTTTCCCGAAATTTTAATTTTATGTACTTTTTGAAGAAAACGCTCACATTCTATTTCAATCACTGCTGTAAATAATGCTTCTTTATTTGGATAATATGCATATACGGTTGATTTTGAGACTCCAGCAGCCTGTTGGATCATATCTGTTGATGCTGCTGCATAGCCTCTTTCCAGAAAAATAGCTTTTGCTCCTTCAAGCACGCGTTGTGCTTTTTCAGGTAAGTTACTAACTATATCATTAGAAAGTATTTTATTTTTTCTTCTAGTGTCAATTGAGGTCTTTGTTGATACCGACATCTGCACTTCCTTATCCGGAATAAAGCTTGATCTTACCATAAGATGAAACTCGAAATCATATCGTTCAGGCCTGAGTGCTACTCACGTATTTTTGCGACGTAGTTGAGTGAAATTTGGTCTTGACTGTACCGAACCGATCGGTTTACTTTGTTCGCCGTAAACTAGAATAAACAGGGCGATCAAGAATGAGGTGTGTGTCAGGTTACAGATTTGCACATGGGACGAAGTCAGTAAGGTACCGTCCGCATTATCTGAAAGGATGTGTTATCTCCGTGCTCAGTCTTGCTTTGGGGTCATGTGCTGCGATCCCCGATCTGGGAACTGCTCCTCAGCCGGAGCAGGCTGCGGCGCTGATTTCACAACGCAGTTTTTCCGCTCCGCATGCTGACTGGCCGCAGGAAAAATGGTGGATGGCCTTCGGCGATACGCAGCTTAACCAGCTGATGAGTGAAGCCACCGCGCATTCACCTTCTCTGGCACAGGCAGAAGCCCGGGTGCGTGAAGCCACGGCCAGAACCGGTGTCGCCCGTTCCCGGTTATACCCGTCAATGGACGCCAGCGCGTCCATTGATAAAGAGAAGCTCAGCTACAACTACATCTACCCTAAAACAGCCGTGCCGCACGGATGGAATGATATGGGGCAGGCCAGCCTCAACTTTAGCTGGGAACTGGATTTCTGGGGTAAAAACCGGGATGCGCTGCGTGCCGCGACATCCGAAGCCAGCGCTGCTGAGGCAGATGCCGCCGCCGCGAAACTGATGCTGACGACGATGCTCGCGGACGCTTATATCCGTCTGCAGTACCAGTATGACAGTCGTGACATTGCGGCCCGACAACTGCGTAACCGGACGGATACCGTCAGGCTGGTGCAGTTACGCCATGCTCAGGGACTTGATTCCAGAGTCTCCGTGGAAGAAAGCGGTGCCCGGCTGGATGTCGCCAGAGCGGCGCTGGCTGAAGCCGATGAGCAAATCAAATTAACCCAAAACGGCATCGCGGCTTTACTGGGCCGGGGGCCGGACAGAGGGCTGGATATCCTCAGACCCCGGTTGCAGATGCGCCGCCCTGTCGGGTTACCTGATGCGCTGAACGCAAACCTGCTCGGACGCAATCCGGAAGTGGTGGCCGCACGGTGGCGGGTTGAAGCCGCCGCCAGCAATATCGGTGTTGCCAGAGCGCAGTTTTACCCGAACGTGAACCTGATGGCCTTCGTCGGATACCAGTCACTGGGGCTGAATAACCTGTTCAGCTCGGGCTCTGATATCGGGAGCGTCGGACCTGCCATCAGCTTACCCCTTTTTGAAGGCGGGCGTTTACGCGCCAACTATAAAGGTGCGAGAGCGGAATATGAATATGCGGTGGCGTCGTATAACGAGGCGCTGACACAGGCATTACGTGAAACTGCTGATGTTACACGGAGCCTTGCTGCTCTGGTGGGCAGGTCAGAAGCAACCGCATCTGCTTTGTCCCACAGCGAGGAAGCTTATCATCTGGCAAAAGCCCGGTATCAGGGGGGGCTGGCCGATTATCAGGAAGTTCTCATTTCTGAAGATGCGTTACTCCAGGCTGAGCTGGCGAATACAGCCATGCATTCCCGGGGTTATGTCTTGGATGTGTCACTCGTCAAGGCCCTTGGGGGCGGATTTGAATCCAGTTCAACATTTGATGCGCAGGTGAAACCGTAATGACTGAAGATAAAGATAAAAACGGCCCACAGGATATGGACAGGGCTCTGGATAACACGAATGCAAAACCGGATAGCGGTGATAAAAAAAAGCATCGCCGTAAATTATTCGCTTTGTTTGGTGGCGTCCTGATTCTTATCGCCATCGGTTATGCCATCTGGCTGATTTTCTTTGCCGGTAAATCCGTCTCAACGGATAACGCCTATACCGCTGCCGAAGTCGCAGACGTCACGCCGCTTGTCGGCGGACCGGTGAAGAAAGTAAATGTGGTCAACACGCAGCTTGTGCATGCCGGTGATGTACTGGTCGTGCTTGATGAGACGGACGCCAGAATTGCGGTGTCACAGGCTGAAGCTGAGCTTGGCAGCGCCCGGCGGAAGGTGATGCAGATTATGGCCAATGACACCGCTCTGAGCGGACAGCTTGATTCGCGTGAAGCAGGTATTCAGAGCGCCGAACATGATGTGGCGAGGGCACGAGCCCGGTTTGATAAGGCCACCCTTGATGAGCGACGTCGCCGGAATCTGGTGAAAGCCGGGGCCGTATCTGAGCAGGATTTTACGGATGCGCAGACAGAATTACGGGAGGCAACGGCCGCGCTGGGAGAAGCGGAAGCCAGTCTGAAAGCTGCTCGCGCTGGCAGTGTCGAAGCAAAAGGATCCCGGCAGGCGAACGAGGCCCTGTTTCTGAACAGTACCGTTGAAACTAACCCCATTGTGGTGGCGGCCAGAACCCGTCTCGATCAGGCCCGTATAAACCTGGCGCGTATGGTTATCCGGGCCCCGGTGGATGGAGTGGTAACACAGCGCTCAGTGGATATCGGGCAGCATGTTCAGGCTGGAAACCGGCTGATGCGGGTTGTGCCCATCGAGGATATTTATGTTGATGCGAATTTCAAGGAAGGTCAGCTCAGCGACGTCAGACCGGGCCAGAAGGTAGAGCTGACTTCAGACCTGTACGGCAGCGGTGTTGTTTATCACGGTGTGGTTCAGGGATTTGACGGAGGCTCCGGTTCCGCGCTTTCACTGATACCGGCGCAGAATGCCACGGGTAACTGGATTAAGGTCGTGCAGCGACTGCCGGTGCGTGTTCGTCTGGAGCGGGAAGAACTGCGTAAAAATCCTCTGCGCATCGGGCTGTCCATGGAAGTGACGGTGGACCTGACATCGAATGCCAGAGATGACCACACGGAGAAATAAGGTATGTCTGGTTCAGCATTTCCACCTCTGTCCGGATTCAAACTGGTTGTTGCGGCAATCGTGCTCTCGCTCGGGAATTTTATGGTGGTACTCGATACCACCATTGCTAACGTCGCGATGCCCACAATATCCGGTTACCTGGGCGTGTCGACAACAGAAGGAATCTGGATCATCACCGCCTATGCGGTGGCTGAAGCCATCACGGTGCCGCTGACCGGCTGGCTGGCGATGCAGTTCGGTCAGGTGCGCGTATTCCTTTTTTCTGTTGTTGCATTTGTGATTTTTTCTGTCTGCTGCGGTCTTTCCTGGTCACTACCGAGCCTGGCCATTTTCCGTGTGCTGCAGGGGCTTGCCGGTGGCCCGCTGATCCCGCTTTCTTCCACGTTGCTGCTTGCAGCCTTCCCGAAGAAACAGGCCAACATTGCCGTGGCGCTCTGGGGAATGATGACGGTAGTAGCGCCTATATTCGGTCCGATACTGGGTGGGCTTATCTCGGATAACTGGAGCTGGCAGTGGGTATTTTACATCAATATCGGCTTTGGTCTGATTGTGGGGTTTGGGACCTGGTGGGTGCTGAAGGGGAAAGAAACACATATCAGCCGTTCCCGGCTGGACGGCGTGGGGCTGGGTCTGCTCGTCATCTTTGTGGCAGCCTTTCAGATCATGCTGGATAAAGGACGTGAACTGGACTGGTTTTCCTCGGATATTATCATTGTCTGCGCCATTGTGGCCGCTATTGCCCTGATCTCGCTGATTATCTGGGAGCTCACCGCTGAGCAACCGGTGCTGGATCTGAGCGTATTTAAGTCACGTAACTGGGTGGTATCTACCGTCACGCTCTGTCTGATGTTCGGTATTTTCTTCGGGAATATCGTGCTGACCCCCCTCTGGTTACAGCAATGGATGGGATACACGGCAACCTGGGCCGGGTATGCGACGGGCCCCATAGGGATCCTGGCCGTCCTGAGCTCGCCCATAATTGGTCGTCTGCTGCCGAAGGTCGATCCCCGTCTGCTGGTGAGCTATGGCATGGGGGTACTGGCGGTCTCCTTTGTGATGCGTGCCCTGCTGACGTCGCAGGCTGACTTTATGTCAGTTGCCGTTCCCATGTTCGTTCTGGGGGCCGGAGTTCCCGCCTGCCTTATCACGCTCACCTCGCTGGGCGTGTCCGAACTGCCGCCGGAGAAAGTGGCAGCCGGTTCCGGGCTGCAGAACTTCCTGCGTGTCATGTGCATGGCGGTAGGCTCTTCCCTGACCCAGACCTACTGGGAACATATGACAAAATTTAACCGAGCGGAGCTGGTGACGGCAATCAATCCTGACGTGCCAGGGATTGTCAGCAACACGCTGGGCGCGGCCGGTATTCCGACAGACACGTCAGCGGCTCTGTTTTCGAGAATGATCGACAGTCAGGCCATCATGCTGGCAACGAACGATTTCTATCAGTCGGCCACCGTTCTGATGCTGGGGTCCATAGGCATTATCTGGCTAATCAAAAAACCGAAAGGGCCGCTTCAGAAGATGTCGGGCCATTAAATAACAGGAATGGCGGTAGCGGGAATGAGAAGGGCAGAGTATCTCCCCGTGAAAAGGTTTCATTATTTATTGCCGGTCTGCAAGTCCGTGAAATGAGGTTGTCCCATGCGATATCATAAATATAAGACCATTGTGAAATGCCTGCCGGTAATAACAGGGACGTTATTACTAAGCGGATGTCATGCTGTTTTACTTGATCCCAAAGGGCAAATCGCTATTGAACAACGGGCGCTAATCATTACGGCTTTTTGTCTGATGTTAGTGGTCGTTATTCCCGTGGTTCTGATGGCAGTTGTGTTTACCTGGAAATACCGGACCACGAATACCACGGCGAAATATACGCCTGACTGGTCCCACTCCAATAAAGTGGAGGCGGTGGTCTGGACGGTGCCCGTCCTGATTATTCTGTTTCTGGCCGTGCTGACATGGAAGTCCACCCATGCGCTTGACCCATCCAGGCCACTGACCTCTGCGGTGAAACCCATCGATATCGAAGTCATCTCCCTGGACTGGAAATGGTTGTTTATTTATCCCCAACAGGGCATTGCCACCGTCAATCAGATTGTATTCCCGGTAAATACCCCCTTGAATTTGCGTATTACATCCAATTCCGTGATGAATGGCTTTTTTATTCCGGCACTCGGCAGCCAGATTTATGCGATGCCGGGCATGCAGACCCGGCTGCATCTGATCGCCGGTGAAACGGGAACCTTCAACGGAATCTCGTCCAGTTACAGCGGCAGGGGCTTTTCCGGCATGAAATTTAAAGCGACTGCCGTACCGGATAATACCGCGTTTGAACAGTGGATCGCTGATGTGAAGAAATCACCGGATATGCTGCTCGGTCCGGCTGATTTTGAAAAACTGGCTGAGCCTGACGAAAACCACCCGGTTGAATTCTTCTCTGTCATCGATCCGACGTTGTTCAGATACGTGACTGAAAAATTTAAAGCACACGATCACGATAAGGAGACGGGAATGACTGGGTCAGAGCCGGAACAACACCTCTCACACAGAGCGCGGGGAAATTAATTATGCTCACAGGAAAACTGACGCTGGATGCCATACCTGAGGACCCGATTGTCAGGGTAACGATCGTTGCTATTCTGATACTTGGTGTGGCAATTGTTGCCGCCATCACATATTACGGTAAGTGGAAATATTTATGGTCCGAATGGCTGACCTCCGTTGACCATAAAAAGCTCGGGATCATGTACATCATCGTCGCGTTCGTGATGTTACTGCGCGGCTTTTCCGATGCAATCATGATGCGCAGCCAGCAGGTACTGGCCTCATCCGGAGTGGAAGGGGCGGGGTATCTGCCGCCCTGGCACTACGATCAAATTTTTACGGGTCACGGTGTAATCATGATTTTTTTCGTGGCGATGCCTTTCGTTATCGGCCTGATGAATATTGTGGTGCCCCTGCAGATTGGCGCGCGTGATGTGGCTTTTCCTTTCCTGAACAACCTGAGTTTCTGGTTAACGGTGGTAGGCGTGGTGCTGGTTAATCTCTGCCTGGGAGTGGGGGAGTTTGCGACCACCGGCTGGCTGGCATATCCGCCGCTTTCGGAGTTAGCGTACAGTCCCGGTGTCGGGGTGGATTACTGGATATGGACACTCCAGCTGTCGGGGATCGGGACCACACTGACCGGGATTAACTTCTTCGTCACCATACTGAAAATGCGTGCACCGGGTATGACGATGTTTAAGATGCCGGTGTTCACCTGGGCGTCGTTGTGTACCAACGTGCTGATTATCGCTTCTTTCCCTGTGCTGACCGTCACGCTGACATTGCTGACCCTTGACCGCTATCTGGGCTTCCATTTCTTCACCAATGATATGGGCGGCAACATGATGATGTACGTCAACCTGATTTGGGCGTGGGGCCATCCGGAAGTGTATATACTGGTGTTGCCGGTCTTCGGGGTCTACTCGGAAGTGGTGGCAACCTTTTCCAGGAAACGTCTGTTCGGTTATACCTCGCTGGTGTGGGCAACGGTCGCCATCACTTTGCTTTCCTTCCTGGTATGGCTGCATCACTTCTTCACCATGGGAGCCGGTGCGAACGTTAACGCCTTCTTCGGGATCATGACGATGATTATCGCTATCCCGACTGGTGTGAAAATCTTCAACTGGTTGTTCACCATGTATCAGGGGCGCATTCAGATGCACTCCGCTATGTTATGGACGGTAGGTTTTATTGTCACCTTTTCTATAGGGGGTATGACCGGCGTCCTGCTGGCCGTGCCGGGAGCTGACTTTGTCCTGCACAACAGCCTGTTCCTGATTGCCCACTTCCATAATGTCATTATCGGCGGAGTGGTGTTCGGCAGTATGGCTGGTGTGTCCTACTGGTTCCCGAAAGCGATGGGGTTCACCCTGAATGAAAAATGGAACAAGAGGGCGTTCTGGTTCTGGATCATCGGATTTTATGTGGCGTTTATGCCGCTCTATGTGCTGGGGTTCATGGGGATGACCCGCCGCTTGAGTCAGAATATTGACCCCCAGTTCCATCCCCTGCTGGTCGTGGCAGCCAGCGGTGCTGCGCTGATAGCCTGCGGGATACTGTGCCAGGTCATTATGTTCTGGGTGTCGGTGCGCGACCGCCACGAAAACCGGGATATGACCGGCGACCCGTGGGGCGGACGGACACTGGAGTGGTCCACCTCTTCCCCGCCGCCATTCTATAACTTTGCTGAAGTGCCTTTTGTCCACGAACGTGATGCGTTCTGGGAAATGAAGGAAAGAGGGGAGGCATACAAGCAACCTGCTAACTATGCCGAAATCCATATGCCGAAAAACAGCGGGGCGGGGCTGATTATTGGTCTGCTCTGCATCGGGTTTGGCTTCGGGGCTATCTGGCATATCTGGTGGCTGGCGGGATTGTCATTCCTCGGGATTATCCTGACCTGGGTTATTAAAAGCTTCGATGAAGATGTGGATTATTACGTACCCGTCGCCGAGATAAAAAAAATCGAGGATCAGCACTTTGCAGAAATAAACAAAGCCGGTGTGACATATGGTAAGTGAAGCCCTGGATTCATCCTTCCGCACCCGTGCTGAGCACGGGCATCAGGGTACAGGTACCAGTAAGGTCTTCGGCTTCTGGATCTACCTGATGAGCGACTGCATTATCTTCGCCACCCAGTTCGCGACTTACGGCGTCATGGTTCATAACATTGCAGGTGGTCCGGCGGGTAAGGATATTTTCGAACCTCCGTTTGTACTGGCGGAAACTGTGCTGCTTCTGTTTAGCTCGATTACCTATGGTTTTGCTGTTATCAGCATGGATAAAGACCGCGAGGGCGGTGTACTTGGATGGCTGACCCTGACATTTCTGTGTGGTCTGGGTTTTATCGGAATGGAAGTCTGGGAGTTCAGTCACCTGACTGCTGAGGGTTTCGGCCCACAGCGCAGTGGCTTCCTGTCAGCGCTGTTTACTCTGGTGGGCACCCATGGTCTGCATGTGACATGTGGACTGATCTGGATGCTGATCCTGATGTATCAGGTTGCCCGACGAGGTCTGTCAGGATTCAGTCGCCCCCGTCTGATATGCCTGAGTCTGTTCTGGCATTTCCTCGATGTCATCTGGATTTGCGTGTTCAGTATTGTTTACCTGATGGGAGCAATGCCATGAGACATTCTGCAGACGCACAGGGCGTAGCTTACGGCAATACGATGTCTTATATAACCGGCTTTCTCCTGTCGGTCATTCTGACGGTGATCCCGTTCTGGCTGGTTATGGACAGTGGTGTTTCCGCAGGGATCATCGCAGGCGGGGTCATGACGTGTGCCGTTGTTCAGGTGCTGGTACATCTGGTGTATTTTCTTCACCTGAATGCTTCTTCTGAAATGCGCTGGAACCTCGTAACCATTGTCTTTTCCGCTGTCATTATCTTTATCATTATTACCGGGTCGTTGTGGATCATGTGGAATCTCAATCATCAGATGATGTGAACAGGGCTTTGGCCTTTCTGTTATTCCTGTCTGCCTCATTGTGGGGGGCTATATATGGACATAAAAAAAATACGGAAGGAAAAGATAAACCGACTTGTGGTGTATGAAATTATGCAATGGATTGATGAGCATCTGGAGGAGCCGCTGAAGGTTGAGGATGTTTCTGCAAAAGCTGGTTATTCAAAATGGCATTTTCAACGGATGTTCAAGGAGGTGGCAGGAATAAGTCTAGGGAAATATATAAAGCTTGAAAAACTAAGACGTGCTTATTTTTTACTGGAGAATACGGATATACCCGTCATAGAGGTGTGCTTTATGCTCGGGTTTACCAGTCAGCAGGTATTTACCCGAGCGATGAGAAATGAAATGCATCATACACCAGGGGCTGTCAGAAGGAATAAACCTGTTCTGAAAAAGAGTTCTGGTATAAAGCGTGATGAGTTATAACCCTCTGTGAATATCATACCCCTCATTGTTTTGTTCTAAAATTACAGGGCGGATTTTAATACCAACTGACAAGGATAAATGGAAGGGGAAATACCATGAAGAAGATACAGAAAAATAACAACAGCATCTGCGTTGTCAGATGCTGTTGTTATCGTAATCCTGATTAGTTTTTTGCTGACTCAGGTAGCTTCATGACTGATATTTTTACTATATATATATGGGGGAACATAGTTTTCCCGGCACGTATAAAGATAATCAGACCACCACTGCATCATCGCTTTACGGGCTTCCAGATGTTCAGCTTTGTGGATATAAGCTATCCGCACGCTGTTGCGTTCCTGATGACTCATTTGGCGTTCAACAGCATCCTTCGACCAGAGTCCGGATTCCATTAAGGCGCTGCATGCCATTGCCCGAAAGCCATGGCCGCAAATGTCCATTTTTGTGTCATAGCCCATCAGTCGCAGTGCCTTGTTGACTGTATTTTCACACATTGGCCTGTAAGGGTTATGGTCACCGGGGAACACTAGTTCCAGATGACCTGAGATTTCCTCTACTTGTTTCAGGATAACGATGGCTTGCCGGGATAATGGAACAATGTGGGGCGTGCGCATTTTGGCTCCGCGTCCGGAATAACGAACACCGGGAAGAGCTTCGCGGGTAGCGGGGATGGTCCAGATACAGTTCCTGAAATCAAACTCGCTCCATCGGGCGAAACGCAGTTCACTGGAACGGATAAACAGGTGAAGGGTCAGAAGGACCGCTTGACGGGTTAACCCTCGTCCCTGCTGATAACCATCAATGCGCCCCAGCAATTCCGGCAGGCGTTCCAGCGGCAGGGCGGGGTAGTGGCGCTTAACGGGGGGCGCTGTCACGCCGTCAAGGTTTGCCGCCGGGTTGCTGTCAATGAATCCCTGATGAACCGCATGACGCATGATGTTACAGAGGTGCTGCCGCGTGCGGGACGCGACTTCCAGCAGACCTTTTTTCTCAATGCTTTTCAGCAGGTCAATGAAATGACGGGGTTTAAGTTCCGTGACGGACAGATGTCCGATAACCGGAAAAATATGATTGTGCATGCTGGCAAGCAGACGGTCAGCGGTATTCTGCGACCATTTTTTATTGCTTTTATGCCACGCCAGCGCCACTGTCTTAAAGACCTTTTCCGGTGAGCGGGCGGCTCTTTCGGCTATACGTTGCTGAGCGGGGTTAATGTTCTGCGCCAGCAACTTGCGGATACCGTCTCGTTGTTGCCGGGCGTCGGAAAGGGATACATCGGGATAAGCGCCTAAGCCAAGGCGGGATTCTTTACCGTTAATTCGATACTTAAGATACCAGAGACGTGAGCCGCCTGGATTGACCAAGAGGTATAGACCGTGTGAATCGGAGACTTTGAAGGATTTTTCAGAAGGTTTGAGACTGCGGATTTTCGTGTCGTTGAGAGACATATGGGGGTCACTCCATAATCGAACCAAACTGACCCCAAATCTGACCACCAAATTCTCCCGATGCGGAGGATAAAATCAAAATGCATCGGGAAGAGTTTTCACGCTAACCTGTTGAACCAACATCATATAATGATTCGCAAGGATGCATGAAAGCAGGAAATTGGCTCCTCTGACTGGACTCGAACCAGTGACATACGGATTAACAGTCCGCCGTTCTACCGACTGAACTACAGAGGAATCGTTTGAACGAGGCGCATATTAGCGAGGGCGATGAGGCTTGTCAAAGGGGGAAATACATTTGTGCGTTCGTTTGCTGACAAAATCAGCAAAGCGGTGATCTTTCCGTCTTTTTATGCTTTTGCCCCATTCTGGTGCGCGCCTACCTCTTCCAGGGCAGCCAGAATGAGAGATTCAGGTGTGCAAAAAGTCCATTCTTCACCTTTGATCCTGACTTTACGCGGTTTTAACCGTAAAACACGGCTGCTGACTAAACTGGCAAGCATCTTGCAATCCTGAATTTAATGACTGCCAGCACGGGTTCTGGTATTCCGACAGGAGGCAAAATGAACTTCAGACGACTGAAATATTTCGTGAAAATCGTCGATATTGGTAGCCTGACCCAGGCAGCGGAAGTGTTGCATATCGCGCAACCCGCGCTGAGCCAGCAGGTTGCTACGCTGGAAGGCGAACTGGATCAGCAACTGCTGATTCGCACCAAACGCGGCGTCACACCGACGGAAGCGGGGAAAGTGTTGTATGCCCATGCGCGGACGATTTTACGCCAGTGCGAGCAGGCGCAACTTGCGGTCAATAACGTAGGTCAGACCCTGGGGGGACAGGTCTCTATTGGCCTGGCGCCGGGGACGGCGGCGTCAGCCATCACTATGCCGTTATTGCAGACAGTACGAGCAGAGCTGCCCGATGTGCTGGTCTATTTGCATGAAAACAGTGGGGCGGTGCTGAATGACAAGCTGCTCAGCGGGCATTTAGACATGGCGGTGCTCTACGAGCGCTCTCCCGTGGCGGGTATCAGCAGTCAACCGTTGCTTAAAGAGGATCTGTATCTGGTCGGGACGCGTGATTGCCCGGGGCAAAGCGTCGATTTAGCCGCGGTGGCGCAGATGAATCTGTTTTTGCCACGGGATTACAGCGCAGTTCGCCTGCGTGTAGATGAAGCTTTTTCGCTTCGTCGCCTGACGGCCAAAGTGATTGGCGAAATTGAATCTATCGCCACCTTAACGGCTGCCATCGCCAGTGGGATGGGCGTCACAGTGTTGCCTGAGTCGGCGGCCCGTTCATTATGTAATGCCGCGAACGGCTGGATGGCGCGGATAACAACCCCGTCGATGAATCTGCCGTTATCGCTGAACGTCTCAGCCAGAGGGAGCTTATCGCCGCAGGCACAGGCCGTGAAGGAGATCCTGTTGTCGCTGGTAAGCCGTCCGGCACTGGAAAACCGCGAGCTACAGCTGGTCAGCTAAACCTTATTCCCTTCAGGAATAAGATGCGGGTTTTTATTATTTGTTATGCCGGGCATCAGACTTTAACAATAGCGTAATGTCTGATGTGCCCGGAGCAAAAAGTGAATTTCCAGCAACTTAAAATAATCCGCGAGGCGGCCCGTCAGGATTACAACCTGACGGAAGTCGCGAATATACTGTACACCTCGCAGTCGGGAGTCAGCCGACATATTCGTGAACTTGAAGATGAACTTGGCATTGAGATTTTTATCCGTCGCGGTAAACGCCTGCTGGGCATGACCGAACCGGGCAAAGCCTTGCTGGTTATTGCCGAGCGTATTCTGAATGAGGCCAGCAACGTTCGCAGACTGGCGGATCTGTTTACCAATGACACGTCCGGTGTACTGACGATTGCCACCACGCATACACAGGCACGCTATAGCCTGCCCGCGGTGATTAAAGCCTTTCGTGAGCTCTTCCCTGAGGTGCGTCTGGAACTGATCCAGGGTACTCCGCAGGAGATTGACGTACTGTTGCAAAACGGTGGGGCAGACATTGGGATTGCCAGCGAGCGACTTAGCAGCGATCCGCTGTTGGTAGCTTTTCCCTGGTTCCGTTGGCACCACAGCCTGCTTGTTCCTCACGACCATCCCTTGGTGAAAACGTCTCCTCTCACACTGGAATCTATCGCCCACTGGCCATTAATTACGTATCGTCAGGGGATTACGGGGCGTTCCCGTATCGATGAGGCATTTGCCCGTAAAGGGTTAGTGCCGGATATTATCCTCAGCGCCCAGGACTCGGATGTGATTAAAACCTATGTGTCGCTGGGGCTGGGAATCGGGCTGGTGGCAGAACAATCCAGTGGAGAGCAGGAGGAGGGGAGCTTAACACGTCTGGATACCCGGCACTTATTTGATGCAAATACCGTCTGGCTGGGCCTGAAACGCGGGCAACTGCAGCGCAACTACGTTTGGCGATTCATTGAGCTATGCAACGCAGGGTTATCCGTCGATGAAATCAAGCGCCAGGCGATGGAGCCAGATGAAGCCGTGATTGATTATCAGATATAATGCAAAAAGCCTGCTTAGTTTCCTAAGCAGGCTTCTTAAATATGGCTCCTCTGACTGGACTCGAACCAGTGACATACGGATTAACAGTCCGCCGTTCTACCGACTGAACTACAGAGGAATCGTGTGAACGAGGCGAATATTAGCGATGCCACTCAGCGTTGTCAAAGCCTGAATAGATAAATGCGATCGTTTGCTGAAATATTCCCCATTTCGCCGCTTATTCAGACGCAACCGGTTGTTTTATGCACTTTTCACGCTCGGGACGAGGGTATTTCCATAACCAGCGGCCTGTGACCATACGCCAGTAAAATAACGCGGCGCGCACGGCCCAGTCGAAGAACATCCCTAACCAAACGCCGACTACACCCCATCCTAATACGATTCCCAACGTGTAACCCGCCACAACACGACAGCCCCACATGCCCAACATCGATACCCACATCGCAAAACGCACATCACGCGCGCCCTTAAACCCTGATGGTAGCACCCAGGATGCTGCCCATATCGGCATAAACGCTGCGTTGAGCCAAATTAGGATGACTATGACCTCTTTTACATCCTGATCGTGGGTATAAAATGAGGCCATAACGCCGGCAAAGGGGGCGGTTAGCCAGGCGATGGCGGTTAAGCCGATTGTTGAGAGCCAGAATATATGGCGTAACTGGATTTCCGCTTGGGCTATCTGACCATTTCCCAGACGCCTGCCGGTAATGATTGTCGACGCGGAGCCTAAAGCATTCCCCGGCAGGTTGATGAGTGCGGCGATGGAAAATGCAATGAAGTTTCCGGCAATTACGCTGGTTCCCATGCCGGAGACAAACATCTGCGTTAACAGTTTACCGCCATTAAATAGCACTGACTCAATACTTGCCGGAATACCGATTCCCATAACTTCCCAGATAATGGCGAGATTGAGCGGCTTAAAATAGCTTTTGAAGGGAATACGCAGCGCCGGATTAAAACCAATCATCAGCACCCAGATAATGGCGAACGCACCGATGTAGCGTGAAATGGTCAGCCCGAGTCCTGCCCCCACAAATCCCAGCCCTTGCCAGGAAAAGACCCCGTAGATCAGGATGCTGCTGATGATGATATTTAGGATATTCATACCGCCATTAATCAACAGCGGAATTTTGGTATTTCCGGCTCCGCGGAGTGCGCCGCTACCGATCAAAGCAATAGCTGCCGCCGGGTAGCTGAGCACCGTTAGCTCCAGATAGGTGAGTGCCAAAGCCTTAACGTCGGGGGTTGCTTCACCGGCGACAACGTCAATAATCTGTTCACCAAAATAGTGAATGACCGCTGCCAGCACGGTAGCAAAAATCGTCATGATCACCAGCGATTGTCTGGCTGCTGCCCTTGCCCGTCGACGCTCTCGTTTTCCCAGGCTAAATGCTACCACCACCGTGGTTCCCAGATCGATGGCGGCAAAAAACGCCATGATGACCATATTGAAACTGTCGGCGAGACCAACGCCAGCCATTGCTTCTTTTCCCAACCAGCTAACAAGGAAGGTACTCAGTACGCCCATCAACAGCACACAGGTGTTTTCCAGAAAAATGGGGACAGCAAGCGGAGTGATTTCGCGCCAAAAGAGAACCTTATAACTCTTGCGTTTGGCATACCAGGGTGTGCGGGAAGCGACCTGGCGTAAGGCAGCGGAGACGTTCAAAGTGGACCTTAAAGAAGAAAGTTGAAACCTCATTTCAAATGATGAGGGAGAATCCAAAAAGCTGCAAAGTTTTTTCCATTTAAAATGTCTGGAAATGCAACAAACTGTCGAGAGAAGCATCAATTGAAACTTATTCGGGGAAATGGGGTTTGACAAAAATTTTTTCGCCGCTAAGATAAGCCTCCACAACGATTCCTCTGTAGTTCAGTCGGTAGAACGGCGGACTGTTAATCCGTATGTCACTGGTTCGAGTCCAGTCAGAGGAGCCATATTTAAGAAGCCCGCTTAAGGAAACTTAAGCGGGCTTTTTGTTTTCAATGCGTTAGGCGACATCAGGCTTGCCAATGGCTTTCCCATCCAGCTTGCCTCAAGTTTCGCAGGGTTTTACCCGAACGAGAGGGGCAAGCAGCATAATCACGCCCATCATGGCGGCCATCCCTATATATACGACAGGAAATCCCGTCAGTTCAGCGACCAGACCAACAGGAGCAGGTGCCAGCAACGTGCCCAGATAACCAATGGTGGTAACGACACCCATTCCTGCATTGGTTGAGATATCAGGCTGGTTTCCGGCCGCGGAAAAAGCAATCGGTACCAGATTGGCGATACCGATACCAGCAATAGCGAAACCAACGGTAGCCTGCCAAGGGGTATTTGCCGCTGCCGCTGCCAGCAATCCGATTCCAGCCACCAGACTGGATGTGCGCATTACAAAAATGGCATCGAAACGATTGCGAATGAAATCCCCCATAAAGCGAAAAATCGCCATGGTTCCCGCGAAGCAGGCAAAAGCAAGACTTGCCGTTTCCGTAGTTGCATTAAGGTTTTTCAGTAAATAACGTGACGACCAGTCAACGACCGCACATTCCGGGATCATGGCCAGCAGGGCAATAACACCGATAACGTAGATGGTGCTCGAATGATGAGGCTGTTTTTCTTTAATTGAACGTTTAATTCTTATCGATTTATCTTTGATGACATGTGGACATACCGACAATGTTATCGCTAAGGAAAACGTGCCAATCAAAAAAAGGTGCGTGAGAAAACCGAACTGCTTAACCAGATACCCCCCAATCAGGCCTGAAGTGAAAAGCCCTATGCTCCAAAAACAGTGACATGAAGATAACACTGTGCGTGATAAGGCTTTCTCGACGGCAACTGCATTCGAATTCATCGCAACGTTCATTGCCCCGATCATGGCACCAAGAAAAAAGAGTATCGGTGTTAACAGGTAGATATCAGGTGCGAGTCCCACAGGAATAAGAGCAGGCGAGGCTGCGATGGAAAAAATACGCACGATGCGTTGTGAGCCATATTTTTCCATCGCCATGCCGGACAGCGGCATCATAAATAATGCACCCAGACCGAAAATAAGTATCAAATGGCCTATTACTTTATCAGTAATGTGAAAACGTGAAACCAGTTGGGCAATTTGCACAGCCCAGGCACCGGTAACTAATCCATTAACAAAAAATAATGTTGTAACAGCCCAGCGTCCTTTTTGCGCGATTTCCATTGATGGCCCTTTTTACTCTACTTTGTTTCTTGAGATGCGTCTTTTTTATCGATCATCAAAACATGCCCTGGGCAAAATGAAATCGCGATGTTTCCATCCAGTCGTGATATGACTTCAACACCGGTAAAGTCCGAAATAGTAAGCCGAGCTCCGCAGGAAATCAGTTCAGCGCTACCGATCCCGACGCAAAAAGCTCCAGCTGCAACAGCAGACGTGACGCCACTTTTGGAATCTTCAAAGACGATTGTTTTCTCCGCGGGAATAGCAAAACGCTCGGCTGCAAGAAGATAAGGGTCTGGGAAAGGTTTCCCTCGGGCGACGTCATCGCGCTCAACAATCACAGAAATGCAGGACTGAATCTGAAGCATCGCCGTCACACGGTCGATTTTCTCACGCCAGCCGCTGGTTACAATGCCAACCTGAATACCTGAAGCATCCAGTACGGTAATAAGTTCTGCGACTCCCGGGATAGGATTATAAGACGCAGTATTTTCAACATGAATAATATGAGCCTGAACCTTTTGCTGATCAACGAGCGGTAGGTCACTGAAGAGCGCCCGAATAGTATGCGGACCAGGCTGTCCGTGAATATGCTTAATAATTTCTTGTTCCGATATTGTTTTACCATACATTGCAGCCGCTTCACGCCAGGCTCTTTCAATCACTTCATTTGAATCAATAAGCACACCGTCCATATCAAATAATACGGCAGCAGCTTTCAGGATGGCATTACACATATTTTATTTCCTTATTATTAAGTTAATTCGTTTGGCTTAGTCTGGATGCAACGACAATTTGCCCTAAAGAGATGCCACCATCATTAGTGGGGACGAGTTGATGGCAGTAAACTTTAAGTCCGGCCGCTTGCAGTCTGTCAAGGGCATTGTAGAGAAGGAACGCATTACAAAAGACACCTCCACTCAGTACAACTTGCCGTGTCATGGCAAGGGCAGATAAACGGGTAGAGACTGCGGTAATAATCTCTACGATAGTTGAATGAAAGCGCCTGCTTAATTCAGGTAAATCGAGGGAGTGTACTGTTAATGCTGTAATCATCTCATGAACCATCGGGCGATAATCCACCTCGAGATGGTCTTCTGACTCGACAATCGAGAAAGAAAAAGGTTGCGACATATGAAGATCGCTCTGCAATAATGCTTCCAATTCAATGGCGGCCTGTGCTTCATATTCAATATGTGTACAAATGCCCATTAATGCGGAAATGCCATCGAAAAGTCGGCCGATACTGCTGGTCACTGGTGTATTGATCCTTCGGTAAGTCATTTTGGCGAAAACGTCCCTCTGGACAGCCGACAATGTTTGTAGGCCAGGAATAGAAAGCTCAGGAATATATTCCCCGTAGATTTCCGTTAATAACGAAATAGCAATCCGAATGGGTTCTTTAACAGCGCTATCACCGCCTGGTAGGCCGATATAACGAAGGTGTGCTGCACGTTTAACGCTTCTGGTATCCCCTACAAGAAATTCGCCACCCCAGATAGTGCCATCAACGCCGTAGCCCGTACCGTCGAACACAACGCCAATAGTTTTTCCACTGAGTCCGTTTTCAGCCATGCACGATGCCATGTGTGCATGATGATGCTGCACCTGAATAACCCGCAGTTGCGATTGTTCCAGTGCACGACGCGTCGAGCGAAACGCTGGATGGAGATCGCAAGCCACAACCTTCGGCTCAATATTAAGAAGCTTTTGCAGATGATTAACGCACGTAAGGTGTGATGTAAACGTAAGATCATTTTTGAGATCGCCAATGTGCTGGCTCATAAACACCTCATTACCCTTCGCTATACTCACGGTTGTTTTTAGTTCTGCGCCAAGAGCGATGATCGGATCAACCCGGGAAGTAAGGTGTACAGGATAGGGGGCATAACCTCGTGAGCGCCGAAGGAATGAAAGGTTATTACCATGGGTCATGACACGGACAACGGAATCATCGACACGAGTATGAATGTCACGATCGTTGAGAATAAAATAGTCTGCGATTTCACCCAACTGCACAATAGCACTCGTATTATCAAATACGATTGGATGGCCTGAGAGATTACCACTGGTCATCACCAGGGCTGGCATTGTGGTATCTTCTAGCATTAAATACTGAAGTGGTGTGGATGGGAGCATGACACCAATATTGGGGTTATGCGGTGCGATAATTTCCGGCAGTGTATTTTTACGTTTACGCAGTAATACGATTGGGCGCTCAACACTTTCCAGAATTTTTTTTTCATGCGCGCTGACACGGGCTATGCGAGCTGCCTGATTTGAATCCCTTACCATAATAGCAAAAGCTTTGGCATCTCTGTGCTTGCGCTTTCGCAGTTGCGAAACGGCATTTTCATTATTCGCATCAACAACCAGATGAAAACCACCAAGGCTTTTCATCGCAATAATCGCGCCCTCTTGTAGCCTTGCTAGGGCAAATTTGACGATATCGTTTGTGATTATCGTTTCGCCGTTGCAAGACCTTAGGTCCAGTTTTGGTCCGCATTCTGGACAAGCATTGGGCTGCGCGTGATAACGGCGATTATTGATGTCATCATACTCACGCTGACAGGCAGGACACATTGCAAAGGCTTGCATTGTTGTTTGTGAACGATCATAAGGCATAGCCTGGATAATTGAGTATCGTGGCCCGCAGTTGGTGCAATTAATAAAAGCGTACCGATACCTCGGGTTTAGCGGGTCAGACATTTCATTAAGGCAATCCTGACAGACGTTTGAATCTGGTGGGATAATAGTATCCATCCGCGCCAACTGACGGCTTTTACGGATACTAAATTCTGCGTATTGTTGAACCGAATTTTCTCGTGGTACTTCCACAATACTATTGATGCGGGCCATTGGTGGCGGTTTAGATACTAGCTCATCAATGAGTTGCGCGATATGTCTGGACGCGGCCTGTAGCTCCAGCAATACGCCTTCGGAATCATTAAGTACCCAGCCTGTGGCTTCGAAGGTGCGAGCCAGTCGATGGACTAAAGGACGAAATCCTGCCCCCTGGACGATACCGCAAATGCGGTAACGCCGGGTTTCCACTGCGTCGCATTGCTTAGCAGAGTCGTGGCAATTCTGCACCGTAGAGCTCCTCTATAGTCGATACGGTTCCATCCTGTTCAAGCATGCTGACTTTGGCTTGAGGGATTGTTAATACCTCGCCAATAATCGCGGCCTTTTGGCCAAGCGGGTGCGCTTGTAAGAGTTTGAGCACTTCTTCTGCACTATCCGATTCTACAAACAAGCAAAGGCATCCCTCGTTAGCAAGATTGATGACATCGACGCCCAGCATATTTGCCGCCATCGCTGTTTCAGGCTGGATCGGCAAAGATTGTCGCTCGCAACGCATTTCATGTTTTGCTGCACGCGCATATTCATGAAGCACTGCAGAGAGGCCACCGCGAGTTACATCCCTCATTGAGGTAATTTTTCCGGCAGGAACGGTATCGAGAAGTTGGCGAATCATCATGTTGAGTGGGGCGCAGTCGCTGAGGATATTTCGTTCAAATCCTAGTCCTTCTCGCAGGGATAGCAGGTGGATAGAGTGATTTCCAATATAGCCACTCAGTATTATTTTTTGCCCAGGACGAACGTTTTTAATTGAAACAGGGGACTGTTCAAGAACGCCCAAGCCAGCCGTGTTAATGAACAGACGATCGGCTTCTCCCTTCCCAACAACTTTGGTGTCCCCGGCAACGATTTTGACGTCTGCCGCAATAGCAGTATCGCGGACCGATTCAATAACAGTGACGAGTTCGGATATGGGCATGCCGTCCTCAATAATAAGACTCAGCGTCAGATACAGCGGACGTGCACCACTCACAGCAAGATCGTTGACGGTACCGCATACCGCAATTTTACCGATATCCCCATTACCAAAGATCAGTGGTGTAACAACGAAAGAGTCGGTAGTAAATGCAATTTGTCGCGACGGTAGATCGAGTAAGGCGCTGTCTTCCATGGTACCCAGATAGGTATCGCCGAGAATTTCCGCAATTAGTTCGACAAGTTCTCGACTAAGGCGAGCGCCTGTCCCATGGTCCAGAACAACGGTATCTGTCGGTTCCAGTTCCTGTATTAATGGATTTTTCATGCGGATTTCCCTTCATTGCGCTCAGGAAGATCGCTATGTTTTGCCAACAGCGATAAAATCTCAGTTGAAGGGGCAACGGTTGCGCAATAGTTGGCAAGCCACTCTAAGGCGCGAGTGGTGTCATCTGTGGAAGGGGCAAAAACGCAGTCCTCTGGCACCCACACATTGTATCCGCGGAAAAAAGCATCTGCAGCGGTGGTTTGAACGCAGACGTGCGTTTGCAAACCGGTCACGATAACCGTTTTGATGCCCAGATTTTGCAGCGTTTCATCGAGGTTATTGTTAAAGAAACCACTGTCTCTCCCTTTTACTACGATGAGGTCAGAAGGGTGGTAAATACTGTCGATTATTTGGTTTTCTGGCCGCCCGGCCAAAGCTGGAATACCCGCAGCGCGATTTTTATAGCGGCGCTGTACTGCGGGGTCGTCGGGATCGTTTATTAACTGCAAATGGATGACGGCCTGGTTTTGGTTTCTGACACCATCAAGAAATTGATTAAATGCTGTTAGTTTTTGTTCTAATTCCTGAGCCGATCGGGTGATTTTATACGTAAACTCATATTGCAAATCATTTGTTAGCACGGCTACATTTGGCATATTTATATTCCTTTATAATTAAATATTAATTGATAGTTTTTTTACAGTTTTCTACTGGTCAGTTATTTTTCTTTATTGCCATCCCTTGCTATCATGGGCCTGTTATAGGTATTTGTATAATTCCATTTTTTTCAGGGTTCAATAAATGAAAGGAATAGATATAAAACTGCTTCGAGCTTTTGTTACCTTGGCGATGAAAGGAAGTTACAGCAATGCTGCAAAAGAACTCTTCTTGACGCAACCAGCACTATCAAAGCAGATACAGACGCTGGAACATTTGACAGGTGGCGTTCTTTTTTTGCGCGGACGTCATGGCGCAAGTTTAACTGTATTGGGGCAGCAGCTTTTTTCTAAAGCAAATGAGCTTTTACAATCCCATATTGAATTTCTGAACTATGCGAGAGAGGTAAATTCGAAAAATCGTGAAAAGTTATTTATGGGCTTTGGGATTTCGTCATTTCAGCAAGTT
The DNA here is from genome assembly GCF_030337065.1 of Citrobacter sp. Cb004. Taxonomy (NCBI): domain Bacteria; kingdom Pseudomonadati; phylum Pseudomonadota; class Gammaproteobacteria; order Enterobacterales; family Enterobacteriaceae; genus Citrobacter; species Citrobacter sp. Cb004. The sequence goes on along the minus strand of NZ_JAOWCH010000046.1, from coordinate 302,411 downwards.
CCAAAGTGGATAAGACAATTTCATCAGCAAGTTCCTGAGTGTGAGGTTGTTATTAATCATCTTCCTTCTAGTGTTCAAATGAAAATGCTGTTGGAGGGGCGGTTGCATATTGGTTTTGTGCGGGCACCTGTAAGTAAAGGTCTGGTTTCATATATTCTTTATGAGGAAACGCTGGCGCTTGCTATGCCGGCGAATAGCGATATACACAATATGAATATTCAGAGTGCACTATCGGCATATCCCTTACTCCAACTCGATCCGTCTACCAGCCCTTGCCTTGCTGAACAAACTGCATATTTTCTCCAAAGTAACCAGTTGAAGGCTGTTACGGTGTCCGCTACGGATGATATGACGTCGTTACTGGCATTAATTGCTGGTGGTAACGGCGTTGCCTTTTTACCCGCAAGCGTTCGTACTTTTTTGCCCGCCAATGTTAATTTATTAATGCCTATGGAAAAGCAAATACGCTGGGATATAGGTGTGGTGTGGAACCCAAAAATAAAAAATCATCTTCGGGATGATTTTTTGCGCTTGGTCGTAGCAGGAGATACCTCTATTGTGGTGTAAAAAAGGGGGGGGTTTCGCCGCAATGTATCAATATCACTCCACCTGACGAGCAGGTGGAGCGTGATGTGTTTCGAATCAGAACTGATAGCTGGCGGTGACGCTGACGTTGCGCGGCTCGCCATAGACGATAGATCCGTCGACATTGGTGTCGTAGGTTTTATCGAACAGGTTATTGAGGTTACCCTGCACAGAGAAGTTTTTCGTCACCTGATAGCGGGTGAATAAATCGACCAGGGCGTAGCTTCCCTGTTCCGCGCGGAATGTGCCATACGGCGTGACCGTATCGCTATAAACACGATTCTGCCAGTTAACCCCACCGCCCACGGTCAGTTCCGGCATGGCTGGCAGGCGATAACGGGTAAACAGTTTTACTGTGGTACGCGGTAGGTTCGGGTTTACCGCATTGCCTTCGTTGTCTTCAGCAACATAGCGTGTCGCGCCGAACGTCATCTGCCAGTTATCGGTGATCGCACCGTTAACTTCGAATTCGACCCCTTTGCTGACCGTTCCATCCATCGCTCTATAGGCCGTGTCGCCATTGCTACCGGCAATTGGTACGCCGGTTGATTGGCCCACGTTATCCTGTTCAATGCGGAACACCGCGAGGGTGGTGGTTAAACGGCTGTTCATCCAGTCGGACTTCAGGCCAAGCTCATAGTTATTGCCGGTAATTGGGGAGAGATATTTACCGGAACTGTCGCGCTTGTTCTGCGGCTGGAAGATTGAGGTGTAGCTGGCGTAGGTAGACCAGTTATCGTCAATGTCATACACCAGGCCCGCATACGGCGTGGTGTGGTTTTGTTCCATGCTGTAGGCGAGGGTGTCGATACGCCAGTTGGTATAACGCGCGCCGACAATCAAATGCAGTGGGTCGGCCAGCGAAATACGTGTTGCGGCGTAGAGCGATTTCATGTGCGTGGTATCGTCCTGGGCCAATGACTGCGGGTTCCAGTTGGTTTCCGGGAAGTTACCATCGAAGGTATAGAAACTGCCGATTTCGTTGGGGAATACGTTCGCCCACGCGCTTTCGTAACGGTTATTCTGTTTGCTGTAGCTGCCGCCCAGCATCAGATTATGCTGACGACCAAACAGGTCGTAACCGCCGTCGGCGAACAGATCGACGGCATCCACCTTACGCTTGCCGCTGTTCCAGCCGGTACCTCCGACGTAGTCATAGCCCGGACCATAGCTGCCATACGGGCCAATCAGCGTGCCATCGGCTTTATTGACATAGGCATCGACGTACATCATTTTACTGTCAAACTTGACCTCGGAGTGGGTGGCATTCATGGTCGCCTGCCAGGTATCGGCAAAACGTTGCTTGATGGTGACAAACACTTTGTTGAAGTCTTTATCGTTGTACGCCCAGTCCGGCGCAGTGCTGCGCGAGCGGTCATAGCTGTTTTTACTGCCGTCGGTATTCCAGCGCGGCAATCCACCCCAGGTTGGACTGTTGATATCAATGCGCTGGTATTCATAACCCGCAGACAGGCTGGTGGTGTCGCCCAGATCGGCATCGACAATCCCGGAGAAGAACATTTTTTCGCTATTGTAGCGATCAAGCCAGGAGTCGTTATTCTGGTAGCCCGCCACGATGCGCCCGCGCACGTTGCCGTCTGCCGTGAGCGGGCTTTGAAGATCGGTCACATATCGTTGTTTATTCCAACTGCCATATTCCGCAGAAACATTACCGGTGAACTCGCGGCTGGTGGCATGCTTACGGATCATATTAATCGAGGCTGAGGGGTTACCCGTCCCGGTCATTAGCCCGTTTGCGCCACGGACCACTTCGATACGCTCAAAAAGGGCCGTGTCGGAAAGGGCATCACCGAGATTCCAGCGGGATTCAAAATAGGTCGGAATCCCATCGACCATGTAGTTATCAATCTGAAATCCGCGAGAGTAATAGCTACTGCGATCTGAATCCGCCTGACTTCTGCTTATCCCCAACGTGTTGTCCATCACATCGCCCAGCGTTTGCAGTTGCTGATCTTCCATGCGCTGCTGACTGATAATACTGACTGATTGCGGAATATCGCGCTGCGTCATCTGCATTTTGGTGCCAGCAGTCGTTGATTTAACGCTGTAATCTTGCTCCTCACTGGATGTGGCTGGAGCAGAGCCCTCAACGATAACCGTCTCTTCAGCAGGGGCTGCGAGGCTGGTGGAAGGCAATAGTGCTAACGTGATGCAGGCTGCCAGTACAGAAGGGGCAAGCCCAGGTTTGCGTTGGTCATCCCCGTTGTGTGTTGTGAAAGACATCGAAAAGTCCTTGATAATTATTAATATTAAGTTTGAATCACTGAGGTTGCGATGAACTTTTTGGTTGTAAATTATTAAGTTCGCACGCGAATACAAATGCGAAATATACGCATTCACATTCAGTGTGTAAACAGATGCTACGGCATAAGTGAAATGTTGTTTCAGTACTATGCTTAAGCAATAGCGACGGGAAATGGTTATAAGAACAGCAGTGGCAGGGCTTTTTGCTTAAAAAATCGAGGGTTAAAGTTGAAAGAGCGTGAGTAACTCGCTCATACTCTATACTCGCAGAGTGACCCAGCGTAGCATGGCATAACGCTTGGGCTGTTAATGAAAAAGGAAAACGTCGTGGCAGAAGAAACTATATTCAGCAAAATTATCCGTCGTGAAATTCCGTCAGATATCGTGTACCAGGATGAACTGGTCACTGCGTTTCGTGATATTTCCCCTCAGGCACCTACGCACATTCTGATCATTCCTAACGTCCTGATCCCGACCGTCAACGATGTGACAGCGGAACACGAGCAGGCGTTGGGTCGCATGATCACCGTAGCGGCGAAAATCGCCGAGCAGGAAGGCATTGCTGCGGATGGGTATCGTTTAATTATGAATACCAATCGTCACGGCGGTCAGGAGGTGTATCACATTCATATGCACCTGCTGGGTGGACGTGCGCTGGGTCCAATGCTTGCGCATAAAGGTCTGTAAGCATGACCAGAGGATGCATTGCACTTTCACTGAGCTTGCTGCTACTGGCTGGCTGTCGGGCACATCCTGAAATCCCGGTAAGTGATGAACAGTCGCTGGTGATGGAATCAACGATTCTGGCGTCGGGCATTACAGCAGAACAGCCGACGTTAACCACGTCTGATATTCAGGCCTCAGCATCCTCGCGACTTTATAACGAAAGACAAGAACCCGTTACCGTTCATTATCGGTTTTACTGGTATGACGCCAGAGGACTGGAAATGCATCCTCTGGAAGCGCCACGCAGCGTGACTATCCCGGCTCATTCGTCGGTGACGCTGTACGGCAGCGCCAATTTTCTGGGGGCGCACAAGGTTAGACTTTATCTTTATTTGTAAGGGGTGAATCTTGATGATCAAAATGAATCGCTACGCACTGATTGCCGCGCTGGCGATGTTTCTCTCTGGCTGTGTGGCGCAACGTGAGCCCGCACCCGTAGAGGAAGTGAAGCCGGTGCCGGAACAGCCCGCGCAGCCGCAACAGCCGGTGCCGGTTGTACCAACGGTGCCAAGCATACCGCAGCAGCCGGGTCCGATTGAGCACGAGGACCAAACGGCGCAGCCGACGCCGCGTCAACGTCATTATGACTGGAACGGGGCTATGCAGCCGATGGTCGGTAAAATGCTGCAGGCTGACGGCGTCAAAGCGGGAGGCGTTCTGCTGGTTGATAGCGTGAATAACCGGACCAACGGCTCGTTGAATGCCGGTGAAGCCACCGAGACCTTGAGGAACGCGCTGGCGAATAACGGCAAGTTTACCCTGGTTTCCGCCCAGCAGTTGGCCGTCGCCAAACAGCAGTTAGGTTTGTCGCCGAACGACAGTCTGGGAACGCGCAGCAAAGCGATTGGTATCGCCCGTAACGTTGGCGCACAGTATGTGCTCTATTCCAGCGCCTCCGGCAACGTCAATTCGCCGGCGCTGCAAATGCAATTAATGCTGGTACAAACTGGCGAGATAATCTGGTCAGGTAAAGGTGCCGTACAGCAACAATAACCGGCTAACGCGCGACGAGGTGTTGTCGCGCTATTTCCCGCAGTATCATCCCGTCGTAGCCAACCATAGCGGCCTGAGCGGCGGGAGCTGCATCATCGAACACGATACCCACCGCTTAGTGTTGCGCTGTCATCACGACCCTGACGCACCGGAATCGTATTTCTTACGCCACTATCACGCGTTAAAGCACCTGCCTGAAAGCCTTGCGCCGCGCCCCCGCTTTTATATACGTGGGTGGATGGCGGTCGACTTTTTTCACGGTAAGGTAGAATCCAGATTGCCGGACGCCGACGAACTCGCTGGCTTATTGTATCATCTGCACCAACAACCCCAATTGGGCTGGCGAATCAGTCTGCTGCCGCTACTCGAACAGTACTGGCAGTGTGGCGATCCGGCGCGTCGTACGCCATGCTGGTTGCGAGCGTTGAAGCGACTCAGGAAAAGCGGTGAGCCTCGACCTTTGCGTCTGGGGCCTCTGCATATGGATGTCCACGGTGACAACATCGTACGTACAGCATCAGGACTGCGGCTGATTGACTGGGAATATGCCGGAGACGGTGATATCGCTCTGGAACTGGCGGCGGTTTGGGTCAACGACGAATCTCAGCACCAACGGCTGGTGAGCGCCTACGCCCAACGAGCGTACATTGAACAAAACGCGCTGTGGCGGCAGGTCAGACGATGGCGGCCCTGGGTCATAATGCTGAAAGCGGGGTGGTTTGAGTATCGCTGGCGACAAACCGGCGATCGACAATTTATCAGGCTGGCCGATGAAACCTGGCGGCAGCTAATAATGAAAGGATAAGGAGAGCAGTGTGGGCCCAGTAATGTTGGATGTCGAAGGGTATGAGCTGGACGCTGAAGAGCGCGAGATTCTGGCGCATCCGCTGGTAGGTGGGTTGATCCTCTTTACCCGAAATTATCATGACCCGGAACAGTTGCGTGAATTAGTGCGCCAGATTCGCGAGGCATCACGCAATCATCTGGTGGTGGCGGTAGATCAGGAAGGCGGCAGGGTACAGCGTTTTCGCGAAGGATTTACGCGTCTGCCCGCGGCCCAATCCTTTGCTGCGCTGCACGGTCTGGAAGAAGGCGGCAATCTGGCTCAGGACGCCGGATGGCTAATGGCCAGCGAAATGATCGCAATGGATATAGATATCAGTTTTGCGCCGGTGCTGGATGTGGGGCATATCAGCGCGGCGATTGGCGAACGCTCTTACCATGCCGATCCGCGGAAAGCGCTGGCTATGGCGACTCGCTTCATTGACGGTATGCATGCTGCTGGCATGAAAACTACCGGTAAACATTTCCCCGGGCATGGGGCTGTGACGGCGGATTCGCATAAAGAAACCCCAACCGATCCACGTTCAGAAGCCGAAATTCGTGCAAAAGATATGTCCGTGTTCCAGACGTTGATTACGGAAAACAAACTCGATGCCATTATGCCTGCGCATGTCATCTACAGTGACGTGGACCCGCGTCCGGCGAGCGGTTCGCCACACTGGCTGAAAACGGTGCTGCGTCAGGAGCTTGGTTTCGATGGCGTCATTTTCTCCGATGATTTGTCGATGGAAGGGGCGGCGATTATGGGAAGCTATGCTGAGCGTGGTCAGGCATCGCTGGATGCGGGTTGCGATATGATCCTGGTCTGCAATAATCGTAAGGGAGCGGTCAGTGTGTTAGATAATCTGTCGCCGATCAATGCAGAACGTGTTACACGTTTGTATCATAAAGGTTCATTTTCACGTCAGGAACTGATGGACTCGGCACGCTGGAAGACGGTAAGCGCCCAGCTCAACCAGCTTCATGAGCGCTGGCAGGAAGAGAAAGCAGGTCATTAACGCAAGTTTGGCGAGGATGCGATGATTATCTATTTACACGGTTTTGACTCTAACAGCCCGGGCAACCACGAAAAGGTGTTGCAGCTGCAGTTCATCGACCCGGATGTCAGGCTGATTAGCTACAGTACGCGGCATCCTAAACATGACATGCAGCATCTACTGAAAGAAGTGGACAAAATGCTGCAGCTTAATGTGGACGACCGTCCGCTGATTTGTGGCGTGGGGCTCGGGGGATATTGGGCTGAACGGATTGGTTTCCTGTGTGATATTCGTCAGGTAGTGTTTAATCCCAACCTGTTCCCGTATGAGAACATGGAGGGAAAAATCGACAGGCCTGAAGAGTATGCCGATATCGCGACAAAATGCGTGACCAATTTCCGCGAAAAGAATCGCGATCGCTGCCTGGTGATCCTGTCACGTCATGATGAAGCGCTCAATAGTCAGCGTTCGTCAGAAGAGCTGCATCATTTTTACGAGATAGTCTGGGACGAAGAGCAGACGCACAAGTTTAAGAATATCTCCCCGCATTTGCAGCGCATCAAAGCGTTCAAGACGTTAGGTTAATCCTCAATGAACGTGTAAAAAACCAGCCTTCGGGCTGGTTTTTTTGTTCTTAAAGTTTGTGTTGTCTATCTTTTCAGCATCAAAACTTGATACACATCAATTTTGGTATGACCAATGCACCGTTCGTGTTATTCTCACTCTCGAAGAACATTTTCATTATCGTAACTTGTTGTTAATTAAAGGCTATGCCTATAACTTTTAATTAACAATTGGTTAATAAATTTAAGGGGGTCACGTTGACTACACCATTAAAAAGAATCGTGATTGTCGGCGGCGGTGCTGGCGGACTGGAAATGGCGACGCAGCTGGGTAAAAAGCTGGGGCGCAAGAAAAGGGCCAAAATCACGCTGGTGGACAGAAACCACAGCCATTTATGGAAACCGTTACTGCATGAAGTCGCGACGGGTTCCCTGGACGAAGGCGTGGATGCGCTGAGCTATCTGGCGCATGCCCGTAACCACGGTTTCCAGTTTCAGTTGGGTTCGGTGGTGGATATCGATCGCGAAGCGAAAACCATTACTCTTGCCGAGCTGCGCGATGAGAAGGGCGAGCTGCTGGTTCCTGAGCGCAAAGTCCCGTATGACACGCTGGTGATGGCGTTGGGTAGTACCTCCAACGATTTCAATACGCCGGGCGTCAAAGAAAACTGCATTTTCCTGGATAACCCGCATCAGGCGCGTCGTTTCCACCAGGAGATGCTGAATCTGTTCCTGAAGTATTCCGCGAATCTGGGCGCTAATGGCAAAGTAAATATCGCCATTGTCGGCGGCGGTGCGACGGGGGTTGAACTCTCAGCCGAGCTGCACAATGCGGTAAAACAGCTGCACAGCTATGGTTACAAAGGGCTGACCAACGAAGCGCTGAACGTTACGCTGGTAGAAGCCGGTGAGCGTATTCTGCCTGCGTTGCCGCCGCGTATTTCCAGTGCTGCGCATAATGAGTTAACCAAACTGGGCGTACGCGTACTGACCCAGACGATGGTAACCAGCGCTGATGAAGGCGGACTGCATACCAAGGATGGCGAGTACATTGAAGCCGATCTGATGGTGTGGGCTGCGGGGATCAAAGCGCCAGACTTTATGAAAGACATTGGCGGTCTGGAAACCAATCGTATTAACCAACTGGTGGTTGAGCCGACTCTGCGGACCACGCGCGATCCCGACGTGTACGCGATTGGCGACTGCGCTTCCTGCGCTCGCCCGGAAGGTGGTTTTGTGCCGCCGCGCGCTCAGGCTGCGCACCAGATGGCAAGCTGCGCAATGAACAACATTTTGGCGCAGATGAACGGCAAGCCGCTGAAAGCGTATCAGTACAAAGACCACGGCTCTCTGGTTTCACTTTCTAACTTCTCTACCGTGGGTAGCCTGATGGGCAACTTGACCCGCGGTTCGATGATGGTAGAAGGGCGTATTGCGCGCTTTGTGTACATCTCACTGTACCGCATGCACCAGATTGCTCTGCACGGTTACTTTAAAACCGGTCTGATGATGCTGGTTGGCAGCATTAACCGGGTGATCCGCCCGCGTCTGAAACTGCATTAATACGGCTTATGGCGTCGGATGTTTGTACTTATCCGGCGCCTTCCTTCAGAGTTCTCCGAATCATCCTGCCTTCGCTCCTCCTCGTGCTATTTTCATCCGTAATCTGATTGGCATTCCTTACCTTCTGTTGCAAAGTTGTTGCTAATAGCAAAAAAGGAGGAAGTCCCGTGAATAAATCTATGTTGGCGGGTATAGGGATTGGCGTAGCTGCTGCGCTGGGTGTTGCAGCGGTGGCCAGTCTTAACGTTTTCGAGCGTGGCCCACAGTATGCACAAGTTGTCTCTGCAACACCGATTAAAGAGTCGGTAAAAACACCGCGCCAGGAGTGTCGGAACGTGACGGTCACGCACCGTAAGCCGGTACAAGATGAAAACCGTATCGCGGGTTCCGTGCTGGGTGCGGTTGCTGGTGGCGTTATCGGCCATCAGTTTGGCGGCGGACGCGGTAAAGATATTGCTACCGTGGCCGGTGCTTTAGGCGGCGGTTATGCAGGTAACCAGATCCAGGGTTCGATGCAAGAAAATGATACGTACACTACTACGCAGCAGCGTTGTAAAACGGTGTATGACAAATCTGAAAAAATGCTGGGCTACGACGTGACGTACAAAATTGGCGATCAGCAGGGGAAAATCCGTATGGATAAGGACCCCGGCGCGCAAATTCCGTTGGATAACAACGGACAGTTGGTACTGAATAACAAAGCGTAAAATAGCATTATCCTGAACATTAGCCCCCCATTCGCTCAGGCTGGGGGGCTTTTTTTATCAGAAGGTTAAGGCGTAGTTCAGACCAAAGGTGCGGCCCCGGCCTTTGTATTCATACAGTGACGGGCTACCGTAGGTTGGGCTGTACAGCAGTGGCGCACGTTGTCCCCACAGCGTGGTGTACTCTTCATTCAGCAGGTTTTCTACGCTAAAGGTCAGTTTACCCAACGGGAGCTGATAGCTGCCGATAAAGTCCATCGTGTTATAGCCGTCCAGCTTATTGCCGCTGGCGTCCGTCAGATCAAATGTTTGCTGGCTCTGTACGCGCAATGTCCACGGTTCAGGTGCCCAGCCGACCCACGCGGTGGCTTTGGACGGGGAAGCCAGGGTGACATCCCATTTCTGCCACTTACCGTTTTGCTTCACTTCCGATTTAATGACGTTGAAGTTGCCGCCCAGACTCCAGTCCGTATCCGCAATGAAATAATCCACCGCACCTTCAAGGCCATAAATACGGCGATCGTCGGGCTGGACGTTAATGGTCATATCGCTGCGGTTGATAACGATCGATTTATCCGAAGTAGAGTAGTAAGCGGCCAGCTGCGTGCGCAGACTGTCGCCAGTGTAGCGCCATCCCAGTTCGTAGGAGTTAACTTTAATCCCCTCCAGGCGCGAGTCCGCCACGTTGACGCTGCGCTGGAGCTGGTAATGATCGCCAACCAGGGAATAGGTGCCGTTACCGTAATATTTCCCCGGGTCCGGAAGCTCCACGCCCTGAGAGAAGTTAAACCATGTCTGCTGACGGTCGGTCAGGTGGGCGAGGATACCGGCGTTAAACAGGAAATTATCGTAATCGGTTTTACCGCCAGGAATGGTATCGGCGGAGTTTGCCAGGCCGGTGGCAATTCCCTGTTGTTGGGCATAGCCAACGAAATCATCCACCCTGTTTTCGGTCCATTGATAGCGCACACCGCCGCTGAGGGTAAAGATGTCGTTAATGTCATAGCTGTTCTGCAGGAAAGGCGCGAAGTTGGTGATGCTATAACCGGGGTAACGCCCGGTGGTATAAGCGGTTCGGTTGTCCATACCGCCGGAGGGCAGGGACCAGGCCAGATCGAAGAATTTCTGATTGGAATCGAAGGTTTCGTGATCGGCATCGACACCCCACGTCAGCTCCCAGTTATCCATCAGCTGGCTGTTGAGGGTGATTTTGGCACCAAACTGGTCTGTGTCCTGCTGCGATGCGGAGAAACTGGTGACCTTGCCTTTGCTTAGCGTAGGGAAGGGGTAGAATTTCAGCGATTCGTCACGGTAATAGATTTGGCTGACCAGGTTCTGGCCGAAGAAATCCGCGTCTGAATACTGCAGGCTGATCAGATGACGCTCGGTGCCGGGAATACGATCGGAATTCAGTCCGCTGCTGGTATAAGCCTTACCGTTTCCCGTCACGGCGGACATGTTCTCGCCAAGATCCAGTCCGTAATCGTCGTCCCCCTGGCTCTTATAATACTGCGTAACCAGTTGTAACTGACGGTTGTCGTCAAGCTCAATCGTTCCGGTGCCCATCACGTCCAGACGATCGGAGTGCTGCAGGCCGGTTTGGGTGTTATCCAGCAGCAGGGCATCGTGATTGCCGTCATACCAGCCGCCAAACCGTTGATACGCGACGGACATGCGCCCGGAAGCGCGATCGGTTCCTCCGCTCACCGCCGCGGCAACGCGTTCATCATGATCGTTACTGTTATTGAAGCCGCTTTTACTCCCCAGTTCGAGTTCTACTTCACGCTCCGGCTGGCCTTTTTTGGTGACAATGTTGATTAACCCACCGGTACTGCCGCCGCCATACAGTGAGGTTGCACCTGAGATGACTTCAATGTGTGCGATGTTAAACGGATCAATAGAATCCAGTTGACGACTGTCAGTACGCGAGGAGTTCAGACGGACACCGTCTATCAGTACTACGATGGCACGACCGCGCATATTCATGCCGTAGTTTGTGCGCCCCTGGCTGCTGACATCGATTCCTGGGATTAACTGAGCAAGAACATCTTTGAACTCTTTCCCCCCCTGAACCTGCTGTTCAATCTCGCTTCCTTCAATAACCCAGGTCGTTTGCGCCATTTCTGCCACGGTGCGTTGACTACGGTTGGCACTGACGATGAGGTTATCTTCCTCAGCCGCGATGGCTGGGAGAGTTAAAGACAACAAGAGAGGATTGAGCACCCAGAGACGCTTATGCATTTGTATTCCTTTTAAAAAGAGTCGATCTGTTTTTGTTATGGCGGTAGAGAAACCGATGGTTACATTGTGAAACAGGCGTTAAAACAAATGCGAATATTGCTGATAATAATTGTTGTTATCAATACATTTTACAAAAAATGATCGGATAAGATGCTGAAAACACTGAATAATGTAGGGATAATCCGCGGGAATCTAACCGGGGGCTTAATCAGCTCCCGATGGTGTCAGTACTGCGGGGAAATAGCGGGAAAGGGTTAAACTTTGATAAGTTCAGGCCACAGTCGCAGAGTCGTGTGTGCGATCTGCATCAGTTTTTCAAACGTCGCGCCTTCACGGGCGCTGATCGACATACCCTGTAAAATACAGTTCAGGTATTCGGCCAGTTTTTGCACGTCGCAATGGGCCGGAATTTCGCCTCGTTGCTGGCGCTGGTGAAGGAACTGGGTAAGCGTCTGTTCCTGCATTGCATGGCGGGATTTCACCGTGTGCGCAATATCCCGGGAAGAGGCCGCCAGTGTCGCGGATGTGTTAATCATGAAACATCCCGCCGGGGTGTCTTTACTGGTAAAGCAGGTCGCTATTGCGGTGAAATAGTCTTCCAGCGCGCACTCAAGACTTTTTTCTTCACAAAATAACTGGGCTTCATGTTTCGCCGCGAAGCGGGTGATGTAGCGGTCCAGTACGGCACGAAACAACCCCTCTTTATTGGTGAACTCCGCATACAGCGTGGGCGCTTTTGCGCCGGTTGCTTCTACCAGATCGGCGAGCGATGTCGCTTCATACCCGTGCTGCCAGAAGAGTGTCATGGCCTTATCAAGCGCGGCTTCCCTGTCGAACACTTTTGGTCGGCCACGGCTTTTTTTAGCACAACCTGTCATTTCAGTTGTCATGGCGCCGATGTACCTTTGTTGGGTTTATTGAATAACCATTATAAAAATATTCGACTGCACACTCCAGCGGATTAGCGATAAAAATAATTTAACGCTATTGATATGAAAAATAAGGTCTTTGTATTTTATATAACGATCATTATAAAAAAGTGTTGACGTGTGACCTGGATCACATCTATGATTTACCTATCGATCGTTAAGTTAATCTTTGCGACACACATTCATCTGCTAAAGGTCACTATCATGAAAAACGTAAAAACTCTGTTTGTTGCTGCTGTTCTTAGCTCACTCTCATTTGCAAGCTTTGCTGCCGTTGAAGTTCAGGCCACACCTGCGGGCCAACAGAAAGTCGGTACTATTTCTGCGAATGCGGGGACTAACTTAGGTTCTCTGGAAGATCAACTGGCGCAGAAAGCGGATGAGATGGGGGCGAAGTCTTTCCGTATTACTTCCGTTACCGGTCCTAACACCCTCCACGGGACTGCAGTTATCTACAAATAAGATTTAACCCATCGCAATGCCACTGCGAGTTAAATAAAAAACCCCCGCGGAATAAAATCCAGCGGGGGTTTTTTATGCGCTGAGTTTACAGCGGTTGTTGAGCAACGTCGTGATGACGGGTGACATCGACCGGCATGCCTGAGCGAATCTCCATCGCATGTTCCATGACGGCAGAGTCCGTTTGCGCCGCATTCTTAAACGTCTGCATGGATGCGTTCAGCACGATCGGCAGCAATTGCGGGTCGTCATTGATTTTTTCGGACAACGGCTGGTGTACTTCAACCAGGCGCACGCCGTTAGGTTCAACAGATGCTTTGATTGGCGTATTGATAATATTGACCTTGGTCCCTGGCTTCACCTGACGGAACAGGGTTTCGATATCACCGTCGCGTAGACGAATACAGCCGGAACTGACGCGCATTCCGATGCCAAAATCAGCATTAGTTCCGTGCAGCAGATACACGCCGCCGTATGCCGCTAAGCGAATGGCATGATGGCCCATCGGGTTATCCGGCCCGGCAGGCACCACGGCAGGAAGGTCGATCCCGTTCGCTTTGTATCGCGCGCGGATATTTGCCGTAGGCGTCCAGGTTGGGTTGGCACGTTTATCAGAGATGGTGGTTACCATTGTGGGCGTCAGCGTGTCACCGCCTAACTGGCCAATACCAATAGGATACACGGTCACCGAATTTGTCCCCGGCTGGTAATAATAAAGACGCAGTTCGGCGAGGTTGATAACAATGCCTTCTCGCGGCGCGTCCGGCAGCAGGGTTTGCAGCGGAATAGTCAGCACGCTGCCCGGACGTGGTACGTAAGGGTCAACGCCGGGGTTGGCCTGTAGCAGCGCCAGAAAGCCGACATTGTATTTTTTCGCAATCGCTTCCAGAGAACCGCCATTGTCTTCGACAACATGAACGGCATTCTGACCCACCACGCGGCTTCCCGGTGGCGGTAGCGGCCAGGTGTTTGCCTGGGCCGGAAGTGCTAACGCGAAGGTCGCGGCAAGCGTAAAAAATGCTAACCAGCGAGAGAGTCGTTTATTGTTTAACATCACCATAAATCCATTGTTTTTACGTGGTTTTTATTATGTAAAAGTAAACAAGAATTATGGCGGTTTGCAGTGTCGGGAAGTGCAGGGAAGTGCAAAGAGTTTGTAAATTCATCAGGCCGGGTGAGCGTAGGGCTCACCCGGCTTGACGCTAGGCTACGGCGTTCTCTTCAAGCTGGCGCATAAACTGGCGAACCCAGTCGATCCGTGCTTTACGCTCGCCCAACTCCTGCATGAATTTCAGGCGTGTTGGACCATCCAGACGGAAGTGTTGCGGTTGTTTTTGCAGTAAACCAATTAGCCAGACCGGGTTAACGTGGTTTTTCTCGGCAAACTCAATAGTACCGCCTTTTTCATTGCCTTCGAGCTTTCTGATCCCCAGCTTCTGTGCCTGCTGGCGTAAACGGGCAATATCCAGCAACGTCCGGGCCGGGTCGGGCAGCAGGCCAAAACGGTCTATCAGCTCGACCTTAATTTCTTCCAGCTCGGTTTCGCCTTTCGCACTGGCAATGCGCTTGTAGAACGACAGTCGCGTGTTGACATCCGGGATATAGTTATCCGGCAGAAGCGATGGCATGCGCAGTTCGACTTCGGTTTGCTGGCTGGTGAGATCTTCCAGCGACGGTTCACGCCCTTCTTTGAGCGCATCGACAGCGTTTTCCAGCAGCTCCATATACAGTGAGAAACCGATGCTTTCCATGGAGCCACTTTGATCTTCGCCCAGCAGTTCCCCAGCGCCACGAATTTCGAGGTCGTGGGTCGCCAACGCAAAACCTGCACCTAAATCTTCCAGTGAGGCGATGGCTTCCAGGCGTTTTTGTGCGTCGGTGGTCATCGCTTTTGGATGCGGCGTTAGCAGCCAGGCGTATGCCTGATGGTGTGAGCGTCCCACACGACCCCGTAGCTGATGCAATTGCGCTAAACCGAAGTGGTCAGCTCGTTCAATGATGATGGTGTTGGCAGTGGGAATGTCGAGCCCGGTTTCGATAATGGTGGTACACACCAGCACGTTAAAACGCTGGTGGTGGAAATCGTTCATCACGCGTTCCAGCTCGCGCTCGCGCATTTGCCCGTGGCCGATACCAATGCGCGCTTCCGGCACCAGTTCCGCTAATCTGTCAGCGGTTTTCTGGATATTTTCGACGTCGTTAAAGAGATAATAAACTTGTCCCCCGCGCATAACTTCACGCAGGATAGCCTCGCGTACCACCAGGTTGTCATATTCGCGCACGAAGGTTTTGACCGCCAGACGACGAGCGGGCGGTGTGGCGATGATCGACAGATCGCGCATGCCGCTCATCGCCATGTTGAGCGTGCGCGGAATTGGCGTTGCCGTCAGAGTCAGAATATCTACATCCGCGCGCATTGCCTTGATACGCTCTTTGTGGCGAACGCCGAAACGGTGCTCTTCATCGACAATTAGCAGCCCCAGATCTTTTAGCTTCACATCCGCTTGCAGCAGTTTGTGAGTGCCGATGAGAATATCGATTTTACCTTCGGCAACCTGCTCCAGAATCTGCGCTTGCTCTTTGGCGCTACGGAAACGGGACAGCATCTCAATGCGTACCGGCCAGTTGGCAAAGCGGTCGCGGAAGTTGTCGAAGTGCTGCTGAGCGAGCAGAGTGGTCGGTACCAACACGGCAACCTGCTTGTGATTCTCTACGGCGAGAAAGGCGGCACGCATCGCGACTTCGGTTTTACCAAAGCCGACATCGCCACACACCAGGCGGTCCATGGCCAGCGGTTGACACATATCGCTGAGTACCGCGTTGATCGCCTGCGCCTGGTCCGGCGTGGTTTCAAACGGGAAGCTGTCGCAAAACAGCTGATACTGTTCACGGTCATGCTTAAAGGCAAAGCCTTCTTTCGCTGCGCGCTGGGCATAAATATCCAGCAGCTCTGCCGCGACATCGCGAACCTTCTCAGCGGCTTTCTGTCGGGCGCGTGACCAGGCATCACCGCCCAGTTTATGCAGCGGCGCATTCTCTTCCGCGCCGCCGGCGTAGCGGCTGATCAGATGCAGCGACGACACCGGCACATACAGTTTGGCGTCGTTGGCATAGGTGAGCATCAGGTATTCACCGGTAATGCCGCCTGCTTCCAGCGTGGTCATACCGGCATAGCGACCCACGCCGTGCTCCAGATGCACAACTGGCTGACCGGGATGCAGCTCCGCGAGGTTACGAATTAACGTGTCCGGGTTGATGGTGCGACGAGAATCCTGGCGGCGACGCGCCACACGTTCACCGAGCAGATCGCTTTCACAAATCAACGCCAGATTGCGTTTGCTATCGATGAAGCCGTGCTCGGCTGAGCCAATCATCAGATAACGACCGTTGTCTACGGCTTCGTCGAGTCGCAATATCCGCTTCGGCGCGACTTTGATGCGGGCGAGCAGTTCGCCTAGCGCTTCCCGGCGTCCTTCACTTTCCACCGAGAAAATTACCGGACCGGTAAAGCCTTCAAGGAATTTACGTAATGCATCTAACGGTGCTTTTTGCTGTGCCTGAACGGCGATATCTGGCAGCTTCTGGAACCCGAGGTTGGTATTCGCCGCTTTCTTCGGCAGACTCTCGGTTTTCAGCTGAACACGCGGCCAGCGTTTAAGTTCAGAAAACAGCTCATCAACCCGCAGCCACAGCGATTCCGGTGGCAGAAGCGGGCGCATCGGATCAACGCCGCGATTCTCAAAGCGTGACAGGGTATCGGCCTGGAAGCGTGCAGCGCTGGTCTCGATATCGCCGGTATTTACCAACAACGTATTGGCGGGGAAGTAGCTGAACAGCGGCGGCAGCGGCTCGCTGAAAAACAGCGGCTGCCAGTATTCAATCCCCGTAGGTAACGTGCCTTTGCTGACCTGTTGATAAATATGCTCGGCGTCGCGTTTTACCTCAAACGTATCACGCCACTGACTACGGAACAGCTCAATGGCCGTTTTGTCAGTCGGGAATTCGTGTGCGGGCAGCAAATTAATGGCATCGACTTCTTCCAGCGTGCGCTGAGTGTCAGTATCAAACAGACGCAGGCTGTCGATTTCGTCATCAAAGAAATCCAGACGATAAGGCAATTCGCTGCCCATCGGGAACAGATCTAACAATGCGCCACGCGTGGCGTATTCGCCGTGTTCCATGACCTGATCAACATGGCGATAGCCAGCACTGTCCAGTTGTTCGCGCAGGGCGTCGCGCGAAAGCCGCTGGCCTTTTTTCATGACCAGCGCATGACCGTGCAGATAGCTGTGCGGACAGACACGCTGCATCAGCGTATTTACCGGAACGATCAGCACGCCGCGCTGCATGGCGGGCAGTTGATACAGCGTGGAGAGCCGTGAGGAGATAATCTCCTGATGGGGAGAAAAGCTGTCATAGGGAAGCGTTTCCCAGTCGGGCAGGTTCATCACCATCTGGTCAGTAAACTGACGAATTTCATCATGCAGACGCAAAGCATTTTGCATGTCCGGCGCGATCAGCACCACTGGACCCGCGTGACGTTCGGCGATTTCGGCGACCAGCGTTGCGCAGGCGGCACCCGTAAGCTCACCCAACTGGCGCTGATCGGAAGCGCCCGTTGGGAGCGTGTAACGATGTTGTTCAGGCATTCGGTTGTCAGGATCTCGTTTAGATATACATCTGATAAGCAATGTTCTTTATTATCCGTGATCGTTTCTCATAAGCAAATTGATTCGCCCCCGAATGGGGGCAAAAAGCGCGTAGGGGTTAGCGCGAGGCGAGCGATAAAGAGGGCGGGGAAAAGAGCAGATCGGCCACGGTTTTTTGTGAAATCTTACGCACCAGCAGGCCAAACAGGGTGCACAGCAGCAGACAGGCGAACGGATACACCAGTAGCAGGGCCAGCTCCGCGTATGCAGGCCAGGTGGCATGATTGATTTTGGGGATAAGCGTTAAGCTGAACAGCTCAACCAGAATACGGTGAGTGGTGTAGATGGCGATGGTATTGGCGCCAATCACGCTTAACGGACTGGACGCGCGCATGCCAAAGTGGAGCTCGAACTGATAAAACAGCTTCATGATCAGCACAATGGAAAGGAGAGAAAGCAATAGCGAGACATTTGCCAGCCACGCGATGATGGCGACGATTGTGCAACCCAAAACAATGACCGCATGGCGGCGCAGGGGCACCTCCTTGATCCACGCCATCAACATTGCGCCAAACCATGCGCCGAGGCTATACCAGGGCAAATTGCGAATCACGCTGTTCATTCCCCACCACGGGGTCGGGAAAAAATTGATCGCCACGCTCAGCGCCACAAATAACGCTAACAGCGGCATCGCCCAACGGCTGAAAATTTTACACAGAACAAAATAGACAATCAGTGCGTACAGATACCACAGGCTGGTACTGGCGGTCAGCATCCCGTGGGTAAAACCCGCAATCGAATCCGCATAAGCGGCGTTGGCGGCATGGGTCAGATCGCGCTGCGGGGCGAGCCAGTTATTGAGCGCCACCAACGCCAGCCATTGCACCACTCCCCAAAGCACCAGCACCCAGGCGATACTCCAGATCCGTTTATCCACGCAGGTTGTCCACGGGACGTTATCGATGTAGCGGCGGATCAGATACCCCGAAATAAAGAAAAACACCGGCATGCGAAACGGTGCCAGGTACAAATTGAGGTAAATCCAGCATTTGCTCAACACCTCTGACAGTGGATGCTGAAAAGTGGTGAGGTGCGGGTAAAATGTGATCACCGAGTGGTAAATCACCACCAGACAAATGCATAACCCCTTGATTTGATTAATCCATAGTTCTTTTTTATTCATTGAGACGGCGCATCCATATTGATTGCAATAGCCTGCCATCCTGCGCAACCCGCTGTGCGCTGTAATGCGTAACTGTCTGCATTTTGTTTTTTTAGGATAAAGGTCAGGGATCAGGGTTGCAGGCGAGAGGGACAACTTTAGCGGTTTGATTTATTTATACTTTTAAGAATAGTGCTGACGAACACTTACGGTTCAGTCATTTACCCATTCCGCTTTCGCTTATATACTCGTGACTTTGCTAACAGCAACCAGACGGATTTCATGTACCAACCTGTCGCTCTATTCATCGGCCTGCGTTATATGCGTGGGCGTGCAGCAGATCGCTTCGGTCGCTTCGTTTCCTGGCTCTCCACCATTGGCATTACTCTCGGGGTAATGGCGCTGGTTACGGTGTTGTCGGTGATGAACGGTTTCGAGCGCGAGCTGCAAAACAATATTCTTGGCCTGATGCCTCAGGCCGTCCTATCGTCTGAACAGGGTTCCCTAAACCCGCAACAGCTACCGGAAAAAGCGGTGGTGTTGAACGGCGTCAACCGCGTTGCACCGATAACCACGGGGGATGTGGTACTGCAAAGTGCGCGTAGCGTGGCAGTCGGCGTGATGCTGGGTATTGACCCGGCGCAAAAAGATCCATTAACGCCATATCTGGTCAATGTGAAGCAAACAGATCTGCAGCCGGGTAAGTATAATGTCATCCTCGGAGAGCAGCTTGCCGGGCAACTGGGTGTTAATCGTGGCGATCAAATTCGCGTGATGGTGCCCTCAGCCAGCCAGTTTACCCCGATGGGGCGTCTGCCGAGCCAGCGTCTGTTTACGGTAATTGGCACCTTCGCCGCCAACAGCGAAGTCGACGGCTACCAGATGCTGACCAACATCCAGGATGCGTCACGTTTGATGCGTTACCCGGTGGGCAATATTACCGGCTGGCGTCTGTGGCTGAACGAACCGTTAAAGGTTGATACGCTGAGCCAGCAAACGCTGCCGCAAGGCACCAAATGGCAGGACTGGCGCGAGCGCAAAGGGGAATTGTTCCAGGCCGTGCGTATGGAGAAAAACATGATGGGGCTGCTGCTTAGCCTGATCGTGGCGGTGGCGGCATTTAATATTATTACCTCGCTGGGTCTGATGGTAATGGAGAAGCAAGGGGAAGTGGCGATTCTACAAACGCAGGGGCTGACGCCGCGGCAGATAATGATGGTGTTTATGGTTCAGGGGGCCAGTGCCGGGATTATCGGCGCGCTGCTGGGCGCGGTGCTGGGCGCATTACTCGCCAGTCAACTGAACAACCTGATGCCAATTATCGGTGTGCTTCTGGATGGGGCTGCGCTGCCGGTCGCCATTGAGCCGCTGCAGGTTATCGTCATTGCGCTGGTGGCGATGGCCATCGCGCTGCTGTCTACGCTTTATCCTTCCTGGCGCGCTGCCGCCACTCAACCCGCTGAGGCTTTACGTTATGAATAAGATCCTGTTGCAATGCGACAACCTGTGCAAACGCTATCAGGAAGGCACAGTGCAGACCGATGTACTGCACGATGTCAGTTTTTGCGTCGGTGAAGGTGAGATGATGGCGATTGTCGGCAGCTCCGGTTCCGGTAAGAGTACGTTGTTGCATCTGTTAGGCGGGCTGGATACGCCAACTTCCGGCGATGTCATTTTTAGCGGTCAGCCGATGAGCAAACTCTCGTCGGCGGCGAAAGCGGAACTGCGCAATCAGAAGCTGGGCTTCATTTATCAGTTCCACCATCTGCTGCCGGACTTTACCGCGCTGGAAAACGTGGCGATGCCGTTGCTGATCGGCAAGAAAAAACCGGCTGAAATCACCGAGCGCGCACGGGATATGCTGAAAGCAGTAGGGCTGGACCATCGTGCCAGCCATCGCCCGTCTGAACTGTCAGGCGGTGAACGCCAGCGCGTGGCCATCGCTCGTGCGCTGGTGAATAACCCGCGCCTGGTACTGGCGGATGAGCCAACGGGTAACCTTGATGCGCGTAACGCGGACAGCATTTTCGAGCTTCTGGGTGAGCTGAACCGCTCTCAGGGCACGGCATTTTTGGTGGTGACACACGATCTGCAACTGGCGAAGCGCATGAGCCGCCAGCTTGAAATGCGCGATGGTCGCCTGACGGCTGAACTGAGCCTGATGGGAGCTGAGTAATGGCTTCGCCTTTATCGTTATTGATTGGTTTGCGTTTTAGCCGTGGTCGGCGGCGCGGTGGCATGGTCTCGCTGATTTCCGTGATTTCCACCGTTGGCATTGCGTTGGGCGTCGCGGTGTTGATCGTCGGCTTAAGCGCCATGAACGGATTTGAGCGTGAGCTTAACAACCGTATTCTGGCCGTGGTGCCGCACGGTGAGATTGAAGCCGTAAATCAGCCGTGGAACAACTGGCAGGAAGCGCTCGACAAGGTACAGAAGGTACCAGGCATTGCTGCTGCGGCGCCTTATATTAACTTTACCGGGCTGGTGGAGAGTGGGGCGAATCTACGCGCAGTGCAGGTGAAGGGCGTTGATCCGCAGCAGGAGCAGCGTTTAAGCGCGCTACCCTCGTTTGTGCAAAACCACGCATGGGATAATTTCAAAGCGGGTGAGCAACAAATCATTATTGGTAAGGGAATTGCCGATGCGCTGAAGGTGAAGCAGGGCGACTGGGTATCGATTATGATCCCTAACGCCAGTGCGGATCATAAGTTACAGCAGCCTAAACGCGTGCGTTTGCACGTCACGGGGATCCTGCAACTGAGCGGTCAGCTCGATCACAGCTTTGCCATGATCCCAATGGAAGATGCGCAGCAATACCTGGATATGGGATCCAGCGTTTCCGGGATCGCGCTGAAAGTGAACGACGTGTTTAACGCCAATAAGCTGGTGCGAGACGCGGGTGAAGTCACCAATAACTATGTGTACATTAAGAGCTGGATCGGTACATACGGCTATATGTATCGCGATATCCAGATGATCCGCGCCATTATGTATCTGGCGATGGTGCTGGTGATTGGCGTGGCCTGTTTTAATATCGTTTCCACGTTAGTGATGGCGGTAAAAGACAAAAGCGGCGATATTGCGGTATTAAGAACCCTGGGGGCTAAAGATGGCCTTATCCGTGCCATTTTTGTCTGGTACGGCCTGCTGGCGGGTCTGTTCGGTAGCCTGATAGGCGTCGTCATTGGGGTGGTTGTCTCGCTGCAACTGACGCCGATCATTAACGGGATTGAGGCGCTTATCGGCCATCAGTTCCTGTCCGGCGATATCTATTTCATTGACTTCCTGCCATCGGAATTACACTGGCTGGATGTGATTTACGTGCTGGTGACAGCACTCGTGCTGAGTCTTTTGGCAAGTTGGTATCCGGCGCGTCGCGCCAGCAATATTGATCCTGCGAGAGTACTTAGCGGCCAATAACAATATATACACGAAAGCATTCATGCGGCGGTAAGGCGGCAAACCGAAATCTCCATGAGCATAGATAACGATGTGACTGGAGGGTGAGGGCGCAGCCAACCCCAAGGCATCTTGAAGGATGACGTGTATCAAGGAGCGGTGATGTATTACGGATTTGACATCGGCGGAACCAAAATTGCGCTGGGCGTGTTTGATAAGCAACGTCGTTTGCAATGGGAAACACGCGTCCCTACGCCTCGCGACAGCTATGACGCTTTCCTTGATGCGGTCTGCAATCTGGTGACGGAAGCGGACCAGCGGTTCGGCGTTAAAGGTTCGGTAGGCATCGGCATTCCTGGTATGCCAGAAACGGAAGACGGCACGCTGTATGCGGCCAACGTTCCTGCTGCCAGTGGTAAGCCGCTCCGAGCCGATCTCAGCGCTCGCCTTGACCGCGATGTGCGTCTGGATAACGATGCTAACTGTTTTGCTCTTTCCGAAGCCTGGGATGACGAGTTCACCCAATATCCGCTCGTGATGGGGTTGATCCTCGGCACCGGTGTTGGCGGCGGTCTGGTGCTTAACGGGAAATCCATCACCGGGCGCAGTTATATCACCGGCGAGTTTGGTCATATCCGTTTGCCAGTCGATGCGCTGACGTTGATGGGCTTTGATTTCCCATTGCGCCGCTGCGGGTGCGGTCAACTGGGATGCATCGAAAGCTATCTTTCCGGCGGTGGATTTGCGTGGTTGTATCAGCATTACTACCATCAATCGCTGGATGCCCGGGAAATTATCGCCCTGTGGGAGCAGGGTGATGAACAAGCACGTGCCCATGTTGAACGCTATCTGGATTTGCTGGCGGTGTGCCTTGGGAATATCCTGACTATCGTCGATCCTGATTTGGTGGTGATTGGCGGAGGCTTGTCGAATTTTACCGCTATTACGACGCAACTGGCGGACCGACTGCCACGTCATCTGCTGCCGGTTGCCCGGGTGCCGCGTATTGAGCAGGCGCGACACGGTGATGCGGGCGGGATGCGCGGAGCCGCTTTCCTACATCTTACCGATTAATACAAAGAGGTTGTTATGCTGTCGCGCCGGGGTCATCGGTTAAGCCGCTTTCGTAAAAATAAACGCCATATGCGCGATCGCCTGCGTCAACGAATCTTTTTCAGAGACAGAGTGGTGCCTGAATTGATGGAAAAACCAAGAGTGCTGGTACTGACGGGAGCGGGAATCTCCGCTGAGTCAGGAATTCGAACCTTTCGCGCGGCGGATGGTCTCTGGGAAGAACATCGGGTAGAGGACGTTGCGACTCCGGAAGGATTTAGTCGTAATCCGCAACTGGTCCAGTCGTTTTATAACGCCCGTCGTCATCAGTTGCAACAATCAGAAATCCAGCCTAACGCGGCGCATATCGCGCTGGCAAAACTCGAAGCCGAGCTGGGCGACCGTTTTTTACTGGTGACGCAGAATATTGATAACCTGCATGAACGTGCGGGCAGCCAGAACGTAATCCATATGCACGGCGAACTGCTCAAAGTTCGCTGTTCGCAAAGCGGGCAGATTCTGGAGTGGACTGGCGATGTGACTGCGGAAGATAAATGCCATTGTTGCCAGTTTCCGGCGCCGCTGCGCCCGCACGTGGTGTGGTTTGGTGAAATGCCGCTGGGCATGGATGAAATTTATATGGCACTGGCAATGGCCGATGTGTTCATTGCGATTGGTACATCGGGCCATGTATACCCGGCAGCGGGGTTTGTGCATGAAGCTCGACTACATGGGGCGCATACGGTAGAGCTAAATCTCGAACCGAGCCAGGTAGGAAGCGAGTTTGAAGAGAAGTATTACGGTCCGGCAAGCCAGGTGGTGCCTGAGTTTGTTGAGAAATTATTGAAAGGACTGTGATTTTTTTGCCCGATACGCGCAGCGCTATCGGGCATTCCTTACAACGCTGAATTAGCGTCCTGCTTTCAGCTTCTGATAATACTCTTCATAGATAGCGCTGGCGGAACCAACATCGTTCTGCCATTCCCCTTTGTTGATGGTTTCTGCATCAGGGTAGAGGGTTTTATCGTTCGCTACTTCAGGGCTTAACAGCTTACGTGCTGCCAGGTTTGGCGTCGGATAACCGATGGTTTCCGCGACTTCTTTCGCCACGTCCGGGCGTAGCAGGAAGTTAATCAGCTTCAGCGCACCTTCTTTATTTTTTGCGTTTGCTGGAATAGACAGGCTGTCCATCCAGAAAATCCCACCTTCTTTCGGCCATACCACTTCCAGCGGTGTACCTGCCTGACGCGCAACATACGCGGAGCCGTTCCACACCATCCCCAGATTGACTTCGCCTTCCATATACGGGTTGGCCGGGTTGTCAGAGTTAAATGCCGCGACGTTAGGCATCAGCTTCTTCAACTCGTTATAGGCGGCTTCAATCTCTTTAGGATCGGTGGTATTGCCGGAGTATCCCAGCTTGCGCAGCGCCATCTGGAACACTTCACGCGCATCATCCGTTAACAGCAGGCTACCTTTGTACTCCGGTTTCCACAGGTCGGCCCAGCTGGTTACTGTTTTCGGGTCGATGGCATCGCTATTGATGCCAATGGCCGTCGCACCCCAGATATACGGGATAGAGTAGTCATTGTTGGGGTCGAATGGCTTGTTGAGCATTTCCGGATCGAGGTTGTGGAAGTTGGTCAACGTCGACTTGTCGATCTTCTGGATCATGCCTTCTTTGCGCATTTTATCGACGTAATAGGTGGACGGAACCACCAGATCGTATGCGCCGTCTTTATAGGTTTTGAGCTTGGCGTACATGGTTTCGTTCGACTCGTAGGTCGAATAGATAACCTTAATGCCGGTCTCTTTGGTGAACTGCTCCAGCAGTCCAGGCGGGACATACTCGGTCCAGTTATAGAAATAGAGCGTGTTGTTGTCATTAGCGTGAGCGGCGCTCATGCCCAGTGCCAGAGCACCCGCCGCGAGCAGGTGGCGTGACCATTTTTTCATCATTTAACGTCCCCTGAATTAAGGGCCTTAGCGGCCCTTGGTTTTATCACGTGCAATAAGCTGGCTGGCAATCACCATAACCAGCGACAGAACCAACAAAATGGTCGCCAGCGCGTTCACCTCTGGTGATACGCCGACTTTTACCATTGAGTAGATTTTTAACGGCAAAATTTCATAACCAGGCCCGGTAACGAAGGACGACACGACGACATCATCCATCGACAACGTAAAGCTCAGCAACCAGCCGGCAGCCACTGCAGGCATTGCCAGAGGCAGTATAATCTTGCGCAGAATAGTCACTTCACTGGCGCCGAGATCTTTGGCGGCTTCAAGCATTCGTACATCAAAACCTTTCAGACGTGAGTAAACCGTCACCACCACAAAAGGTAGACAAAAAGTGATATGCGAGAACAGCAGTGACCAGAAACCCAGTTGAATGCCGATCAGCATAAACAGCACCAGCAAAGAAATCGCCATTACGATATCCGGCGACATCATCACCACGAACAGCATGCCGCTGACAAACGGTTTACCGCGAAAACGGTAGCGGTACAGTGCAACCGCTGTGAGTGAGCCGATCAGCGTGGCAAACGTGGCGGATAGCACCGCCATCGTCAGCGAGTGTTGCGCTGCCTGTAGCAGGCTGTCGTTGTTCATCAGCAGGCCGTACCATTTGGTGGTAAAACCCTGCCAGTTGATGCCAAAGCGCGAGCTGTTAAAGGAGTTCACAATCAAAATAATGATTGGAATATACAGATACGCGTAGATGGCGGTCATAAAACCGCCTCTGAGCAGCCGACCGATCATTCGCGTTTCACCTTCTTGTTCAGAAGGCGCGATGTTTTCAGAGTATTGAAAATAATCAACTTTTTCTCTTCTCCAAAATCTCTCCAAAACTTCTCGCCAAAACTTCTCGCCAAAACAGATAGCCAAAAAAGAAGCAGCTATCACTAAGGCCGCGAATTTTACAACAATTTTTAGGATGATCGGGAAAAAAAGGCCATTTAAATGACCCGCTTTACCCATTCCTGACTGCGAGTGTCGGTATAGCAATCGGTTCAGGGAACAATTAGCGCACGCTACCGCTGTGGTGGTAAAGGGGAGGTACTTGACTGCAAAGCCACGAAAGAGCATGGCGTCCCAGTGTTTGAAACCTGTGAACGCTGCAGGGAGCATGCTTAACGAAGGGTAACGAAATTGACGGGAATAGTGGTTTTTTGGATATCAATTTCCTGGCCCGGTGGTAACAAAAAACAGAAAACACCAGAACGGCGTTTTACGCTATCTACAGCGTAAATTTCTTGAATCACCCTGTTTTACGACACAAGAATTTACCTTTAATGACACCGTCAAAGAAACGGCCTTTAGATTGCACCGTGAGAAAAGAGTTATAGATGCTTTCTGGAACGCCCACATACTGGAAAGTTGAAGAATTTACGAACCCTATCTCCAGAATCTTTTCTAATGGGTAGTAACCAATAAATTTTATTTTTGATGAAATCATTGCCTGTCGTTGCATTTTTTCTCCTTCAATTTTTTTAATTTTCCTTCTCTGATAATACACTGATATGAAACAAAAGGAGCATAGTTTTGTAAATGTTATGGTTGTTTCAGAGTTTACTGGTTGGATGAAATGATTTTCTTTGTTGCTTTAATTTCCTGAACTGCGAAAAATAGCACGAAAATTCGTTGCTGGATTTTTACGGATTGACACGGGCTTTCCTTTAAGTAACTGATAAATATATTCTATTTTATTTTTCGTTATCCAGGGGGCGACCGGCTGTATGTTATTGCTGGTGAACAGAACTCATTGATTATGCTGTCTCAGTTTCCATTTCTAAGATTTTGCGAAAAATTAAATGAAAAAATAACTTGCTATTGTTTGTGGGGTGTGTGATTAATGAGGGGTTGGTTAGGTACACAGACCCATTAAAGCGGTTTAGTAAAGCAGTTCTCATCTCAAGCGTTATCCACAGATAATCCTTTCTTTTGAGCCTTCTTATCGTTACTAATTAGATTGTGTGCGAAGCCCTTTTCGCCGTAAGGCTACATAGAATTTAAGGAATTACCTGTGTCTAATAAAATGACTGGTTTAGTAAAATGGTTTAACGAGTCCAAAGGTTTTGGTTTTATTACCCCTGACAATGGTAGTAAAGATGTGTTTGTACACTTCTCTGCTATTCAGAGTGGTGGCTTTAAAACGCTGAATGAAGGCCAAAAAGTTGAGTTCAGCATTACTGCTGGTGCAAAAGGGCCGTCAGCTGAAAACGTTGTAGCTGCCTGATATTTTTCCTGATGTAAACCAATATACGATAGCGAAGACGGTGAATGCCCGAGTAGATATATTGGTTTTTCAGAAACTCAACATCTGTCAACATAAAGCTGAACAGATGTTTGAGTCTAATCATTGGGTAGAACAGTTGAAATGATTATTTTATAAATGTCATTTGTTGTTTTACCTCTGTAGTTTTTCTTGCACGCTTAAGTGCATTCGTAAAAGCTAACAACATCCCAAAAATCGCTGGTGCTATAATATAAAGAAAATTATATTATTTTAGATTCCTCATGTGAACTGATAAGAAATATTTATTTTTTATTGCTTTTAATAGTGAGTTGTAACCTGATACTGAAAACCAAGAGAAATTATTAGTTAAATAGATCTTTTGGATATCACTGCGGTAGTGAGTGTTGTAGCAAATAAAGGCTAACATCATGACCGACCATATTTATTTTAAGTGCCCTTGTTGTCATGGGTCACAGTACAGAACTTCCCATTTTGATGTGACTGAGAAAAATCCCTTTGGTGCAAAGTGTATTTTTTGTAAATCATCAATGATTACACCAGATAACTATGCGCCATATACTTCCAGTAAATCAAATGAACAGGGGTTGCGAAAGTAACATTTAGCTCTGACCTTCCAGTTAAGGCGGCAAGATTCATTATCATTGCCAGGCACTGGTTTAAGTCCAACAAGGGCCGTCAGTCAGCTACTACCTCATCGAATTGAGCGGGCGACTTTTGAACTTGCAGGAGACGAGGGTTTGATCCTCTATGGTTACACCATGAATAAAAACCTCGTTCTAACGGGGTTTTGTCATTTCAGGGTTATCCGTGCAACATACAAGTAAGTTGGGCAAAGAATTGTATTTTTTGTTTTGCTATTAACATCATGTCTGATGTGTAACGGTATTACTAATAACCATATAAAGGGCAACGCATTGAGAATCATACAAAACCATATTATGGCCCAGGAAATTGGTGAAACAGTTATCCAGCTACTTGAAAATGGCAAAAGGGTTACGACAGGGAATATCATTGATTTGCTCGAACGGAAAAGTCATGCCTTGCACGGTCAAAAGGCCGATGAGATAAGAGAAATATTGATATTTATCAGGAAAAAATCGGTTCTGTAAGCGCTTTTGTGATTAAGGTTGATAGTGCTTCAAGTTGGATAGCAAGCTGAATGCTCAACCAAACATATCCGTGAACGGCGCTTTCAATGATTTCCTCGCCCTCATTGGCGAGTAAAAGACAATGCAACTCTTTAGTAATTTCGAGAAGATGCTCGCTATTTGATGCTATCGGCGTTGGGTTTCCTTCATGCAAGGCATGTGCGAGGGTGTTGAGGGTGCTACGGGTCAATTGTTCCATATCTGACAGCGTATGAGTATTCAATATGAGAAATCGACTGCCACGAGATGCCCAGTGGGCATTTATCTGAAATTTTTGCGCCGCTATCATATCGCGGGTTATCGATTGAATATCTTCAAGTAGACTCTTCGCAATCTTTGTTTCTTTATTTACTGGTGTAATAAGGCTGCGCATTTTTACTACATTATTCAGCGCTCGCGTTTGAAGTTTGGCCATTCTCGGGGGCGCAAGAACGTTTCGGGAGACTCCCGCAGTTGTTATTTTTAGATAATCAGAAAGAAAGTCAGCAAGTTGTATACGCCAGTTAATGAATGCTCTTTGGGGAAAAATGCTGGTAAACAACATCGCCAGAATGCATCCTATAATAATGTTGGTGCTTCGCCACAATGCTGTTTGTAAGTCTCCTGCAGGAGCGCTGCTGACAACCGCCAGCGTGATACCAATCAATAATGCGGCATAGGGACGTTTACTCATGGCCAGAAAACCACAAAGGAAAGCTGCGCATCCACACCACAGCATCATCATAGTGAGAGAGTACATTTCAATGTGTAATGCGATGATCCCCAAAATCGCACCCCCTACAGTTCCCGCCATACGTTCAAGTGCCCTGGGTATCACATTGCCCATGTAACTAATTGGTCCCATGACCACAACCAGTGTAATCAGGGGCCAGGAGTGGTCTGGTAAATTCAACATTCTTATCAGTAAGAAAGTTATAACAAATGCTAAAGCAATACGGATCCCATGAACTACGCGATAGTTGCGGTAAATCTTAAGTTCTAAAGGACTTATCGGTTTATTCCGTTCAATGGAAAAAATATTGTTTTTCATTGGTTAAAATCTTTAACATAGACAGAATTATAAAGAATGTTCAGATATACACTGAAAAAATAATCTCGTCTTACTTTTTTAACTTATAAAAAAGGAGGGCGATGCCTGACATAGGTTATTGTTAATCAATTGCTAATGCAGTAGCGAAAGAAGAGGTATTTTTTAATACCCACATTATCTGTGGATTTGCCATTATGGTGGTAAGCGGTTCTACACATCTTGAGTGGCCCCTGACTTAAATTCAACATGTTGACTTTGACAGATATTTAAAAGTTGTGGACTTCTAAAATACTGGTTAGCATGTTTAAAACGTTTTCTTTTACAGGTTGTTATAAGGCTAAGCAAAACAGGTCAAATGGTGTCTGTGCACGGCTTTATATCAGCAACGGTATCATTATATTAATAACAATGCACTTTGATGAGCTAAGGCCCGGACCAAAGCTCATGAAATATAAGTTCTGGCTACATTAGATGGAAGCAGTACACAACCTATTCATGTGTTATCGAAAAGCAACTACGTAAACAGAAAGTGCAAGTGCGAGAAATATCCAGTATTGAGAATGGTAATGGAAAAGTTTGAGCATAAATATCCTCCACAGATTCAGTTCCTAATTAATGGCAGATTTAAATGTCAACAACAAACAAAAAAGCATGGGCATTGATTGTTTGATTGTTTCATATTGTTTCAGTGATGCGCTATGACGGTGCGTTTGCACCAACAATAGGATTCTTGCATTGTTATGGTGAGCTTAGTGTCAGCCGGGCATTAAGACGCGATCAATCTACTGATAAATATAACCCAGGCAGCCATATGCGGCTTTTTCTATCCTGTCTGTCACTCTTTGCCGGCTGCGCACCGATGCAACAAAGCTTGCTGTTCCCGCCAAAAGCAAAACAGCCGGAGCTGACGTTGTAATCCTCTCTGACATGCTCGGAAATTTCGTGGTAGACGCTAAATATTATCCTGAGATGGAGGAAATACGACTCTTCCGTGAGTCAAAATCCCTGAAAACTTAGGGTGATAGATAAAGGTCTTAAGCAGCATGACATAATTTTCGATTTAAGCTATTTAAATTCATTTTTATGATAAGAATCATGTGCGATTTCCCTATAAAACTAAATCTTGCTATGTTTGGTTAATCATGCGTTAATGAATTCTTGGTTTGTAACGAATTTATCTAAAGCAAGTGCTGTATTAATTTTATTTCTTGTTCCTGTTGAGATTTCCTTGCTGGCTTTTCTCTCTGATGATTTTTTTCGGACCATTCTACCCAAGGGCTTACTCAAGAAAGGTAATAATTATGTCTAATAAAATGACTGGCTTAGTTAAATGGTTCAATCCTGAAAAAGGTTTTGGGTTTATCACCCCTAAAGATGGCAGTAAAGATGTGTTTGTCCACTTTTCTGCTATCCAGAGTAACGATTTCAAGACACTGAATGAGAATCAGGAAGTTGAGTTTAGTGTTGAACAGGGACCTAAAGGCCCCTCAGCAGTTAATGTCGTGGTTGTATAAGGTAACTGTTATTACACATCATATTCACTTCAGATGCCCGTGTTGCCACGGATCTCAGTACAGAACGTCGAGCTTTGATGTTATTGAAAAAAATCCTTTCGGAGCAAAATGTATTTTTTGCAAATCGGTAATGATTACATTTGACAATGTTGCGCTATACATTCGTTCTGGTCAGACTTCGTTAGATTTTAGAAAATAAAGTTCAGGTTCCTTATGGAGCCTTTTTTGTATGCTAAACCGTTCATCTCTGTACGAACCATCACGGTATCATTATGAAAAAAGTAATCGTTTTTTTTAACTCAGAACCGGCAGTTGTTGTATCCGTAATGAAGGGAATTACTTCAATAATGCGTGAGTTTCCCAATGGGGAAAAAGCACACCTGTCCGTGATGTCAGCAGGATTTCCATCTCTGACAGGAGACCATAAAATAGTTTATGTTGCCTCTGATCGCGATGTCAGTTCCGAAGAGATTCTCGAGGCAGCATCGAAGCTTTTGAAGTGACATCTGATTGTTTCTTTACCGACCAAGATAGTAGTCCAGTGGTTTGCAGATGTTTTGCGCTTTTCTTGTATGAAGATTGTACTGCAACCTCTTGATTATTGAGTCTTTCCATTCTATCTTTTAAACATGTCAGCGCTGTTATAAGTGCTCCACGGGGAATGTTACATACTTGGCGTTGATACGTTAGAGATCAAGAGAGGTAAATAATGAACGTCGAAGAGTTAAAAACAAAAACTGAAGCGGATATTTCTGAATTCATTACAAAAAAAATTGTTGAACTCAAAAAAAAGACAGGCAAAGAAGTTTCCGACATCCAGTTTACTGCTCGTGAAAAAATGACTGGGCTTGAAAGCTATGATATTAAAATTACATTGATCTAATTGTTAAAAGACCCAGCTTGAATGAAAAGCATTATCTTAAAAGGTAATGCTTTTTTATTGCTGTCAAAAAATTTGGATGTTGTCAAAACCTTCATTTTTAATCATAGAGACAAGGCCTGACTTTTTAATGGGGCCTTTCCGATGCCAGTCCGCGCTATCGGGCTACTGCTGGCTCAGGGCAGGGAATGCACTTGTCGGAAATTTCGTGGTCAGTGGGTATCACATTGAGGAGAGTGGGATGACGTAGTAGCCTGCGAATGGGTTAATTATCATTTCGGTCGGGATTGTTAGATAACCCAACTCCTACTTTTACCGCAGCAAACAACATAATGCACAGAGCGGTAATGACGGTAAATACCAATGAAAGGCTGGTAATCATAAATTTTCTTCATTTCAGATGGATTTGATTATTAGACTAAGGCATAAAGGAAAAGTTCAGGGTAAATATCATAGTATTTCCCGGAAAAAATATCGAAGCGGGTCATTGTATACCAGAGCGGGCTGCAGGGAGCCGTATCCAAGAGTGGCGGGTCAACGGTCTCAACGGCCCCTGTGGCTGCAAATATCTATCTTGGCAAACGTCGTCATCTACCCTGTGATATCCCCCTTTTGGATAAAGAATAGGACGATAAATTAAATGGTTAAATTTTATCCAAACGTGGTACAGTGAATCTCATTCATCGAAAGGGTAATCACCATGTCTCTCATCGATTACGCAATGAAGTACCTCGGCGGCGTATCGACGACTACTGTCATCTGCCCGGCCTGCGGCTTACGTTCATCCCAATCTATTTCTAAAATTCGCCTTAAGCAGACAATGCTGTGTCCTGGCTGTAAAACACTGTTTGTTTCACCACGATAACCCTGACACTTAGTTGCACCTAAACCCGGTGTTCTATACTTAAGTCAAATCCCGGCAGCTGTTAAATCCCTGATGCCTTACGCCCATCCTGAGAGAACGTTTCTGAACTGATTTCGCAACTGCTCCTGCATGCTAACTCTGCATCAGAGCAATGCTATGAAAATGAACCCCAGGGCGTGGTTTAACCGCTCCCATATTCCGATGAATGCTACCGAAAGCGTAACGTTTTCGGCGAACGATCCTGCCGGTGAAAGCACGCTGCAGTCAGAACTCTTTTCGACCGCCCAGATGGAACGCTACGGTCAGAAGCTCGCACGGACCCATAAATTATCGCCGGATAAACATCCTTATTATCTTCTAAAAAGACTCGGCGAGAATGAGGCCATCATTACCCAAAGCTGTTATGAGCTTAACGCGGGTAAAAAGACCAGCATCATGCCTGCCGGGGAGTGGTTGCTGGACAATTATTATCTGATTGAGGAACAAATCCGCACTGTCCGCCAGCACTTGCCGAAAAGCTTTGGTAAAGGTCTCCCGTCGCTGATGTCGCCGCTGAATTGCCCACGAATTTACAATATTGCATCAGAGGCCATTGCTCACGGTGACGGGCGCTGGGATGCCGCCAGCCTGACCAGCTATCTCACCGCCTATCAACAGGTGACCCCGCTGACATTAGGTGAAGTCTGGGCGTTACCGGGAATGCTGCGCCTGGCGCTGATTGAAAATCTTCGTCGTATCAGTATCGAAGTGATCAAAGCGCAGCAGGACAGAACGCTGGCTGATATGTGGATAACAAAGATTTTCGGATGTGCAGAGAATGCCCCTGGAGATTTAATCATGGTGGTTGCCGATATGGCACGCTCCCGACCTACGTTAACCAGTGCGTTTGTCGCAGAGCTGGTGCGGCGCCTGCAGGGGCATGGCAATGCGTTGTCGTTACCTCTGACCTGGGTTGATCAGTGCCTTCGGGAACAGGGGATCACCACCGACGTTCTCATACATAATTTCAATCAACAGCTTGCCGCCAGCCAGCTATCTGTCAGTAACAGCATCGCGGGTCTGCGATTACTGAGTGAAACGGATTGGGCTGATTTCGCCGAAACGATAAGTGTCGTCGAACAGGCATTACGCAATGATCCTGCCGGTATCTATCCTCGGATGCACTTCAATACCCGGGATCATTATCGGCACGTTGTTGAGGTACTGGCCAGAGACAGTGGTCTCAGCGAGCCTGAAGTTGCTGACAGGGTGCTGACGCTTTCAGGAAACAGTGCTCCCGATACACTGGAACATCATGTTGGTTATTATCTCGCAGGCGAAGGTCGGCAGGCGCTGGAAATTCATCTGTTAGCAGACACCTCAAGGCTCATGCGCCTGCGGCACAGTTTCAACAGAATAACCCTGCTGTCATGGCTTGGAAGCCTGGCGTTGTTGACAACCGCAACGACCGCGGCAATTTTGCACGAAACAGCCATGCAGGGCGCAGACTGGCTGTTGATCGCGGTGATATTCCCTCTGATTATCGCTGTAACTCAGTTAATGAGCGATCTACTCAGTGACGCCACCACCCGTTTTCGCGTTCCTCGCCCCTTGCCGCGGATGGATTTCTCAACCGGCATTCCCCCTGACAGCGCCACTCTGTTAGTCATCCCCTGCATGCTGACCAGCCACTCAAGTTTCAGCCAACTCCTCACCAGTCTTGAAGTCTGCTGGCTGGGGAATGAAAACGAAAATCTCAGGTTTGCGCTGCTCACTGATTTCGCTGATTCTGTAAATGAACCCTCGCCGGAAAGCCAGATGCTGCTCAGACAGGCGATCGCCGATACGCAGGTGCTGAATCGCCGCTATCCCTCCAGCCGCCCGCGTTTTTACCTGCTACACCGCCAGCCTGAATGGAACCCCGCTGAAGGAACGTGGATGGGCTATGAACGCAAGCGGGGAAAGCTGGCGTTACTGAACAGCTGGTTGCGCCATCCGGGGACACAATTCGTCAGCGTTGCAGACATGCCTGCTAACCTTTTACCGGGCCACATTAAATACGTCATTACCCTGGACAGTGATACGGTGCTGCCGCGCGATACGGCGCACAAACTGGTCGCGACGATGGCGCATCCGCTGAATACGCCAGAGTATGATCCGGTACGCCAGAGGGTTGTCAAAGGATTTGGCATTTTACAACCCGGTCTTGCGGAGGAGATTCCACGCAACGGCCAGGGACGTTACGCCGCCATGCGCAGCAGCATACCGGGCAATAATCCCTATTCGATGATGTCTTCGGATATCTATCAGGATCTTTTTGGGGAAGGATCGTTCGTGGGCAAAGGGATTTACGATGTTGACATTTTTATGCAGGCCACGGCCAACACCTGCCCGGAAAATCTGGTTCTCAGCCATGATCTACTCGAAGGATGCTATGCACGTTCGGGTCTGCTGAGTGAGGTGTTACTCTATGAACAGTACCCGAATAATTATCTGTCGGATGTTGCACGCCGTTCACGCTGGATCCGGGGTGACTGGCAACTGCTTAACTGGCTGAAACCACGTGTCAGAAGAGCCGATGGAACCCGGACCAGGAATCCGCTGACTGCGCTTTCTTACTGGAAATTACTCGATAATCTGCGTCGCAGTCTGGTCGCCCCCTCATTACTGGTATTGCTGTTCTTCACCCTGCTCGGGGTACCTAATCCGGTTTACTGGCTGGGCGTACTGTCGCTGATATGGCTGTTGCCAACCATCCTCTGCATCACCCATGACCTGCTGCATAAACCTCTGCGTCGCCGCCTGAAGCCGCATCTGTTACTGGTAGGGGCGGGCGCGCTGAAGCGTTTGTCAGGTATCGGCCTTAATTTTGCGATATTGCCGCACGAAGCCGGATATTCGCTAAAAGCGATCGCCGTGACGTTATGGCGATTGGGGATCAGCAGGCGTCACCTCAGCCAGTGGGTCAGCCACAGCCAGGACAGCAATCAGGCCGGCCCCACTGTCGCGCGTTTTTATCAGGCGATGTGGCTGAATGTTGCATGTGGTGTGATGCTGATAATTCTGACCGGACAATTTGCTCCACAACTGCTGGGGATTGCGTTGCCGATCGGTTTGTTATGGTGTGTGGCACCGCTGCTGATGAGCTGGCTGAGTCGCCAGCCTGCGCGTAAGGTGTTTTCGCCCAATCCGGAACAAAAACAGCTGTTGCGCCAGACAAGCCGTGAAATCTGGGCGTTTTTTGAAACCTTTGCCACAGAAAAAGAGAACTGGCTTCCGCCTGATAATTACCAGGAAATACCGCAGCCGACGGTGGCCCATCGAACTTCTCCTACCAATATTGGCCTTTCTCTCATGGCTAACCTGACGGCATGGGACTTTGGCTACCTGCCCGGCGGGGAAGTGCTCCGGCGCGTGTCGCTCACGCTCGACACAATGGATAAAATGGAGCACTACCGGGGCCATCTCTACAACTGGTATGACACTCGTACGCTGGCCCCCCTCAGTCCACGCTATATCTCAAGCGTCGACAGCGGCAACATGGCAGCGCATTTGTTGACCCTGCGTGCAGGGCTGTCCGCCATGCGTCATCAGCCAGTTTTAAACCGCCAACAGATACTGGCAGGACTGAACGATACGCTGGATATTCTGGAAAAACAGTGGGGTCAGAACCCGCCTGACAGCTTGCGGTTGCTGCGAAAACACTGCCTGAGCGCGGTGTCGCTCTCTCCGCAGACATTTTTCAGCGAGCTGATAAATATGCGCACCCAGTGCAACCACCTGAACACGCTATGCCATCAGGGATCTCCTCTTCAGATGCGTTGGGCAGGACATCTGGAGCATCAACTGGTTCAGCTTTGCCATGAGTGGTCGCTGCTGCTTGGCTGGTTACCTGCATCCTGGAACGAACAGACGCTGCCGACTTTGTGCGAGCTTGCCCGCGCAACATTTACTGGTGTAGGAACCCCCCCGGCGTCAGCGACGGAGCAGGCCCGGATGCGACTCAATATTATCACTGAACTTGAACAACGGCTGGATGAGCATGCCCGGATGGATTTCGCCTTTCTGTACAGCGAAGCAACCAGTCTGCTCAGTGTTGGCTATAACTGTGACACGAATATGCCTGACAAGAGCCACTACGATCTTCTGCCGTCTGAAATCCGCCTGACCAGCTTTCTTGCCATTGCCACTAATCAGCTACCTCTTAAAAGCTGGTACGCGCTGGGGCGACTGTTCACCACCATTGACAATGAAACCGCCCTGATGTCATGGAGCGGGTCAATGTTTGAATACCTGATGCCGAATCTGGTAATGCCCACCTGGCCTGGCAGCCTGCTCGATGAAATGAGTCAGTCGGCGGTTATGCGCCAGATTCATTGGGGGAAAGAACGCGGAGTACCGTGGGGCGTTTCAGAGTCTGGTTATCATGCTTTTGATGTTCAGCATAATTATCAATATCAGGCATTTGGTGTGCCGGGTCTCGGCCTGCGCAGGGGGCTTGCCGATGACATGGTAGTCGCCCCTTACGCCACACTGCTGGCGTTGATGGTCTCCCCACAGAAAGCCTGTGAGAACCTGATCAGGCTGCAAAAAAATGGCGCACATGGTGAATACGGTTTTTATGAAGCGCTGGACTATACTCCCTCTCGCCTCGCAACCGGTCAGCTCTATGCGGTGGTTCAGTCCTGGATGGCGCATCACCAGGGCATGGCGTTTCAGGCGCTGGCTCATGTGCTACTTGACGCCCCGATGACTGAACGCTTCATGTCCAGTACGGTCTTCCGATCAGCGAGCCTGCTGTTACAGGAACGCGTGCCGGATGCAGTCGATCTGTACAGTCCGCGCCGTCATTTTGAATCTCATGAGGGCAGGGTCAAACCCGTTCGCTATGAACCCCGTATTTTCTATGGTGTGGACACGCCGGCCCCGGATATTCAACTGCTGTCCAACAACCATTATCATCTGATGTTGACCACGGGCGGCGGCGGCTACAGTCGCTGGAATAATATTGCGCTTACGCGCTGGCGCAGTGATACCACCCGCGATAACTGGGGAGCATTCTGCTATATCCGCGATATACAGACGGGGAATGTGTCGAGCAATACCTGGCAACCGACAGCCCACACCAGCGGGCATGACGAGGAAGTGATATTCACCGATGCGAGTGCTGAATTCAGACGCACTTTCGATGGGCTCAGCGTCAAAACTCAGGTTGTGATCTCCCCGGAGGATGATATTGAGTTGCGACGGCTCACACTGATTCATCGTGGTCGCCAGCCTCGCTCTCTGGAACTGACAACCTATGCCGAAGTAGTACTGGCGCCTGAAGCCAGCGATCTGGCACACCCGGCATTTAGCAATCTGTTTATTCAGACGGAACTGGATCCTGAGCGTGACGCTATTCTTTGCCACCGGCGCCCGCGTTCTCCGGGTGAAGCGAGTCCCTGCCTGTTTCACATGATGGTGGTGCATGGCGATAACCGTCATAACGTTTCGTTTGAAACAGACAGGGCAAAATTTCTTGGTCGTGGCAGAAACCCTGCTGATGCCCAGGCAATAAAGGCAGGCGGGGCGCTCAGCAACACGTCGGGGTCAGTGCTGGATCCGATCCTGGCAATACGCCACGCCATCACCCTGCAGCCGGGGCAGCCGGTCACGATTGATATCATTTATGGCATCAGCGAGACCCGCCAGCAGAGTCTGGCGTTGCTGGAAAAATACCGCGATTACCCTATTGCTGATCGCGTCTTTGAACTGGCCTGGTCTCACAGTCTGGTGGTATTACGCCAGATGAACGCCAGTGAAGATGATGCCACTTTGTTTAATCGTCTTGCCAGTGCGGTGCTTTACCCTGTCCAGGAGCTGCGTGCCGAAGGCCAGGCGATCAGCCGCAACCGGCGTGGTCAGTCCGGTCTGTGGGGCTGGGCAATTTCAGGCGATCTGCCGATAGTGCTGATCAGTATTACCAGCGAGGAAAGTATTGCTTCAGTGACCACACTGATTCAGGCGCACCGTTACTGGAGACAGAAAGGACTGGATGTTGATTTGGTTATCCTGAATAACAGTCCCGGCGGCTACCAGCAGGGCTTACAAAATCAGATTATGGACTTAATTTATGCCGGGTCTGAAGCCAGCCTGCTGGACAAAACGGGCGGTATTTTTGTTCGTAATGGCGAGCATCTCTCTGCTGAGGATAAGTTGCTTTTGATGAGCGTGGCCTGTCTTTATCTTGATGACCGCACAGGCAGTATTAATGAGCAGCTTAATCAGCGTACTCACACCCTTAAACCTCAGGCCAGAGCACTCATTCCACGGGCTGTACGCGAGCGTAATCAACATACGGACTGGAGTCCCGATATCAGTCAGTTATGCCATTTCAATGGGTACGGTGGATTTTCTCAGGATGGTCGGGAATATCAGATTGTCCTGCGGGAAGATGCGCAGACACCGGCACCCTGGTCAAACGTACTGGCAAATGCCCGTTTTGGCACTGTGATTTCAGAGGCGGGACAGGCCTACTCCTGGTATGAGAATGCACATGAATACCGGTTGACACCGTGGGAGAACGAGCCGGTGAGCGATCGCAGCGGCGAGGCGTTTTATCTGCGCGATGAAGAGAGCGGTGAGTGTTGGTCACCGACGGCTTTACCTGTTCGCGGACATGGTGATTACCTGACCCGCCATGGTTTCGGTTACAGCGTGTTTGCCCATCGAGAGAATGGTATAGACAGCGAGCTGACGGTCCTGGTTGCCGAAGAGGCACCAGTTAAGCTAGCGCTCCTGACGCTCAGTAACTCTTCGGGGCGGACACGCAAACTTTCCGTCACCGGCTATGTGGAGTGGACGCTCGGAGGAACACGAACTCGCTCAGCCCCTCACATTGTGACACATGCGGCCAGACCGCCTGGCGGCTGCGGAGTGCTGGCGAACAATTTTTATGGTGATAACGGTAGCGGTCGTACTGCCTTTTTTGCCGTCAGCGGTAATGACTGTTCGTTGACCGGGGACCGCCGGGAATTTATCGGTCGTAATGGTTCTCTGCACGCCCCGTCGGTCATGAAGCTACGCAGGCTTTCAGGTAAAACGGGCGCCGGTCTGGATCCCTGCGGGGCAGTACAATCGGCGGTTACCTTAATTGATGGGGATCAGAGGACGTTTATTTTTATCCTCGGCGCAGAGGAGAATCATATTCGAGCTCAGGAGACGCTTGCCCGTTATATGAATGAGGAGACGGTCCGCGAGGAGCTGAACCGGGTTCACAACCACTGGCACAATGTGCTCGATAAAATCGTGGTTAACACCCCCGACACATCGGTAAATTTACTGGTGAATGGCTGGCTATTGTACCAGACGGTAGCCTGCCGCCTGATGGCTCGCAGCGGTTACTACCAGTCCGGCGGCGCATTTGGTTTTCGCGATCAACTGCAGGATACGCTGGCGCTGAGCCATGCTGATCCGAACCGGATGCGAGAACAGATAATCCTGTGTGCATCACGGCAATTTATTGAGGGTGATGTACAGCACTGGTGGCACCCGCCACACGGCAACGGGGTGCGCACGCGCTGTTCCGATGACTATCTGTGGCTTCCGCTTGCCGTTTGCCACTATGTTGAAACGACGGGGGATATGGATGTACTGGAAACACGTATTCCTTATCTGGAGGGACGTCCGCTTCAGCCTGGTGAAGAGTCTGCCTATGATACGCCGGTGATCAGCGGTACCGAAGAGACGCTCTGGTTACACTGCGTCAAAGCCATTAAGTATGGACAACAGTTCGGGGAGCATGGTCTGCCGCTGATGGGGGCGGGTGACTGGAATGACGGCATGAACCGGGTGGGGATCGACGGCAAGGGTGAAAGCGTCTGGCTGGGCTTCTTCCTGTTCGACATTTTGCAGCGGTTTGCGGCGCTGGCTGATCGCAGGCTGGATGAAAGTGTCGCCTCAATGTGCCGTTCACAGGCTGTGCGCCTGCAAAGTAATCTCGAAGTCCACGCCTGGGATGGCGAATGGTACCGGCGTGGATATTTTGACGATGGTACTCCCCTGGGGTCGAAAGCATCACAGGATTGCCGGATTGATGCGATTGCCCAGAGCTGGTCAGTATTGTCCGGGGCCGCTAGCCCGGGACGGTGCGCAAAGGCCATGCAGGCGCTGGATAAGCACCTTGTGGATAGCGAGGGGGGACTGATAAAACTATTAACACCGCCTTTCGATGGGCACGGTCCAAATCCGGGGTACATACAGGGCTACCTGCCTGGTGTGCGGGAAAACGGAGGGCAGTATACACATGGCGCTATCTGGGCTGTGATGGCATTTGCCCGAATGGGGAATGCCGAACGTGCCTGGCAACTCTGGTCCATGCTCAGCCCGATAAATCATACTCTGAATGTGAACTCCGTCGGGATCTATAAAGCCGAGCCTTATGTCATGAGCGCTGATGTTTACAGCGTCGCTCCCCATATCGGACGTGCCGGATGGAGCTGGTATACCGGTTCATCAGGCTGGGCCTGGCGTTTACTTACCGAGGAATTACTGGGGATAAAACGTTCCGGTGCTGACCTGACGGTTCATGCCCGGTTGCCGGATGGGTGGCCGTCTTTTTCTATGGCTTATCAATATGGCGAAAGCCATTATCAGATTAGTGTCTCACGCGGCGATGCAGAATATCGCGTTACACTGGATGGTGCTCTCCTCCCTGATGACAGAATACCGCTGCGGGATGATGGACAAAACCATACGGTTGAGATTATTCAGAACTGATACTGAGTCCGGACGCGCATTAACGTCTGCCGTTAATGCGCTGATTATCCCTGAGAACCTCAATCGCTGTCTGCATGGCGATTTTGTCATCTCGTTTTTTTTGCTTGTCCTGCATGACCTGAAGGTATTCCAGCAAAGTTCGGGTATTAATAGGTCGGCCCTGTTTGCCGACTGCCAGCACGGCTTCGCCA
This sequence comes from Citrobacter sp. Cb004, assembly GCF_030337065.1. Taxonomy (NCBI): domain Bacteria; kingdom Pseudomonadati; phylum Pseudomonadota; class Gammaproteobacteria; order Enterobacterales; family Enterobacteriaceae; genus Citrobacter; species Citrobacter sp. Cb004. Next base: position 260,672 of record NZ_JAOWCH010000046.1, on the reverse strand, counting down.
AGAATAATTTTCACTGGTGGCAACTGGGCCGGGTACCAGTCAAGGGTGTCTTCTGATTTCATGATAAATTTCTCACGGAAGGGTATTATATCATAAATCAGACGTTTAATTTTCAATATCTGATCTCCTGATTTAATTATAAATTAACATAACTTAAGCCAGTTATTTTTATATTAAGGCGTATAATAATTACTGTGTTCCTCAGAGAATTATTTATGTCTTATACAAAAGGACTCAGGCACTTTAAAGAAAGACCGGTGCATGTTGCCTGCCCGGTATGCGCATACAGAGCCGATCAGAAAGCAGGTAAACTAAGAAAAGATGCGGTTCTGGAGTGCCCTGCCTGCGGGCTGTTGTTCAGACCATCAGAATGCTGGTGTATCGGCGGCTGATCGGCTTCTGCCACCTAACGTGAGTGATGTTGGGAAATGACAATATTGCTCCTGTACTGTAGTTTGAGAGGATATGATGATGAAATCTAAAAAATCTATTTTTATTGAAGGACATATCCTTTCGAACAGCTGTCATGGGCAGGTTGGTCAATCTTTCTGTATCCACAGGGCCAGGTTTAATAATGGTAAATATGCGATTATCCGGGAAGCATCAGGAATATGTTTCAAGCCTGGCGAAATTATTCAACGAAACGATTGCGAGTGGTTTTATAACCTTACCAAAATTCGCCTTCTCTCATTTGAGTACCTTGAAGATGATGAATCCAGAAGACAATTTCTTGAATATCGATAATAAATTCATGCGTATCATGACGGCATATTTTGGCGGGTTTACAATTCCTTTCTGATTTTACAAATCTTATCCCCGTTCCTGACCTGGCATGCAGTTTACTTGAGGGTAAACTGCATGCCATGATCATTTTAACTTTTTGAGTAATAGCGGTTAACTATCAATGTCGCTAACCTTCTTGTTCAGCAAGCGGGAGGCGCGCCAGTAGATCAGCAGCATCAGACCCATGACGATGGTCAGCGTAATGCTGGTGGCAGCACCGAACGGCCAATCGCGGATGTTCAGGAACTGAACTTTAATCACGTTGCCAATCAGCAGGTTTTTCGCCCCGCCCATTAAGTCGGAAACGTAAAACAGCCCCATTGCGGGCAGCATAACCAGCAGGCATCCGGCGATAATTCCCGGCATCGTTAACGGAATAATGATGCGGGTGAAGGTCTGAAGTTTACTGGCGCCCAAATCGCGCGCGGCTTCCAGCAGCGGTTTATCGAGCTTTTCAATGCTGGAATAGAGCGGCATCACCATAAACGGCAGCAGGATGTACACCAGGCCGATAATCACCGCGCTGGGGGTAAACATGATGCGAATGGGGGTATCGATAACGCCGATCCACAACAGAAATTCGTTGAGGTAGCCCTTGGTACTGAGGAATATTTTGAGTCCGTAGATGCGAATAAGCGAGTTGGTCCAGAACGGAACAATCAGCAGGAACAGCAGCAATGGACGCACTTTTTCCGGCAGTTTCACCAAAAACCAGGCAAACGGATAGCCGAGCACCAGACAGGCGAGCGTGGCAATCAGCGCCATATTGAGGGAGTGAACCAGTACCTCAAAATAGAGCGGATCGAGCAGGCGTGTATAGTTTTCCAGCGTAAAGACCATTTTGACGAAATTGGCGTCGTCGCGGGTCAAAAAGCTGGTGCCGATGATCATCAGGTTGGGCAGAAAGACAAATAACACAAGCCAACCGACAATGGTGACGATCACCACACTCTGGAATTTACTTGTGTTCTTCATCAGCCAGTACGACCTCCCAGCTTTCTACCCAGTTAATCGCCATTTTCTGGTCGAGAGAGTGGTCAAAGTCAGGATCGTCTTCGTTGAAGAATTCACTGACCATCACCATCTTGCCATTTTCCAGTTCCACAACCGACTCCAGCGTCATGCCCTTGTAGTTGCGTTCACGCACGTAGCCGATCAGGCCTTCGATATGATTGTCGTCGTTGATTTCATCAACGCGCAGATCTTCAGGGCGTAACAGGACGTGCAGCTTCTGCCCGGGAATCACCGCGAAGTTGACATAAATATTGCACTCGCGACCTTCAACGTTAGCACGAACGCGCTGTTCGTCCAGACGTTCTATCACCGTCGCGTTAAACATATTGATCTCACCGATAAACCCGGCGACGAACAGATTTTTCGGCTCTTCGTAGATTTCGCGCGGCGTACCGTCCTGCTCAATCTTGCCATCGCGCATCACCACGATACGGTCTGACATGGTCAGCGCCTCTTCCTGATCGTGAGTGACAAAGACAAAGGTGATACCAAGCTTACGTTGCAGCGCTTTCAGTTCGTTCTGCATCTGCTTGCGCAGTTTGTAGTCCAGCGCAGAGAGAGATTCGTCTAACAGGAGTAAACGGGGTTTATTGACCACCGCTCGGGCAATCGCCACGCGCTGCTGCTGTCCACCGGAGAGTTGATGCGGTTTTCGCTGGGCGAACTCTTCCAGCTGCACCATGCGCAGAGCTTCGGTAACGCGCGGGGTAATGTCGGCTGCGGGCGTTTTTTGCATGCGTAAGCCAAAGGCCACATTCTCAAATACGGACATGTGGGGAAATAACGCATAGCTTTGGAAGACGGTGTTCACGTAGCGGTTTTCCGCAGGAACGTGAGTGATGTCCTGGTTGTCCAACATGATATGACCGGAATCAACCGTTTCCAGACCGGCAATCAGGCGAAGAACGGTTGTTTTACCGCAGCCAGAGGGGCCAAGCAGCGTGAGAAACTCGCCATTATTGATGGTCAAATCCAGGCTGGAAATCACCTCTTTGCCATCGAAACTTTTGCGAATTCCCGCTAATTGCACCAGTGGAGAAAGCGAACGCGGTTGTTTATTCAATTTTTTACTCTGTCCCATGTAAACGCAACGGATGGCTGACCGCTGCGGGGTTCGTGGTTAACCACCTTGATGACTCTTAATGAGGGCCGTTATTCTACGGCAAACCATGGTAATCGCCAATCCTTGTTGCGAATTACTGACTTAGCCCTATATTCAGAGGGGATGTCAGGGCGAAATATTCTCACTTGCGGGGATAAAAGTGACCTGACGCAATATTTGTCTTTTGTTGCTTATTGATAATGTTGTCACAAAAAGTGAGGGTGACTGCATGGATAAACTACTTGAGCGTTTTTTACACTACGTGTCGCTGGACACCCAATCAAAATCGGGCGTGCGGCAGGTACCCAGCACCGAAGGACAGTGGAAGTTATTACAACTGCTCAAACAACAGCTCGAAGAGATGGGGCTGGTTAACATTTCACTGAGCGAGAAGGGGACGCTGATGGCCACGTTGCCCGCTAACGTTGCTGGCAATATTCCCGCGATCGGCTTTATTTCCCATGTGGATACCTCACCGGATTTCAGCGGTAAAAACGTTAATCCGCAAATCGTTGAAAACTATCGCGGCGGCGATATTGCGTTAGGCATTGGTGATGAAGTTCTGTCGCCGGTGATGTTCCCGGTGCTGCATCAACTTCTGGGTCAGACGCTGATCACTACAGACGGTAAAACGCTGCTGGGCGCGGATGATAAAGCAGGCGTGGCGGAAATCATGACCGCGCTGGCGGTGCTCATCCAAAAAGATATTCCGCACGGTGATATCCGCGTGGCCTTTACGCCGGACGAAGAGGTTGGTAAAGGGGCGAAGCATTTTGACGTTGCGGCATTTGATGCGCAGTGGGCCTATACCGTTGACGGCGGTGGCGTGGGAGAGCTGGAATTTGAAAACTTCAACGCCGCGTCGGTTAATATCAAAATTGTCGGCAACAATGTCCATCCCGGTACCGCAAAAGGGGTGATGGTGAATGCGCTGTCGCTGGCTGCTCGTATTCATGCTGAGGTTCCGGCAGACGAAAGCCCGGAAACGACGGAAGGCTACGAAGGTTTTTATCATCTGGCGAGCATGAAAGGGACGGTCGATCGGGCGGATATGCACTACATCATCCGTGATTTTGACCGCAAGCAGTTTGAAGCGCGCAAACGCAAGATCATGGAGATCGCCAAAAAGGTCGGTAAAGGGTTACACCCGGATTGCTATATCGAACTGGTGATTGAAGACAGCTACTACAATATGCGCGAAAAAGTGATTGAGCATCCGCACGTGCTGGATATCGCTCAGAAGGCGATGCGCGATTGCGATATTGAGCCGGTGCTGAAGCCTATTCGTGGCGGCACCGACGGCGCGCAGCTGTCGTTTATGGGATTACCGTGTCCGAATCTGTTCACCGGAGGCTACAACTATCATGGTAAACATGAGTTTGTAACTCTGGAAGGAATGGAAAAAGCGGTGCGGGTGATTGTACGTATTGCGGAGTTAACCGCAAAGCAGCAGTAAATTTATCGATAGATGCCGGATAGCGCTTCGCTTATCCGGCCTACAGTATTTCACTCCAGAAGGCCTGATAGGACGCGCTAGCGTCGCATCAGGCACCGTTCGTATTATCCTTCGAAGAACCAGTATCCGCTGTTAACCAGTGCGGCAAGCATGGCAAGGAAAGACGGATCTTCCAGCGCATCCTCAAAGTTCTCGGCTGTCAGAACAATATGGCTGGCAAGCGCTTCCAGGGCAGGGCGATGCGGTGAATCAATTTTCTCACCGTTGGCGTAGACGTCATCGCCGATACGCAATACGCGCAATCCGCCCAGACGCACTAACACATCCCCTTGCTTCAGGGCATCGTAAATTTCGTCTGGCTGATACGGCGGCTCCGGTGGAGCAATATCCAGCTCATGACGAGACTGAGATATAAACTCGCCAAACCACTGCTGGAAATGTTCCGGCTGATTAATCAGTCCAAGCATCATTTCACGCAGCTTGTCCATTTCCTGCGGCAGAACGTCAGCCGGATGATCGCGCGGCGGCAGGTCAGGATCGCTGTAATACGTGCTGCCCAGCTCACGTTGCAAAACGTAATCGGCGAAGCCGCTGATCAGTTCGCGAGTATTCGGCGCGCGGAAACCGACCGAATAGTTCATGGCGTTTTCCAGCGCATAGCCTTCGTGCGGGAATCCTGGTGGAATGTACAGGATATCGCCGGGTTCCAGCTCTTCATCGATGATGGCTTCAAACGGGGCGACCTGCAGCAGGTCCGGGTGAGGGCAGTGCTGCTTCAACTGCAGTTTTTCGCCCACGCGCCAGCGACGTCGCCCGGTTCCCTGAATGATAAACACATCGTACTGATCAAGATGTGGGCCAACGCCGCCACCGGGTACGGAGAAGGAGATCATCAGATCGTCAATCCGCCAGTCCGGCAGTTCGCGAAACGGGCGCATCAGCGCGGCGGTTGGCTCATGCCAGTGATTGACCGCCTGTACCAGCAGCGACCAGTTGTTCTCGCCGAGATGATCATAGCTTTCGAACGGACCGTGGCTAACCTGCCATTTACCGTCCTGGTGGCTGACGAGTCGACTGTCGACTTCGCTTTCCATTGCCAGTCCAGCCAGTTCGTCAGGAGAGAGTGGATCAATAAAGTTGTTAAACCCGCGTTTTAAGACCACCGGGCGTTTCTGCCAGTGGCGTTCAAGAAAATCGGGCCAGTTAAGTGTGAGTTGGTATTCCATAATGAGCATCCCGCAGGCTGGTATCTGCAACCGATTATAACGGATACTTAACCGCAAGCGGGAAATCAGTACATATTTATTACATGCGGCGATTACTCGTCTATCTGCCCCGGCTGCTGGCGGCCAAAAATAACTTCCATGCGCGCGCCACCCAGCAGGCTATCGCCTGCAATAATCTGCCCGTCATACTGTTCGGTGATTTCTCGCGCCACCGCCAGTCCAACGCCTTGCCCTGGTCGTAGCGTATCGACACGCTGTCCACGGTCAAACACCACTTCCCGTTTGCTTTGCGGAATACCAGGACCATCATCTTCAACCAGAATGTGTAGCTGATCCTCGGACAAATGCGCTGAAATCTCGACAAACTCCAGACAATATTTACATGCGTTATCCAGCACGTTGCCCATCACTTCGACAAAATCGTTCTGTTCGCCCACAAAACTGATTTCGGGTGAGATATCGAGATTTATGTTGACGCCTTTACGCTGATACACCTTATTTAGCGCCGAGGTGAGTTTATCCAGCAACGGCGCGACCGGATGCAGTTCGCGGCTAAGCAGCACGCTGCTGCCACGCATGCTGGCGCGATGCAGGTAATAGCCAATCTGCTGGGAAATACGGCTGATTTGTTCCAGCATGATGGGTTCCGCGTCGCTTACGTTCATTTTTTCATTACGCATCGAGCGGAGCGTACTCTGTAATACCGCCAGCGGTGTTTTCAGGCTATGGGTGAGGTCTGTTAACGTCGTACGGTATTTGTCGTAGCGCTCGCGTTCGCTTTTTAAAAGTCGATTAAGATTGCGGACCAGGCTGGTCAGTTCGCGCGTGGTGGCGGGGTTTAGCATCTCTCGATGATGTTCCTCAAGCTCACGGACTTCACGCGCCAGCGATTCGATAGGCCGCAGACTCCACCAGGCGGCTACCCATAACAGCGGAATGACCAGCAACAGATTGGCGACCAGCACATAAATAAACCAACTCCAGACCATATACGAGCGCTTTAGCTCAATAGGAATGGTATCGACAACCACAATGGTCAACTGTGGCATTCTGGCAGTGGCGGGGTAGACGTTCACGGCGACCGAGTGGGTCATTTCGGCATCGTCGTCATCTTCTCTGACTTCTTTTAGCTGCTGCTGAGCGGAGTGATCTTCGCCCAGTAAGGTGCTGGTGGCATCTACATTGGCTTCAATCTCATGAAAACCGTTCGCTTTTAGCCATTCCGGTTGGATACTGTGCGTCAGCCAGGGAACATTGCGCTGCGCCCACAACAACTCACCGTCTTCGTTATAGATCAGCGACATTGTTGGGCTTTGCATATCGAGATTCTCAGGCAGCTCGACGTTTATCTTACCGTTCTCCCATTTTGCCAGGGTATAGAACAGGTTACTTTCACCCCGCAGCAGGCGGAACGTTGTTTTATCAAAGCTGACGCTGTAGCCCACCAGGGCAACCATGCCGTAGGCCAGCGAAAGCACCAATACCACGCCCGCGGTTGCCAGTAAAAAGCGCAACCGCAGTGATAACGGGAAAAAATGACGCAATAATTTATTCATTAGCGCAGTTCAAAAAGATATCCCTGGCCACGCACGGTGGTGATGACATCATCTGGGTATTGCGCCTGTATTTTTTTACGCAGACGCCCCATCAGAACATCAATGGTGTGGCTTTCACGCAGCTCGGCATCCGGGTAAAGCTGTAACATGAGCGAATCTTTACTGACCACTTTGCCGTTGTTACGGATAAGTGTTTCCATAATGGTGTATTCGAACGCCGTGAGCTTGATAACTTCATCATTGACGGATAACTCGCGTCGAGAGAGGTCCACCTGGAAAGGAGGAAGAGAAATAATCTGCGATGCCAGACCGCTGTTGCGACGCATCAGTGCCTGCATGCGCGCAGCCACCTCTTCGATATGAAACGGTTTTGTGACGTAATCGTCGGCTCCGGCGCTGAGTACTTCCACCTTGTCTTGCCAGCCTTCACGCGCGGTTAACACCAGAATCGGCAACGAAACCTCATTGCTGCGCCAACGGCGGATCAATGACAAACCGTCTTCATCGGGGAGTCCTAAATCAACGATCGCGATATCCGGCAGATGTTCATTCAGATAATAGTCCGCTTCCTTCGCATCTTCTGCATCATCCACCTGATGCCCTAAATCCTGTAACTGAACCTTGAGGTGGTGGCGTAATAAAGCATTATCCTCGACAACCAGTACGCGCATCATCGTTTCTCCCTAAAATAACGGTATAAATAGTTTAACGCTGATTATGTGGCTGTGGGGATAAACATTTAATAAACCGCGGGAAGGGAGTCATTTCGTTCATGAAATAAAAAGCCGGATAAGGCGATAGCCTCCATCCGGCTAAAATACGCATTAGCTCGCCTGTTTTTTCATCATGCTGAAGATAAACAGCAGCGCAGCACACAGCACCACGGAAGGACCTGCCGGGGTGTCATAGAAGGCCGAGAAGGTCAGCCCGCCTGTAACCGCTATCATTCCCACACCAACGGCAACCCCTGCCATCTGTTCTGGCGTACGGGCAAAGCGACGGGCGGTTGCCGCAGGGATAATAAGCAGCGAGGTGATAATTAACGCCCCGACAAATTTCATCGCCACGCCAATAGTTAATGCTGTGACCAGCATCAGCAGTAGCTTAACGCGTTGCAGCTTCACGCCATCCACAAATGCCAGATCCGGACTGATGGTCATCGACAGCAGGTTGCGCCACTGCCAGAACAAAATCGCCAGAACGATAACCACCCCAATGGCGATGGAGATAAGATCTTCTGGCGTCACGGCGAGCAAATCACCAAACAGATAGGCCATCAGATCCACACGGATATTGGACATCAGGCTGACGACAACCAGCCCTAATGACAGCGCGCTGTGGGCCATAATGCCCAATAAAGTATCGATCGCAAGGTGAGGGCGCTTTTCCAGCCATACCAGACCGCCTGCCAGCAATAAGGTGACGACGATGACCGCATAGAAAGGGTTTACATCCAGCAGCAGGCCAAAGGCGACCCCCAGTAGCGAAGCGTGGGCCAGCGTATCACCGAAATAAGACATTCTACGCCAGACCACAAACGAGCCGAGCGGGCCAGCGGCACAGGCCAGCATGATCCCGGCTAACCAACCGGGTAATAACAATTCAATCATGAGTGACCATTTCCCCGGCGTAAGACGATACGACCCTGTAAATCGTGGCGGTGATTATGATTATGACGGTAAATTCCGAGTTGTTCGGCACCGCGTTGTCCGAACATTGAGATGAATTCCGGGTGCATGGAAACCACTTCCGGCGCACCAGAACAACAAATATGATGGTTCAGGCACAGTACCTCATCGGTTTTTGCCATCACCAGATGCAGGTCATGAGAAACCATCAGTACGGCGCAATCCAGTTCACGTCGCAACTGGTCGATAAGATCGTACAGTGCGACCTGCCCATTGACATCCACGCCCTGGGTTGGCTCATCAAGCACCAGTAGCTGAGGTTTATTCAATAAAGCACGGGCCAACAGGACGCGTTGTGTCTCCCCGCCAGAGAGTTTTTGCATCGGCGCATTCATCAGATGTCCGGCCTGAACACGCTTCAGTGCCGGAAGGATATCTTCTTTTTTGGTGCCGGGACGTAGGCGCATAAACCGACTTACCGTCAGCGGAAGCGTCGTATCGAGGTACAGTTTTTGCGGCACATAGCCAATCCGCAATCGACCATTACGCTTGATAACTCCCTCATCAGCCTCTACCAGCCCTAATACAACGCGCACCAGCGTAGATTTCCCGGCACCATTTGGACCGAGAAGCGTCAATATTTTACCGGGTCGAAGTTCAAGCGATACGTCAGAGAGGACGCGGCGTTGACCATAAGAGACCGAGACATTTTCCAGTGAAACCAAAGTCGTCATATCAATTTTAGTCTTGCAGAAGTTATAGAATGTTATAATATCACAATTCTCACATTCATTACGATGATTGGTCGCATTATGTTACATAAAAATACGCTTCTTTTCGCAGCATTATCCGCTGCTCTTTGGGGTAGTGCAACACAGTCGGCAAATGCCGCTGTCGTGGCTTCTCTTAAGCCACTGGGGTTTATCGCTTCAGCCATTGCTGACGGGGTTACTGACACCCAGGTTCTGCTGCCTGACGGGGCTTCCGAACACGATTACTCATTGCGTCCTTCAGACGTAAAACGCTTACAGGGCGCGGACTTAGTCGTTTGGATTGGACCTGAGATGGAAGCGTTTATGGAAAAATCAGTCAAGAATATTCCTAACGCAAAACAGGTAACGATTGCGCAGCTCAATGACGTGAAACCGTTACTCATGAAAGGTGCTGACGACGATGATGACGATCATGGACATAATGATGCCGGCAGTGAAAAAAGTGACGAGCATCACCATCACGGCGATTACAACATGCATCTTTGGCTTTCCCCAGAGATAGCACGGGCCTCAGCGGTTGCAATCCATGAAAAATTAGTGGAACTTATGCCGCAAAGTCGAGCCAAACTTGACGCCAACCTGAAGGATTTTGAGGCACAATTAGCCGCAACCGATAAGCAGGTAGGTAACGAGCTCGCGCCGCTCAAGGGAAAAGGTTACTTCGTTTTTCATGACGCCTATGGCTACTACGAAAAACACTACGGACTAACACCGCTTGGTCACTTTACCGTGAACCCTGAGATTCAACCTGGTGCGCAGCGTTTACATGAAATAAGAACACAGTTGGTTGAGCAAAAAGCAACCTGCGTTTTTGCTGAGCCACAGTTCAGGCCAGCGGTCGTTGAAGCCGTCGCGAGAGGGACATCCGTTCGAATGGGAACGTTGGATCCGCTCGGAACGAATATCAAACTGGGTAAAACAAGCTATTCAGCGTTTTTGAACCAATTAGCCAACCAGTATGCGAGCTGCCTGAAAGGAGATTAATGAGGAAGTGATTACGTGCAACAGATAGCCCGCTCTGTCGCTCTGGCATTTAATAATCTGCCGCGGCCCCATCGCGTTATGCTGGGGTCGCTTACCGTACTGACATTGGCCGTCGCTGTCTGGCGGCCCTATGTTTACCATCCTGATTCTGCACCCATCGTCAAAACTATCGAGCTGGAAAAAAGCGAGATTCGTTCACTATTGCCTGAGGCCAGCGAACCTATCGATCAGGCCGCTCAGGAAGACGAAGCCATCCCACAGGACGAACTGGATGACAAAACGTCTGGTGAAGCCGGCGTGCATGAGTATGTCGTCTCCACGGGCGATACGCTGAGCAGTATTCTGAATCAGTACGGCATCGATATGGGTGACATCAGCCAACTCGCGGCTTCCGACAAACAACTGCGTAACCTGAAAATTGGTCAGCAACTTTCCTGGACGTTAGGCGCGGAAGGTGATTTGCAGCGCCTGACCTGGGAAGTCTCCCGACGTGAAACCCGTACTTACGATCGCACCGCGACGGGTTTCAAAATGAGCAGCGAAATGCAGCAGGGCGATTGGGTTAACAGCCGAATCAAAGGCACCGTGGGCGGAAGTTTTGTCGCCAGTGCCAAAGATGCCGGACTGACCAGCTCTGAAATCAGCGCAGTGATTAAGGCCATGCAGTGGCAGATGGATTTCCGCAAACTGAAAAAAGGCGATGAGTTCTCGGTACTGATGTCTCGCGAAATGCTGGACGGTAAGCGTGAGCAAAGCCAACTGTTGGGCGTACGCTTGCGTTCTGAAGGTAAAGATTATTACGCTATCCGTGCTGAAGACGGTAAGTTCTATGACCGCAACGGTACCGGACTGGCGAAAGGCTTCATGCGTTTCCCGACGGCTAAGCAGTTCCGCATCTCTTCCAACTTTAACCCGCGTCGTCTGAACCCAGTGACCGGACGCGTTGCGCCGCACAAAGGTGTCGACTTTGCGATGCCGCAGGGGACGCCGGTGCTGTCGGTGGGTGATGGCGAAGTGGTTGTAGCCAAGCGCAGCGGCGCAGCCGGATACTATGTTGCGGTTCGTCATGGTCGCACCTATACCACGCGTTATATGCACCTGCGTAAGTTGTTGGTCAAACCAGGACAAAAAGTGAAACGTGGCGATCGTATCGCGCTGTCTGGCAATACCGGGCGTTCAACGGGTCCGCATCTGCACTACGAAGTCTGGATCAACCAGCAGGCAGTGAATCCTCTGACGGCGAAACTGCCGCGCACAGAAGGTCTGACCGGGTCGGATCGCACCGATTACCTGGCACAGGTGAAAGAGGTTGTTCCTCAGTTGCGTTTCGATTAATTAACACGCTGACAGAGCCGGTACGTTATGCGTGCCGGCTTTTTTATTTTGTACGGCGCATCGCGCGCCGCTACACTATCAGCAGATCTACTTTTCGCCGCACCAGACACTGGAAGAGCATGGAAACGAAAAAAAAGAATATTGAATATATCCCTGAGTTTCACAAATCATTTCGCCATCCGCGCTACTGGGGTGCATGGCTTGGTGTGGCGGCGATAGCAGGTATTTCGTTAACGCCGGCATCATTTCGCGATCCAATTCTGGCAAAGCTCGGAAGAATGGCCGGGCGGCTGGGAAAAAGCTCGCGTCGCAGAGCACTGATCAATTTATCCCTCTGCTTTCCTGAACGCAGCGAAGCTGAGCGTGAAGCTATTGTCGATGAGATGTTTGCGACTGCACCTCAGGCGATGGTCATGATGTCGGAACTCGCCATACGCGGCCCGGAAAAAATTCAGCATCGGGTCGACTGGCAGGGGCTGGAAATCATCGAAGAGATGCGTCGCAACGATGAAAAAGTGATTTTTCTGGTTCCTCATGGTTGGGGCGTAGATATCCCAGCGATGCTGATGGCTTCCCAGGGACAGAAAATGGCTGCGATGTTCCACAATCAGGGAAATCCGGTATTCGATTATGTGTGGAACACGGTACGCCGTCGTTTCGGTGGTCGTTTGCATGCGCGTAATGATGGCATCAAACCGTTTATTCAGTCTGTACGTCAGGGATATTGGGGATACTACCTGCCGGATCAGGACCATGGCCCTGAGCACAGCGAGTTTGTGGATTTTTTTGCTACCTATAAAGCCACGTTACCGGCGATTGGCCGCCTGATGAAGGTGTGTCATGCCCGTGTGGTGCCGCTGTTCCCAGTATACAATAGTAAAACGCATCGCTTAACGATTCAGGTTCGTCCTCCGATGGATGACATCCTGACGGCGGATGACCACACCATTGCCAGACGAATGAACGAAGAAGTGGAAATCTTTGTGACGCCGCATCTCGAGCAATACACCTGGATTCTAAAACTGCTTAAGACGCGCAAACCCGGTGAAATTGAGCCTTATAAGCGTAAAGATCTTTATCCGAAGAAATAAAAAAAAGCCTCTCAATCGAGAGGCTTTTTTACATCAAACGGGGCGTTACTCGACGGTCAGAATACGCGTGGTATTCGTTGAGCCAATGGTGCTCATGACATCGCCTTGCGTCACAATGACCAGGTCGCCGGAAACCAGATAGCCTTTATCGCGCAGCAGGTTCACTGCTTCACTGGCGGCAACGACGCCGTCTGTTTCGCTGTCAAAGTGAACCGGGGTGACACCGCGATACAGGGAAGTCAGATTCAGCGTACGTTCATGACGAGACATCGCGAAAATCGGCAGACCAGAACTGATACGTGAAGTCATCAGCGCAGTACGACCGGATTCCGTCATTGTGATGATAGCGGTGACCCCTTTCAGGTGGTTAGCGGCATACATCGCTGACATGGCAATCGCTTCTTCAACGTTATCAAACTGCACGTCAAGGCGGTGTTTAGAGACGTTGATGCTCGGGATCTTCTCAGCACCCAAACAGACGCGCGCCATAGCCGCGACGGTTTCAGCCGGGTACTGACCTGCTGCAGTTTCTGCAGAGAGCATAACGGCATCGGTACCGTCGAGGACGGCGTTAGCCACGTCCATCACTTCCGCACGGGTCGGCATTGGGTTGGTGATCATCGACTCCATCATCTGCGTGGCGGTAATGACCGCACGGTTCAGCTGACGTGCGCGGCGAATCAACGCTTTCTGAATACCTACCAGCTCAGGATCGCCAATTTCAACGCCCAGGTCGCCACGCGCCACCATCACCACGTCGGAGGCAAGGATGATGTCATCCATCGCATTCTGGTCGCAGACGGCTTCTGCACGTTCTACCTTGGCGACAATTTTCGCATCGCAGCCAGCGTCGCGCGCCAGACGGCGGGCATAGTTCAGATCTTCGCCGCAGCGCGGGAAGGAGACGGCCAGATAGTCAACGCTGATTTGCGCAGCGGTGACGATGTCGGCTTTGTCTTTTTCGGTCAGGGCTTCAGCAGAGAGACCGCCGCCCAGTTTGTTAATGCCCTTATTGTTGGACAGCGGGCCACCGACGGTAACTTCGGTGAAGACTTTCATGCCCTGAACTTCCAGCACTTTAAGCTGTACGCGGCCGTCGTCGAGCAGCAGGATATCGCCTGGGACGACGTCAGCAGGCAGTCCTTTATAATCAATACCGACTTTTTCTTTGTCGCCTTCGCCTTTGCCGAGGTTGGCGTCTAACAGGAACTTGTCGCCAACGTTAAGAAATACTTTACCTTCTTTAAAGGTTGATACGCGGATTTTAGGTCCCTGCAGGTCACCCAAAATAGCTACATGACGTCCCAGTTTTGCGGCAATTTCACGGACTTTATCCGCCCGCAGTTTGTGATCTTCTGGAGAGCCGTGAGAAAAGTTCATACGTACGACGTTCGCACCCGCGGCGATAATCTTTTCAAGGTTATTATCGCGGTCAGTTGCCGGGCCTAACGTGGTAACGATTTTGGTTCTGCGAAGCCTTCTGGACATGTAATACTCCGTTGACTGAAACAACTTGGTGTTGCGTGAACATTAATCCGGTCGTTCTCAAATATTAACGGTAAATGAACGACCCGGATGATAAAAGGGTAGAACATTGTTATTGCTTTTAGCGGTCATCACTCTTGATGAGTAATTCTTTATCAAAACGCGATTCCTTGAGCGCTTCCTTGACACGCTTCAAGTTATCTCTAAATTTTGCCCCACGGCGCAAAGTAAATCCTGTAGCCAGCACATCTATCACGGTCAGTTGAGCAAGTCGAGAGACCATGGGCATATAAATGTCAGTATCTTCCGGTACATCGAGAGTAATTGCCAGCGTTGCTTCACGCGCCAGTGGCGTGCCGGGAGAGGTGAGGGCGATAACCATGGCGTCATTTTCCCGCGCCAACTGCGCCAGTTCCACCAGACTTTTGGTTCTTCCAGTATGAGAAATAAGCACAATAACGTCGTCGTCACTACAATTCATGCAACTCATGCGTTGCAGAACAATATCGTCGGAATAGATTACCGGTACGTTAAACCGGAAAAATTTATTCATTGCGTCATGCGCCACTGCGGCAGAAGAACCGAGGCCAAAGAAGGCAATTTTTTTCGCCTGAGTTAATAAATCTACTGCCCGGTTTACCGCTGCGTTATCCAGAGACTGGCGGACGTGGTCGAGGCTTGCCATCGCTGACTCGAAGATTTTCCCCGTGTAAGATTCTACGCTGTCATCCTCATCCACATTGCGATTAACATATGGGGTGCCATTTGCCAGACTTTGCGCCAGATGCAGTTTAAAATCAGGGAAGCCGCGGGTATCCATGCTGCGACAGAAACGGTTCACCGTCGGTTCGCTGACATTGGCTTCCACAGCAAGTGTGGCGATGCTTGAATGGATTGCCCGCTCGGGAGAGGCAAGAATAATGTCGGCGACTTTACGCTCTGACTTGCTCAACTGTTCCAGTTTTAACTGGATTTTTTCCAGCATATTCATGATGTAGGTAGACTCATGGGTCATGGGCAAAACGATTTCAATGATACGGAGAAATCGGGGCATAATTTCGTGTATAGATATTACCCCTGCTAATGCAGCAACGGGGCAAAATGGACAGAATAGTTGTTGTTTTTTTTCATTACATGATCGGAGTCGGGTTTTCTTACGTCTTCAGGGGTACGAAAAAAGATGACTTTTTTGTCCAATTTGCGACGACAAACGCCCATAAAGCGACTGTTCGCGGTAACAGCACGGCTGGATAAGCGTTTACGGTTTCCGGATTCACGTAAAAGCAGTACAGTGCACTGTAATAAAATTACAACCAGTGTCTGGCAAAAGCACCAGGCACTTAATTGAGGAGAATGACATGGCGGTAACGCAAACAGCCCAGGCATGTGACCTGGTCATTTTCGGCGCGAAGGGCGACCTGGCGCGGCGGAAATTGCTGCCTTCCCTGTATCAACTGGAAAAGGCCGGCCAGATTAACCCGGAAACCCGTATCATTGGGGTAGGGCGTGCCGACTGGGACAAAGCAGCCTATACCAAGGTTGTGCGTGAAGCGCTCGAAACCTTCATGAAAGAAAAAATCGACGAAGGTTTGTGGGAGACTCTCAGCGGTCGTCTGGAGTTTTGTAATCTGGACGTCAATGACACCGCCGCGTTTAGCCGTCTGGGCGAAATGCTGGATCAAAAATCACGTACCACCATTAACTATTTCGCGATGCCGCCGAGCACCTTTGGCGCGATCTGCAAAGGCCTGGGTGAAGCAAAGCTGAATGCTAAACCAGCCCGTGTTGTGATGGAAAAACCGCTGGGTACGTCGCTGGCAACATCCCGTGAAATCAACGATCAGGTCGGCGAGTATTTCGAAGAGTGTCAGGTTTATCGTATCGACCACTATCTTGGCAAAGAGACGGTCCTGAATCTGCTGGCACTGCGTTTTGCCAACTCCCTGTTTGTGAACAACTGGGATAACCGCACTATCGATCACGTAGAAATTACCGTGGCGGAAGAAGTGGGTATTGAAGGCCGTTGGGGCTATTTTGACCAGGCAGGTCAAATGCGCGACATGATTCAGAACCACCTGCTGCAGATCCTGTGCATGATTGCGATGTCTCCGCCGTCCGATCTGAGCGCCGACAGCATTCGTGATGAAAAAGTGAAGGTACTGAAATCGCTGCGTCGTATCGATCGTTCGAACGTACGTGAAAAAACGGTTCGCGGTCAGTACACCGCGGGTTTTGCCCAGGGCAAAAAAGTGCCGGGGTATCTGGAAGAAGAAGGCGCGAACAAGAGCAGCAATACGGAAACGTTTGTGGCGATCCGTGTGGATATCGATAACTGGCGCTGGGCGGGAGTTCCGTTCTACCTGCGTACCGGTAAACGTTTACCGACGAAGTGCTCTGAAGTGGTGGTTTACTTCAAAACGCCTGAGCTGAATCTGTTCAGAGAATCCTGGCAGGATCTGCCGCAGAACAAGTTGACCATCCGTTTGCAGCCTGATGAAGGTGTCGATATCCAGGTACTGAACAAAGTGCCGGGTCTGGATCACAAGCATAATCTGCAAATTACCAAGCTTGATCTGAGCTATTCCGAAACCTTCAACCAGACGCACCTTGCCGATGCCTATGAGCGTCTGCTGCTTGAAACAATGCGCGGAATTCAGGCGCTGTTTGTGCGTCGTGATGAAGTTGAAGAAGCATGGAAGTGGGTCGACTCAATTACCGAAGCCTGGGCGATGGACAACGACGCGCCGAAGCCGTATCAGGCAGGGACCTGGGGCCCGGTTGCTTCTGTGGCGATGATTACCCGAGATGGTCGTTCCTGGAACGAATTCGAGTAAAATATCATCTAGCCCATAGGTGTTATTTTACCGGTAACATGATCTAACACAGATTGTAGAATAATTTTTGCACTTTTAAGCTCCGCGTGGATTCACCCGCGGGGCTTTTTTTATTACACTGCCTGAAACGATTTTGCCCCTGAGCTACGGCCAACAAGCGATTCAGCTATTTTTACCCAACTGAAACACATTGTTGATCCAACGCTCTGACAGATAAATTTTAGGAGCCTCTATGAATCCGAATTTGTTACGCGTAACACAACGTATCGTCGAACGTTCTCGTGACACACGTTCCGCCTACCTCGCCCGTATTGAACAAGCGAAATCAACTACCGTTCATCGCTCGCAACTGGCATGCGGTAACCTGGCGCATGGTTTTGCTGCGTGTCAGCCGGACGATAAGGCCTCGCTGAAAAGCATGCTGCGTAACAATATCGCGATCATTACCTCCTATAACGACATGCTTTCCGCGCATCAGCCGTATGAACACTATCCGGCCATCATTCGTAAAGCACTGCATGAAGCCAATGCAGTAGGCCAGGTTGCTGGCGGTGTACCTGCAATGTGCGACGGTGTGACCCAGGGACAGGATGGTATGGAGCTTTCGCTGCTCAGTCGTGAAGTGATTGCGATGTCTGCTGCAGTGGGCCTTTCCCACAACATGTTCGACGGCGCGTTGTTCCTCGGCGTGTGCGACAAAATTGTCCCGGGCCTGGTAATGGCTGCGCTGTCATTTGGTCATCTGCCGTCAATCTTTATTCCTTCCGGTCCGATGGCGAGCGGTCTGGCGAACAAAGAAAAAGTGCGTATCCGTCAGCTGTATGCTGAAGGTAAAGTCGATCGCATGGCGCTCCTTGAATCCGAAGCGGCGTCTTATCACGCTCCGGGTACCTGTACGTTCTACGGCACGGCGAACACTAACCAGATGGTGGTGGAGTTTATGGGTATGCAACTGCCTGGCTCCTCATTTGTACATCCTGATGCGCCGCTGCGTGAAGCGCTGACCGCGGCTGCAGCCCGTCAGGTAACACGCCTGACCGGCAACGGCAATGAATGGATGCCGATCGGTAAAATGATCGATGAAAAAGTGGTAGTGAACGGTATTGTGGCGCTGCTGGCGACCGGGGGCTCTACCAACCATACGATGCACCTGGTGGCTATGGCGCGTGCGGCCGGGATTCTGATTAACTGGGATGATTTCTCCGATCTGTCCGATATCGTGCCGCTGATGGCGCGTCTGTACCCGAATGGTCCGGCAGATATTAACCACTTCCAGGCGGCGGGTGGCGTACCGGTGTTAATGCGTGAACTGCTTAATGCGGGTCTGCTACATGAAGATGTGAACACCGTTGCCGGATTCGGTTTATCCCGCTACACCATGGAACCGTGGCTTAACGAGGGTGAACTGGACTGGCGCGAAGGGGCGGTGAAGTCTCTGGACAGCAACGTGATCGCCACCTTTGACCAACCATTCTCCCACCACGGCGGCACCAAAGTGCTGAGCGGCAACCTCGGGCGTGCGGTGATGAAAACGTCGGCGGTACCGGTAGAAAACCAGATTATTGAAGCACCGGCAGTCGTCTTTGAAAGTCAGCATGATGTGTTACCCGCGTTCGATGCCGGTCTGCTTGACCGGGATTGCGTGGTGGTTGTGCGCCATCAGGGGCCAAAAGCGAACGGAATGCCAGAATTACATAAACTCATGCCGCCACTTGGTGTATTATTGGACCGTTGTTTCAAAATTGCGTTAGTTACCGATGGACGACTTTCAGGTGCTTCAGGTAAAGTGCCTTCAGCAATCCATGTAACCCCGGAAGCCTATGATGGCGGGCTGCTGGCAAAAGTACGCGATGGCGACATCATTCGTGTGAATGGACAGACAGGTGAATTGACGCTGCTGGTGGATGAAGAGGAACTTGCCTCCCGTCAGCCACACATTCCTGATCTCAGCGCATCGCGCGTGGGTACGGGACGTGAAATGTTCAGCGCGTTGCGTGAAAAGCTGTCCGGTGCGGAGCAGGGCGCAACCTGTATCACTTTTTAAGACTTATTTTGTAATCAGGCGAGAGAAAACTCTGATGAAAAACTGGAAGACAAGTGCAGAAGCAATCCTGACCACTGGCCCGGTTGTACCGGTTATCGTGGTTAATAAACTGGAACACGCGGTGCCAATGGCAAAAGCGCTGGTTGCAGGGGGCGTGCGCGTTCTGGAAGTGACCTTACGTACCGCATGTGCGATGGATGCCATTCGCGCGATCGCAAAAGAAGTTCCCGACGCTATCGTTGGTGCGGGTACCGTACTGAATCCACAACAGCTGGCTGAAGTCACTGAAGCGGGTGCGCAGTTTGCTATCAGCCCGGGCCTGACCGAGCCGCTGTTGAAAGCTGCAACTGAAGGCACTATTCCGCTGATCCCAGGCATCAGCACCGTGTCTGAACTGATGCTGGGTATGGACTACGGTTTGAAAGAGTTCAAATTCTTCCCGGCGGAAGCAAACGGCGGTACTAAAGCGCTGCAGGCAATTGCGGGTCCGTTCTCTCAGGTCCGTTTCTGCCCAACCGGCGGTATCTCTCCAGCGAACTACCGTGATTACCTGGCACTGAAAAGCGTGCTGTGCATCGGTGGTTCCTGGCTGGTTCCGGCAGATGCGCTGGAAGCTGGTGATTACGCACGCATTACCAAGCTGGCTCGTGAAGCAGTCGAAGGCGCGAAGCTGTAATAACGCAAAATGCCCGGTAATCATTACCGGGCCTGCGAGTCTGAAACGGGCCATCTGGCCCGTTTTTTATCCTGCGACTTTCACCTGTGCCGCCGCGTCTTTCGCGCGTGTCACCGCGTCTTCAATACTCTGCGCTGTGGCCAGCACAACGCCCATACGACGGCTCCCGTCGATGTCTGGCTTGCCGAAGAATCTGACTTGCATACCTGTGCCCACAGCGGCCTGTACGTTATCAAACGTGACATTCTGGCTGGTAAGCTGCGGCAGAATAACGGCAGAAGCAGAAGGCCCATACTGACGGATTGCGCCAACCGGCAGACCGAGAAATGCGCGTACATGCAGGGCAAACTCAGACAGATCCTGCGAAATCAAGGTCACCATACCCGTGTCGTGAGGGCGAGGGGAAACTTCGCTGAAAATGACCTCATCACCGCAGACAAATAGCTCTACCCCAAACAGACCGTGGCCGCCCAGCGCCAGCACCACCTTACGGGCAATCTCCTGCGCTCGAGCCAGCGCCAGGTCACTCATTTGCTGCGGCTGCCATGATTCGCGATAATCGCCATCTTCCTGACGATGTCCTACCGGTGCGCAGAAATGCACGCCATCAACGGCGCTGACGGTAAGCAGGGTGATTTCAAAATCAAAATTCACTACGCCTTCGACGATAACGCGTCCGGCACCTGCTCGGCCGCCTTGTTGAGCATAATTCCAGGCTTCAGTGAGTTGATCGGCGGAACGGATAAAGCTCTGTCCCTTACCGGAGGAACTCATTACCGGCTTCACGATGCAGGGATAGCCGATTTCGGCGACGGCCTCGCGAAAGCGGGCTTCGCTGTCAGCAAAGCGGTAAGAAGAGGTCGGTAGAGATAATTCTTCGGCGGCGAGACGACGGATTCCTTCGCGGTTCATGGTCAACTGCGTCGCCCGGGCGCACGGCACGATGTTTTGACCGTCCTGTTCCAGTTTTACCAGCATATCCGTGGCAATCGCCTCTATTTCCGGCACGATATAATGTGGTTTTTCACGCTCGACGAGCTGGCGTAAAGCATCGCCATCCAGCATGTTGATTACGTATGAGCGATGGGCAACGTGCATGGCTGGCGCGTCGGGGTAACGATCCACGGCAATGACTTCCACACCCAGGCGTTGGCATTCAATCGCCACCTCTTTACCCAGTTCACCTGAACCTAATAACATCACTCGCGTTGCTGCGGGACGCAGCGCTGTGCCTAATAACGTCATAAATTAATCCCCTGTTTTATCTGGGCGCAGTATATACGAAAACGTTTGCGTCTGTCTTTATTACCAGGTTGATTTCAAGGCGCAAAAAGAATATACTGTACATAAATACAGGTAATTTAAGAGGCTGCAAAAATGGCGGTTGAAGTTAAATACGTAGTCATTCGGGAAGGTGAGGAAAAAATGTCGTTTACCAGCAAAAAGGAAGCCGATGCGTATGACAAAATGCTTGATACAGCAGATTTGCTCGACACATGGCTGGAGCAATCGCCGGTAGCGCTGGAAGACGAGCAGCGCGAAGCGCTTTCCCTGTGGCTGGCTGAGCAGAAAGATGTGCTGAGCGCCATTCTGAAAAACGGCAAGCTGCCCTCTCCGCAGGCGGTCGAAAACGATGCGCACGCTGAGGATGATACTCAGGCTGCCTGAAACGACTTGCGCTCCTGACGTTTTGTACCATGCTTTTCCCTGAATCATTGTGCAATCCCTGACGTCTTTTCACGTTGCAACAGGCAACCTGAAGGACGAAGGGGAGATTAAGGAGAAAAGAATGTATAAAAAAAGAGCGTTGTTGAGCCTGCTGTTGTTGTCTGCCAGCGTAGCTGTATTTGCGGCAAATATGGAAAGCAAGAAAGTTCAGTTCCCCAAGTGCGAAGGACTGAATGCTGACGGTATCGCGGCGAGCGTGAAACGTGATTATCAGCAAAATCGCATCGCGCGCTGGGCTGACGATCAAAAACGTGTCGGGCAAGCCGATCCTGTCGCCTGGGTCAACACGCCCGATATTACGGGCAAAGATGGGAAATGGTCAGTTCCCCTCACGGTTCGCGGTAAAAGCGCGGATATTCACTACCAGGTAAAAGTCGACTGCAAAGCCGGAACGGCGGAGTATCAGTCGCAGTAACGAAGGTAGAAGGTATTTGCACTTCTTTTGATGACCTGAACACTTCCTGACATCCCCTCGGGTACGCTTTGATGATTATTCGTCTGTACTTGAGGGGCAACATGGCTAACTGGCTGAATCAACTTCAATCTCTTCTTGGGCAAAAAGGATCTTCCGCGTCATCTTCTGGTGAGCAAGGGCTGAGTAAACTTCTGGTTCCCGGCGCGTTAGGCGGTCTGGCAGGATTACTGGTTGCCAACAAATCTTCACGTAAATTACTGAGTAAATACGGCACCAGCGCGCTTCTGGTGGGCGGCGGTGCGGTTGCCGGTACCGTGTTATGGAACAAATACAAAGATAAGGTTCGCGCGGCGCATCAGGGTGAGCCGCAGTTCGGTGCACAAAGCTCGCCGCTGGATGAGCGAACCGAACGACTGATCCTGGCGCTGGTTTTTGCGGCGAAAAGCGATGGTCATATTGATGCCAAAGAACGTACCGCCATTGAGCAGCAGCTCCGTGAAGCAGGCGTGGAAGAGCAGGGCCGCGTTCTGATCGAACGCGCCATTGAACAACCGTTAGATCCTCAGCGCCTGGCACAAGGGATCCGCAACGAAGAAGAGGCGCTGGAAATTTACTTCCTGAGCTGTGCGGCGATTGATATCGACCACTTTATGGAGCGTAGCTATCTGAACGCGCTGGGCGATGCGTTGAAGATCCCGCAGGATGTTCGTGAAGGCATTGAACAGGATCTCAAGGAACAAAAACAGGCTTTACCGGGTTAATTACTTACCGTTAAGGCGCATGTTTCGCTTGCATCATTGCTGTCTTTTGCCACCCTTATAGGATGTTTAAGCAAAAGAACAATGACATGCTACCAAAAGCTTCTCGTATTCCCCACGCCATGACGAATCATGGCGATACCCGTGTTGATAATTATTACTGGCTGCGAGATGACACCCGCTCGCAGCCAGAAGTGCTGGATTATCTGCAACAAGAAAATGCGTATGGCCGCCAGATTATGGCCTCGCAGCAGGCATTGCAGGATCGCGTCCTGAAAGAGATTATCGACCGTATCCCGCCTCAGGATGCTTCCGCCCCCTATGTGAAGAATGGTTATCGCTACCGGCATATTTATGAACCGGGGTGCGAATATGCCATTTATCAGCGTCAGTCTGCCTTCAGTGAAGAGTGGGATGAATGGGACACCTTGCTGGATGGTAACCAGCGCGCGGCCCACAGTGAGTTTTATACGCTGGGGGGACTGGCGATATCTCCGGATAACACCATCATGGCGTTGGCCGAAGATTATCTCTCTCGTCGGCAATATGGTGTGCGTTTTCGCAATCTGCAAAGCGGCAACTGGTATCCGGAAGTGCTGGAAAACGTTGAAGCGGATCTGGTCTGGGCGAATGACTCGCAAACCTTCTATTACGTGCGCAAACACGCAACGACGCTGCTCCCGTATCAAGTGTGGCGGCATACCGTCGGCTCGCCGTCATCACTGGATGAGCTGGTGTATGAAGAAGCCGATGACATGTTTTATGTCAGTCTGCATAAAACCACCTCGTTACATTATGTGGTTATTCATATCGCCAGCGCGACCACCAGTGAGGTTTTGCTGCTTGACGCAGAACTGGCGGATGCCGAGCCGTTAGTCTTTTTAGCGCGACGCAAAGATCACGAGTACAGCCTCGATCACTATCAGCATACGTTTTATCTGCGTTCCAACCGTCAGGGTAAAAACTTCGGCCTGTACCGTACCCGTGTGCGTGATGAACAAGCCTGGGAGACGCTGATCCCGCCGCGCGACAGCGTCATGTTGGAGGGCTTTACGCTGTTCACAGACTGGCTGGTGGTGGAAGAGCGTCAGCGGGGCTTAACCAGCCTGCGACAGATTAATCGTAAAACGCGCGAAGTGGTCGGCATCGCTTTTGATGATCCGGCGTATGTGACATGGCTTGCCTATAATCCAGAACCTGAGACATTGCGTCTGCGTTATGGCTATTCCTCCATGACCACACCGGACACGCTGTTTGAACTGGATATGGACACCGGAGAACGTCGCGTACTCAAACAGACGGAGGTCCCAGGGTTTGATGCGGCGAACTACCGTAGCGAACACGTCTGGATCACCGCGCGTGATGGCACCGAGGTTCCGGTTTCGCTGGTTTACCATCAAAAGTATTTCCTGAAAGGGAAAAACCCGTTACTGGTCTACGGCTATGGCTCGTATGGCGCCAGCATGGACGCCGATTTCAGCAGCAGCCGCTTGAGCTTACTGGATCGCGGCTTTGTTTATGCCATTGCTCATGTGCGTGGCGGCGGCGAGTTAGGACAGCAGTGGTACGAAGACGGTAAGTTTCTGCTCAAGAAAAATACCTTCAATGACTACCTCGACGTCTGCGACGCGCTGCTAAAAATGGGTTATGGCGCGCCTTCGCTGTGTTATGGCATGGGGGGGAGCGCCGGAGGAATGTTAATGGGTGTTGCCATTAATGAGCGCCCGGAACTCTTCCATGGCGTCATTGCGCAAGTGCCTTTTGTCGATGTGGTGACCACGATGCTGGATGAGTCCATTCCCCTGACGACCGGTGAGTTTGAAGAGTGGGGGAATCCGCAGGACGAAGAGTATTACACCTACATGAAAAGCTACAGCCCGTATGACAATGTTACAGCGCAGGCTTATCCTCATCTGCTGGTTACGACGGGATTACACGACTCCCAGGTGCAATACTGGGAACCGGCAAAATGGGTGGCAAAACTGCGTGAGCTGAAAACGGACGATCGTCTGCTGTTACTCTGCACGGATATGGATTCCGGGCATGGCGGAAAATCCGGGCGTTTTAAATCATACGAAGGCGTGGCCCTGGAATACGCGTTTTTGATCGGACTGGCGCAGGGGACACTGCCTGGGCAGGCGTCTGCTCAGGCGTTATCCAGATAGTGCTTCAGCGTTAAGCGCAGCTCCGGGCTCATACTGTCGAGGTTATTAAATAACCAGCGCAGATAGCCCGGATCGCGTTCAGCCACTTCTGATACAGGTTTTCCGCGATACTTACCAAAAGTGAAAGTAGTGAGTAACGCAGGACGGCCGGTAATATCGACCATCTGTTCTGCTGACCAGCCTGACGTTTGTATGATGTCGATCAGCAGTGCCGCGGTGATGTAGCAGTCGTACAGGGCACGGTGATGATGCAGGCCAGCTGGAGTCTGCACGCTCAGTTTGCGCGATTTATACAGCGCCATGTTGCTGTATTTGATTCCTGGCCACAAACGACGGGAGAGTTTCATGGTGCAAATCCACTCCCCGGGCATGTCGGGTAATACGCGGCGATCAAAACTTGCATTGTGCGCCACGTACCATTCGCTGCCGTAATATTGGGGGATGACATCTTCAATCCACGGCTTATCGGCCACCATCGCTTCCGTAATGCGATGAATTGCCATCGCCTCAGGGCTGATGGGGCGGTCAGGACGCACCAGGTGGCTCATGGGGTTGACTATTTTTCCGTCAACCACATCGACAGAAGCAATCTCAACAATGCCTCCCTGCAGACCACAGGTTTCCGTATCTATTATGCGCAACATGCCATGCTCCTGACCCAAAACGATTAGCGTAAAGGAATGATATCACCTTGCCAACCCCGTGGCGTGCGTTGACCGGTTAAGAGTAAGGAACCGCTGTCTGCGCGAACAATCAATCGACCTTGCTCATCCCATAACGCGCTGCTGCCACGCGCATTGGCCATTAATACCGCAATGGCAAATTTATGCGAGAAACTCTGTAGACGAGATGTGGAGGAGAGCAATTCGGGCTCACTGACAGACTGACTGCTGGTGAATAGCGAGTACGCCGGGTCGATATCGATACCTTCCGGCTGGCTATCCACAACACTGATGGCATTTTGCTGTCTGGCGATACAGGCCCCGTGGCTCTGATGAAACATTAAGGGGGAGGTCATCCAGGGAGAGAAAAGCGCGATACCTTTTACGAACCGATTGTTATGTTCTACCGATAGCCCCGCAATAATCGTCATGCGATAAGTCACGGCTGCATGCGCGAGAGGTTCTAACAACGCTTCATCGGGTGGGGCAGGGAGCGCGTCATTCTCATCAACACAACCCAACAGGGAAAGGGAGGGGAAAACCAGCAATTCACATTGGCATTGAGCGGCTGCCTGAATGAATTGCAGGTGATGCGCGACATGTTCGGTAACTGAGGTTTGAAGAGGTTCGTACTGTGCTGCTGCGATTTTCCAGTGCGACATAATGATTTCCTTTTCATAGTGTCTACAACCATCTTTAAAGTATAGATTAAGAATATACTTATACTGTAGCAGGCATCATGTAAGGAATCGTAACGTAATATAAGTTTTATTTAACTTTAGGCTCGTAGGGTAAACGTGAAAGGGAAACGGATGCCAGACGGTGCGCGATCAGTCTTTCCCGAAACCAGTCGCGTAAATGTTCGGGCTGTTCACGCTCAACGACTTCGGCAACAACCGGCATGTTGTATCGCTCCTTAAATGCGACACCCGCCGCGGCCAGGTCAACATTGACCTTTTCCATTTCAGCTTGCTCAAGTTTGGCCAGATTGATGTTCATGGGCTTCTCCTTTTCTCTGTCTTTCGGCGCGCAAAGTTACTAAGAGTGTGCATTAATGGCAAGACCGAAATGATGATTCTCGACTCGATCATTGTAGAAGGTTATTCTCTATAGATTAGACATAACAAAAAGGAATAGTTGAAATGGCTTCATCTGCATCTATGCTTCGCAACGCTCTCATCGTACTCGCCAGCCTTCTGGCAACTCCCGCCGCCCTGGCTCATGCTCACCTGACGAAACAAAGCCCGGCGGCTAATGCCGATGTTGCGGTATCTCCTCAGGCGTTGACGCTGAATTTCTCTGAAGGTGTCGAGCCGGGATTCAGCGGCGCAACGCTAACAGGCCCAAACAAAGAACAGATCAAAACGGGCAAGGCATCACGCAGTGAACAGGACAAAACACAACTGATTATTCCGCTTGCTCAAACGCTTGAGGCCGGAAAATATACTGTCGACTGGCACGTCGTCTCCGTGGATGGCCATAAGACAAAGGGGCAATATACCTTTAGCGTGAAATAACCGATGCTGGAATTTACCTGGGTTGCACTACGGTTTATCCATTTTACCACGTTGATGCTGGTCTTTGGCTGTGCGCTCTACGGCGCATGGCTGGCTCCCGTTTCGGTTCGTCGTTTAATGATGCGTCGTTTTTTGCGTCTGCAACGACATGCCGCAGCGTGGAGCTTTATTAGCGCGACGCTGATGCTGGCGATCCAGGGTGGTTTAATGGGCTCAGGCTGGCGGGATGTTATTTCTAGTGACATATGGGGCGCCGTGTTGCAAACGCAGTTTGGCGGCGTCTGGTTATGGCAGATTATCCTCGCGTTGGTCACGCTGGTGGTGGTAATTATAGTGCCGCGCAGCATGCCGCGAAGGCTGTTAATGCTGACGATTGCGCAGTTTATTTTGCTGGCTGGCGTCGGACACGCGACGCTGCATAGCGGTATCGCTGGTGCAATCCAGCAGGTTAACCACGCCTTGCATTTGGTATGCGCTGCCGCCTGGTTCGGCGGTTTGCTGCCCGTACTTTACTGTATGCAAATGGCGCAAGGCCGCTGGCGGGAACAGGCCATCAATACTATGATGCGTTTCTCCCGCTACGGGCATCTTTTCGTTATCGGAGTTTTACTTACCGGTATCATGAATGCGCTGTTTATTGTCGGTTTTTCTGTTCCCTGGCACATGGCTTACGGGCAACTGCTTTTGTTAAAAGGTG
Organism: Citrobacter sp. Cb004; assembly: GCF_030337065.1. NCBI lineage: Bacteria > Pseudomonadati > Pseudomonadota > Gammaproteobacteria > Enterobacterales > Enterobacteriaceae > Citrobacter > Citrobacter sp. Cb004. Next base: position 232,743 of record NZ_JAOWCH010000046.1, on the reverse strand, counting down.
CTCTGGTGATGCTAATGGTGGCGATTGCGCTGGTGAATAGGTATGTTCTGGTACCACGCATGCGGCAGGATAACCGCAGTATGACACTCTATTTTGTTTGGATGACTAAGCTGGAATGGGGAATTGGGGCCGTTGTGCTGGCGATTGTCAGCCTGTTTGCAACCCTCGAACCTTTCTGATTGATGGATTGGCGAAACGCATGAAAAAAATCATTATCTCGTTATTACTACTGGCAAGTTCAGGGGCCGCGCTGGCTGCGCCACAGGTCATCACCGTCAGCCGTTTTGAGGTTGGCAAAGATAAGTGGGCGTTTAATCGGGAAGAGGTGATGCTGACCTGCCGTCCTGGTAACGCGCTGTATGTCATCAATCCCAGTACGCTGGTGCAATACCCATTGAATGATGTTGCCAGACAGCAGGTAGAGAGTGGGAAAACTACGGCGAAGCCGATCGAGATTATCCAGATTGACGACCCGGCGAAACCGGGCGAAAAAATGAGCCTCGCACCGTTTGTGGAGCGTGCAGAAAAGCTCTGCTAATTGTCAGATGTAGCGTTCTGATTTCCAATAAAAAACCGCAAGTCTCTCTCAGGAGAACTTGCGGTTTTTACGTTTGGATGTGTGACAATCGTCCTTTTTTTCAGGCCACTTTAGTCGCGGACTGGAAAACCTGGCGCTGTCATCTATTCTTAAATGGCAGGGTAACTTAGCCTGCATTAATGCCAACTTTTAGCGCACGGCTCTCTCCCAAGAGCCATTTCCCTGGACCGAATACAGGAATCGTATTCGGTCTCTTTTTGTGTGGATTTTATTTCAATCACTTAGGACATCATGTCCGAAAGTTTCCGAAATTTGTCCGCATATCACAATTCGGGATTTCTTCCTTATACCACACTGCTTTTAACATTTACACTTCATTTGCGCAGAAAAAGATCAGATCGTGATGCCCATTTTTTCCTGTTCTCCAGGCGTATGGTCTGCTTATGCGCCAGCATTTCAGTTGTCACTAGTGCCGAGAGGTTTAGACTCACTTGTATCAATAGCGGTATAATTATCCATCAATTGATGCCGTTCTGGCCCCTGATACATGGACTCAGTTTCTCAATAACGAGATATAAGAAATGGAAAAGTTAAAAGAAAGACTCGTGATGGAGATTGGTAATGCTGAAGATCTCTCTGCAGCATTAAAACTATACACCAGTTTCTATCTATTAATCCCAGAGTATAAATTTGTCTTTTCATCGCCTAAAGGGCCATATCCAGGGTTTCAAACTAACAAGAAATTCAAGCATGGGGCGTCTATACGCTCTTTATTCAATGATGAAAATGTTTTCGTTATGGATCCTCAAACCATAGAGGAAATGTTCAGCGATAAAGGACACTCCACATTTAAAATAGATTACTCAATATCTCTTGATAGCCAGGCATTAAGTTATCTCAGACCATATATCAATGGTAAAGGTTCTGGTCTGGATGATGACATCGAAGAAATATTTAAATTTATTTCTCATCAGAATACACAAGTAGACTCTGTGTTATATGAGCTGGAGAACCTTAAAAATCTGGATGAGAAAGAGAATCACCATAAAATATTCGATAAGTTGATGGGTTACGAATTTATAAAAGATGTTGATCTCGTTAAGTCAGGAACCAGCGGAATATTGACCTCAAAAATATCGCAAGGTGAGCTTTTTATTAATACCGACAGACATTTTAGCTCACTGCTCACTAAAAACAAAGACTCTGAGTTCAGGCGTGCGTTAAGAGACAGGCACGATAGTATTTACGCTTATGTTCTTATGATGAGTATCATCCAAATCAAATCGCCTGCCAGATCGCTCAAAAATAAATTGATCGATCTATTAAGTTTTGCTCACACCAAAGTATGCTTTTTGGCGACAAGAGAGTTAATTCTAGCGAGTGAGTTTTTTATACGAGGGACAGAATTTAGGTTTTTTAACAAAATACATAAAAAGTCGAAAAATATGTGGTCGGCATTACATGGTATGGCCTGGGATCTGACTCATTGTCGGTATTTAGAGCAAGCACTTACCTTCAATACAGGAAATGATGAGCGATATTTTTTCCCTGGAATATTGACTTGTGACAAAGGTTTTATTGAGGCGATGGAGCTCACGCCGCTTAAGGCCGTTGCATTTGATACCAAAGGTGGGCCGCCGTTGCTGTTTTATCATGAACATGATGTGATAAAAATTACCGGGGATATCCCTGCGGTTAATGATTTCTATCAGGAATTGTGTTGTAAACAGAAAAGAGAAGAAAGAGCTCGTGCGCGTAATGCACCCACTTATGACCTGCAATCTATAGTAGCTGAACTGGAAGCAGAACTGGAAGCTGTTGCGTTAGTACCTCGTCGACGCGTGGATAGCGTAGGACCGTGATGTATGATTCGGTCGCTCTGTTTTTTACTGCTATGGTTTAATTTAGAACAGGGCAATATTTGTGTACAGGAGGTCAAATGGGACTGCCTGACAATGCTTATCAAAGAGTGGAAGCGACGCGCTGGCGACATGTTTGGGTGGTTGGGGATATCCACGGTTGCTTCTCATTATTGATGGCGAAATTGCGCCTGTGTCATTTTGATCCGTGGCAGGACCTGCTGGTTTCAGTGGGGGATGTTATCGACCGCGGACCAGACAGTCTGCGTTGCCTGAAACTACTGCGTAAACGCTGGATTATCGCGGTCAGAGGGAATCATGAACAGATGGGGCTGGACGCGCTGGCAACCGGGGAGCAATTCCTGTGGTTTATGAATGGCGGTTCGTGGTTTGCGCAGGCGGAGCAGCCAGCGGCGACAGCCGCTCTTGAAACGTGTCGGCAATTACCCTGGATTCTGGAGCTGCGTTGCCAGAACGGCATACACGTTGTTGCTCACGCAGATTACCCTGATGATAATTATCAGTGGCAAAAAGAGGTCGATTTACAGCGGGTACTGTGGGATCGCACAAGGCTGATGAATAAAGGCAACGGCATTCGCGGCGCGGATCACTTTTGGTTTGGTCATACGCCTCTGCGTCAGCGGCTGGATCACGAGAATCTGCACTATATTGATACCGGTGCGGTGTTTGGCGGCGAGTTAACGCTGGTGCAACTGCAATAATCAAAAATCGCTGTATTCCTGGGCCGGACGCCAGAAGCTGTCGATGTAGTCATCCGCGGGTAAACATCCGCCGTTACGAATACGCTGATCGTCCATCGATATCAGGCACTGCTGCTCAGTTTTGTAGACATCAACAACGATATCTTCACAACCGCCACCCAGGTAGCACACAAAAAGAACCAGCGTGAACATTCCATCCTCAAATGGTAAAGCCATAGCTGTAGTGTAGAAGATGTTGATAGATGAGGGAAATTAACCAAGAAATAACCCGTCTGGCGACGGGTTCTTTTTGAATCAGGCAAGGCGCATGATCCAGGCATCTGACTTACGATCGTAGTGCTCGCGAAATAGAACTGAATGTTCTCCGTTAAGAAGAGCCGGGACGCTGGTGTCGGCATCCCAGGCATCAAGTTGCATGCATAAATCCGGATCGGATTTACACGGAATGGTTAACGTTCGGTCCCCTGGCGATTCGCCATGTAACTCGGCGTCGTCGATTTCAAAAGCGCCAATGCGCACACTGGTTTTCATCATCGTGCTCTCCGTTTATTTGCTGGTTGTGGTACGACCAGTTAGGTCGTCCATTTTTCAGCGTAGTCAACGTTAGCAAAAGCGCCAGTAAAAACGTGCGTTATCCTGTAAAGAGTTTGCCATCCCGGACAAGATCACGCGGGTAGCTATTCTTTAATCGCGATCCAATACGTTTCGCCAGGCCAATCGGCTGATGCTGGAACGTAACCAGCACATCGTCGGTGGTCGGTGCGGTCTGCGGGTAGACATCCCGTCCGCGGTACCACTCTTCGGCTTCGGCAAGGGTCAGTTCAAACGCATGGCTGTGATTTGTGCTGGCGAGAGCAATGACGGCTTCATGCTGCCAGCGGTACCCTTTATTGTGCGTTTCAGCGAGTTTGATGCCGAGTCGGGAAAAGCGGACTTTGCCGATCAGGGGTTCAATCTCGGTTGGGAACAGCCAAATCTCTTTATCACGCTGCCACAGGCGCAGAGTGTCTTCCCACTGCAATCCACAGGCGTTAGCGGCCTGAGTGACAAGCGCGGATTCACGTCCTTTAAGCGGGCTGAACGGGAAGTTACCGACTTTGTATTTTGGCGTCGGTAGTGCAGGGATCGCGGCAGTTTTGCGCAGACGCGCGACGAAAAAACCTTCACAATCGTAGATCTGCGGGAACACATGCAGGAATCCTTCCGGGGTCAGGGCGCGTTCAGCCTGCGGGAATAAATCGCCCAGTGGTAAAAACTCGACGGCGTCCGGGTAGGTCTCAATCAGCCACTGCATAATGTCTTCATTTTCGTCACGGTTCAGCGTGCAGGTCGAGTAAACCAACGTGCCGCCGGGACGCAAGGCATGAAAGGCGCTGTCGAGAAGTTCGCGCTGGGTTGCTGCAATTTCCAGATTACTTTCTGGCGACCAGTTTTTTAGCGCATCGGGATCTTTACGCACCACGCCTTCACCGGAACACGGGGCGTCCAGCAAAATGGCATCGAAGGCTTCTGGCAACGCTGCGCCAAATACCCGCCCGTCAAAATGGGTTAGCGCGACATTGGCTATCCCGCATCGGCTGATATTGGCATGCAGGACTTTGACGCGACTGGCGGAAAACTCATTCGCCAGAATCGCACCCTGATTATTCATTTTTGCGGCAATTTGCGTGGTTTTGGAGCCGGGGGCTGCCGCGACATCCATCACGCGATCCGGGGTGTTACCATCGGCAAACAGCGCGGCTACCGGCAGCATTGAGCTGGCTTCCTGAATATAAAACAGACCGCTTAAATGTTCCGCGGTACTGCCGAGCGGTACTGACTTTTCATCATCGCGTTCGATCCAGAAACCTTCAGCGCACCAGGGTATCGGAGTGAGCGACCAGTTGTAAGGTGCAGTCAGAGTGAGGAAGTCGGCAACGGAGATTTTCAGCGTATTGACGCGGATGCTGCGACGTAGCGGACGCTGGCAGGCAGCGAGAAAATCATCAAATGAGAGCGTGGAAGGCATTGCTTCACGCATTTGGTTTAGAAAGGCGTCGGGAAAATAAGCCACTTGGTACCACCGGCAAAAAAACAGGTGCGCAGTGTAGCATAAGTGCTCCGGCGCGAGTATGTACGCCGGAGCAAGGGGAGAGATTAACGTGGCAGGGCGGTTCCCCATTCACGCCACTCTTTTGGTTCGCTTTCGAGCAGCAGGAAGTGTTTACCTGCCTGCGCTTTCGGGGCCAGTGGCGTACCCGGTGGCGTAGCGAAGGCGATTCCGCCGCGAATGAACTGATTGAAGGTACCGGTCTTCACGACGCCGCCGGTCAAACCAAAGTCGAGATTGTATCCGGATGCCAGCCAGAACACGGAGTTGTTCCGCACCAGATGCTGATAACGCTGGCTAATGCGCATCGCCACCATCACGCGGTCAGAAAGCGAGCCCAGCGTCAGCCCGGTGACGGTCCCCACTTCAATGCCTCTGAACAGGACCGGCGTACCGATATTCAGCGAACCTGCTTCCGGCGCTTCTACCACAATACTCAGACCATCGAGGTAACGAGAGTCGGTAATGGTGGCTTCCTGCAGTTCAAAATCACGGCGCGGGTTACCGCGTCCTGGTTCAACGTTAATATACGGCTGCAAGATCGTATCCAGATGCTCGACGCCTGCCGCTGAAATTTGCGGTGTGATCACGGAGAAGCGGGTACCGCTACGGGCAAAAGTCTGCACGTATTCCGGATACAAAACTGCTTTTGCCTGAACTTCGTTACGGGCGGTGATTAGCTCAAGCGTCTGGATCTGGCCGATATCGATCCCCAGGTAGCGAATTGGCATGCCGGCCGCGAGTTTACCGGCATCGAACGCGTGCAGGGTTATCTGGCCGCCCACCGCACGTGCAGCGGTTTCGGAAGCATACAGAATACGCTTGTCGCCTTTGCGTTGGCTGGCGCTGGCGCCGCTTAGGTTATCGAAGCTAATCGCCCCTTTGAGCGCTCGCGACAGGGGAGATGCCTGTACGGTCAATCCGCTACCGTTAAGCTGAACCTTTGCCCCGCCTTCGGCCCAGAATACGCTGTTGCTGGTCAGCAGGTTGCGATATTCCGGTTTGATATGCAGATCGATATCAAACGCATCGGCGCGTGGGCGAACGCTAATCACTTCACCGACCTCGAATTTGCGGTATAAGACCACCGAACCGGCCTGCACATCAGGCAGCGTTTCGGCGCTCAGGCTGAGCGTGGTAGTTGGCAGATCGCTCAGGCTGTTTTCAATCGCTTTTTCCAGGTTGGCATACAGCGGGTAGCTTTTTTTCATTTCACCCTTGGTACCGGGCAAAATACGAATGCCGCCGCTGAGCCATTCGCTGGCGCTGGCGCCAAGGAATTCCACGCCATCAAGCCCGACCTTGACGTCAACGCGGCTGTTGACCACGAACTTACTGTCACCTTGCACCAGGGCGCGATGCTGTGGTTCGATGGCAACGGTAAATGAAACACCTTTGCCAGAGAGCGTGCGATCAATCACCTGACCGACCTGTACGCCGTGAAGAATCAGTGGCTGACCGGCATCAATACCGTAACTCTCCGGCGCGGTCAGTGTAAGCGTCATGATGCCCGGATCGTGTAACAACGACTTCTCAGCAGGAATAACCGCAAACTGGTTACGCGGCTCGCCTTCGCCAGGTACCAGCTCGAAAGTTTTGCCCGTCAGTAGCGAACTGATATTGGCATCGTTTAACGATAATTTAGGGCTGTGTAATTCAATCCGCGTATTGTCGCGCAGCAGCGTTACGACGCTGGGATCGACCGTCATTTCGCCGGTCACTTTACCGCCTGGATTTAAATCCAGTTTGGTCAGTTGCCCGACTTCTAATCCTTGATACATCAGCGACGTTGAGCCGGCCTTGAGTCCATCGCCGCTGGGTAAATCAAGCTTGACGATCACTCCCCGCTGGCTGTGCGCGAGATCCTGATACAAACCAAACGTGTCATCGGCCACCGCGGGTTTAGAGTCTTCGGGCGAATCAAAAGCAATGGCGCCATTGACCAGCGCCGCCAGACTCTCCAGCTTGATCTTCGCTCCGCTGAGGCTGACATCCGCATTCACACCGGACACGTTCCAGAAACGGCTGCCTTTTTTCACCAGGTTGGTAAAGCGACGTTCGATCAGCACGTCGATGGTTACGCCCTGATGATTTGGGTTGATGGTGTAGTCATACACCCGGCCCACCGGAATCTTGCGGAAATAAACCAGCGAACCGCTATTGAGCGACCCGAGGTCGGGGGCGCGCAGATGCAGCATCAAATCGCCATTATCCAGACGATATTTGGGCTGCGTATCGAGGGCGACGAAATGATCTTCCGGCTCGCCGGTTCCGGGCATCATGCCGATATAGTTGCCGCCAACCAACGCATCCAGACCAGAAACCCCCGCCAGCGACGCTTTCGGCGTGACCAACCAGAACTGGGTATCTTTGCGCAGAGCATCTTTCATGGTCGATTTGATGCTGACGCGCACTTCAATTTTGCGTAGATCTTCGCTGAGGTTGATATCCTGCACGGTGCCCACTTCAACGCCCTGATAGCGAACGGGAGTACGGCCCGGCACAATGCCTTCAGCAGACATAAAGTCAATGGTTACGGTATTGCCGCGATCTTCATAGCTTCCCCAGATTAGCCATCCTGCAATCATCAGCGCGATGAACGGCAGCAGCCAGAACGGAGAGATACGGCGTTTAGTTTTAATCTGCGCTTCAGTCTGCGAAGCGGGCGTTTCCTGACTCATGTGCATCCCAAAGTAAGCGGCTGTCCAGCCATTCCACAGCAAGAATAGTCAATATTACCGCTGCGCCGAAATAAAACGCAGCTGGCCCCATAGTAAAAGCAAGTATCTGATCGCGATTAATCAGCGACATGGTTAAAGCGATAACAAAGAGATCCAGCATCGACCAGCGACCAATCCAGGTCACCATACGCAGCAGTTTGATGCGGGTACGCAATCCTTGCTCACATCTAAAATGGATGCTGATGAGCAACGTAAACATCACAATCACTTTGGTGAATGGCACCAGAATACTGGCGATAAAAACAATCGCCGCCACGCCGACGTTGCTGTTCGCCAGGGACATTATGCCTGACAGGATCGTGTCTTCCTGGCGGCCACCATTGACATAAATTACCGAGATAGGCAGCAGATTAGCAGGCAAAAGCAGGACGATCGAGGCCAGCAGAGCAGCCCAACACTTTTGGATACTTTGATTCCTGCGCCAGCGTAACGGGATATGACAGCGAGGGCAGCGACCTCGGGCGTCCGGATAACCTGTAAAGTGGCAGCCGAGGCAGACGCGGAGTTTTTCATCGGGCCGACGGGCTGGTCTTTGCGGGTAGAAACGGTCCCAAAGCTGCTCAACGTTAAGGTGCGACAGCGTCAAAACACTGAGGATCACCAGCGCAATAAAAGCAAACAGACCCACACCGGGTTGCAAAAAAGCATAGTCCTGAACTTTGATTGATGCGACGCCAATGCCCACCAGATAGATATCAAGCATCACCCACTCTTTGAGCCTTTCCAGCATCAGCAGCACTGGGCGCAGGTTCATCCCAAGAATATTGCCAAACCACAGATAAGCGATTGAGGTCACGAGAATGATGGGCGCACCGGCAACGCAAAAGAGTACGAAGGATGCGGTGAGTGGGTCGCCTTGTCGGGTCATTTGCCAGATGCCTTGCAGCACATTGGCGTCAATGCGCACACCTAATAAATAGATGTGCAGGAGCGGTTCTCCCCAGGCAAAGGGCATCAGCAGCAGCATGGTGAAAGCCATAGCCGCCAGTCGTGTTAATGACCAGTCGCGTCCGTCACGAATTTTTGCCTGACAGCGTGGGCAAAATGCACTTTGATGCGAACGCATTTTAGGCAAGCTAAAGATCAGGTCACATTCAGGGCAACGATGGTAATGCGCACGAGGGAGTGCATCACCAATGGACCTGATGGCTATTTTTTTAGTCGGCGTGATGCGTGGTGTCGTTAAGGCCATGTATCGCGAATCAAATTGTTGAAGTAATGTTATCTTAACTCATGACGGGAATGATCTTGAGCATTAACGCATTTAATGTTTATTTTAGTAGGCTGCAGCTTTAAGTAAGACAACTAAGTGATTACATAATGAACAAAACAGAGCTATACACGGATCTGAACCGTGACTTTCAGGCATTAATGGCAGGTGAAACCAGTTTTCTGGCAACGCTGGCAAATACCAGCGCGTTGTTGTACGAACGTCTTGCAGAAGTAAACTGGGCCGGTTTTTATCTGCTCGAAAACGATACGCTGGTGCTGGGACCTTTCCAGGGAAAAATCGCCTGCGTGCGGATCCCGGTAGGACGCGGGGTGTGTGGGACCGCAGTAGCGCAGAACCAGGTTCAGCGCATTGAGGACGTTCATGCTTTTGACGGACACATCGCATGTGATGCCGCCAGCAACGCTGAAATCGTCCTGCCAATCACCGTCGAAAATCAGATAATCGGCGTGCTGGATATCGATAGCACGGCGTTTGGCCGCTTTACTGACGAGGATGAACAGGGGCTGCGAACGCTGGTGGCACAGCTTGAAACCGTGCTTGCAACGACGGATTACAAAAAATTCTTTGCGCGCGTCGCAGGATAATCAACGGATAACGTAGCAATTACTGATGACGTCATTATAATGTCGCCTGTTCATGCCTGCGCTTGTTGGCTACGTCCGTTGTAATCAGGAAATTTCATGGAAAATCAACCTAAGTTGAATAGCAGTAAAGAAGTCATCGCGTTTCTGGCCGAACGCTTCCCGCAGTGTTTTAGTGCGGAAGGCGAAGCGCGCCCACTGAAAATTGGCATTTTTCAGGATCTGGTAGAGCGTGTTGAGGGCGAAATGAACCTCAGCAAGACGCAGCTCCGCTCTGCCTTACGTCTCTATACTTCAAGCTGGCGCTATCTGTATGGCGTTAAATTGGGCGCAACGCGTGTTGATCTCGACGGCAACCCTTGTGGTGAGCTGGATGAGCAGCACGTTGAACATGCTCGCAAACAGCTGGAAGAAGCTAAAGCCCGCGTTCAGGCGCAACGTGCAGAGCAACAGGCGAAAAAACGCGAAGCAGCCGCTGCTGCCGGTGAAAAAGAAGACGCACCGCGTCGCGAGCGTAAGCCGCGTCCTGCACCGCGTCGTAAAGAAGGCGCTGAGCGTAAACCTCGCGCTGAGAAACCAGCAGCAAAAGCACCGCGTGCTCCTCGTGAAGAACAGCATACCCCGGTATCTGATATTTCAGTACTGACGGTAGGGCAGTCTCTGAAGGTGAAAGCAGGTAATAATGCGATGGATGCCACCGTATTAGAAATCACCAAAGATGGCGTCCGTGTACAGCTGAATTCGGGTATGTCTTTGATTGTACGCGCAGAACACCTGGTGTTCTGAAACGGAGGCCAGGCCTGGCATGAACACTTTTTTTAGGCTTACTGCGTTAGCTGGTCTGCTTGCATTAGCAGGCCAGGCACTTGCTGTGGAAGACATCACGCGTGCCGATCAAATCCCCGTTTTAAAGGAAGAAACCCAGCATGCGACGGTAAGTGAACGTGTGACATCGCGTTTTACGCGTTCGCACTATCGCCAGTTCGATCTGGATCAGGCGTTTTCGGCAAAAATTTTTGACCGCTATTTGAATCTGCTCGACTACAGCCACAACGTGCTGTTGGCGAGCGATATCGAACAGTATGCAAAAAAGAAAACGGTCCTTGGCGATGAACTGCGTACCGGCAAGCTGGATGTCTTTTACGATCTCTATAATCTGGCGCAAAAACGCCGATTTGAACGTTATCAGTACGCTTTAAGCGTACTGGCACGTCCAATGGATTTCACCGGTACCGACACCTTTAACCTCGACCGGAGCAAAGCGCCATGGCCGAAGAGCGAAGCAGAGCTTAACGCGCTGTGGGACGGCAAGGTTAAATTTGACGAACTCAGCCTGAAGCTGACCGGCAAAACCGATGCGGAAATTCGTGAAACGCTGACGCGTCGCTACAAGTTTGCGATTCGCCGTCTGGCGCAGACCAACAGCGAAGATGTGTTCTCTCTGGCGATGACGGCTTTCGCCCGTGAGATCGACCCGCATACTAACTATCTCTCTCCACGCAATACCGAACAGTTCAATACTGAAATGAGCCTGTCTCTGGAAGGTATTGGCGCGGTTTTGCAAATGGATGATGATTACACCGTCATTAACTCCATGGTGGCGGGCGGCCCGGCAGCCAAGAGCAAAGCAATAAGCGTTGGCGACCGTATTGTCGGCGTGGGTCAGACCGGTAAGGGAATGGTCGACGTGATTGGCTGGCGTCTGGATGACGTTGTTGCGCTGATCAAAGGACCCAAAGGCAGCAAAGTTCGCCTTGAAATCCTGCCTGCCGGTAAAGGAACCAAGACGCGTACCGTCACGTTAACGCGTGAACGTATTCGTCTCGAAGACCGCGCCGTGAAAATGTCCGTGAAAACCGTTGGCAAAGAAAAAGTCGGCGTACTGGATATCCCTGGCTTCTATGTTGGCCTGACGGATGATGTCAAAGTTCAGTTGCAGAAGCTGGAAAAACAGAACGTCAGCAGCGTCATTATCGATCTGCGCACTAACGGTGGCGGCGCGCTGACCGAAGCCGTTTCGCTCTCCGGTCTGTTCATTCCTTCCGGCCCGGTGGTTCAGGTTCGTGACAATAACGGTAAAGTGCGTGAAGACAGCGATACCGACGGCGTTGTGTACTACAAAGGTCCGCTGGTAGTGTTAGTCGATCGCTTCAGTGCTTCGGCATCAGAGATTTTTGCTGCGGCAATGCAGGATTATGGTCGTGCGCTGATCGTTGGTGAACCGACTTTCGGGAAAGGCACTGTACAGCAGTATCGCTCTCTGAACCGTATTTATGATCAGATGCTGCGTCCGGAATGGCCGGCGCTGGGTTCTGTTCAGTATACGATCCAGAAATTCTACCGTGTAAACGGTGGCAGTACACAGCGTAAGGGCGTTACGCCGGACATCATCATGCCGACAGGTAATGAAGAAACGGAAACCGGTGAGAAGTTTGAAGATAACGCGCTGCCGTGGGATAGCATTGATGCTGCGACCTACACCAAATCAGAGAATCTGACGCCATTCGGACCTGAATTGCTAAAAGAGCACAATGCGCGAATTGCCAACGATCCTGAGTTCCAGTACATCATGAAGGATATTGCGCGTTTCAATGCGATGAAGGATAAACGCAACATCGCTTCTCTCAATTACGCTCAGCGTGAGAAAGAGAATAACGAAGATGACGCAATGCGTCTGGCGCGTATCAACGATCGGTTTAAGCGAGAAGGTAAGCCGCCGCTGAAGAAACTGGACGATTTACCGAAGGATTACCAGGAACCAGATCCCTACCTGGATGAAACGGTAAAAATTGCGCTTGACCTGGCGCATCTTGAAAAAGAAAAGCCAGCGGAACAGCCCGCAACCAGTAAATAACCTCCAACAGGCACAAGAAATTGTGCCTGTTTTTTTAACAAACGCATGAAGACGTCAGTCTGATACGATAAAATGTAAAGTTGTGTCTTTCTGGTGACTTAGCACCTATGGATGCTTGAAAATAGCCATAAGACCCATACGATATGGGTAATCGCATAGTGCGTTTTGTTAAATTGAGGTTAAAAGAAAATTATGATGCGAATCGCGCTCTTCCTGCTGACGAACCTGGCTGTGATGGTCGTTTTCGGGCTGGTATTGAGCCTGACAGGGATTCAGTCAAGCAGCGTTCAAGGCTTGTTGATCATGGCACTGCTGTTTGGTTTTGGTGGTTCCTTCATTTCGCTGCTGATGTCCAAATGGATGGCGTTAAAATCCGTTGGTGGGGAAGTGATCGAACAGCCTCGCAATGAAAGAGAACGCTGGCTGATGAATACGGTAGCGAATCAGGCTCGCCAGGCTGGGATCGCTATGCCGCAGGTTGCAATCTACCATGCGCCAGATATTAACGCGTTTGCTACCGGTGCGCGCCGGGATGCTTCGCTGGTGGCTGTGAGTACAGGCCTGTTGCAAAACATGAGCCCGGACGAAGCCGAAGCCGTTATCGCGCATGAAATCAGCCACATTGCTAATGGCGATATGGTTACCATGACGCTCATTCAGGGTGTGGTGAACACCTTCGTTATCTTTATCTCACGTATTCTGGCGCAAATTGCCGCTGGCTTTATGGGCGGAAACCGCGATGAGGGTGAGGGCAGTAACGGCAACCCATTGATCTACTTCGCAGTGGCGACGGTGCTGGAACTGGTGTTTGGTATTCTGGCGAGCATTATTACCATGTGGTTCTCACGTCATCGTGAATTCCATGCGGATGCCGGTTCAGCAAAACTGGTGGGGCGTGAGAAAATGATCGCCGCGCTGCAGCGTCTGAAAACCAGCTATGAGCCGCAGGAAGCGACCAGCATGATGGCGTTCTGCATCAACGGTAAATCCAAGTCGTTGAGTGAGCTGTTTATGACTCACCCGCCGTTGGATAAACGTATTGAAGCGCTGCGCAGCGGAGAGTATTTGAAGTAAGTTAATGACTGTCACGGGGCACCCGTTGCTCCGTGACTCATAAAACATAATGGCTATTTAAAGCTATCGATTAAAGTCTCGCCCAGACTATTCTGTCCCAGTTCTGCTTTACCTCTCATTCCGCCATTTTTTCTCTGCCGGAGACGAAAATATTTCTTGCCGCTTTATCTCTGGTAAAAACATTGGAGCCCCGCTGGCTGGCAAAAAGAACAGTGCCGGGCATTTGGTGAAACCCAGTGGTCGACGGGCTATCATTGACAGCCCGTCTGGTAGGAAAAAACTAAATCAGAACTGGTAGTTTAACGATACCCAATAGTTACGGCCCGGGTTTACATATCCCGTAGTGGATTGTGCAGTCTGATAGTAATCTCCTGCGTAGGTGCTATTACGGCCTACCTGATAAAGTTTAACCTCGCTAAAGTCTTTATCCAGCACGTTATTGACCGCCGTATTCAGCGTCAGATCTTTGGTCAGCTTATAAGACATACCCATGTCGAGAACGGTCCAGGCTTTTAAATCAGCGCCTTTATCGTCATAGACGGCCTTTTGTACTGCGCTGAGGTTGTTGTAATTTTCGGTAAAGCGTGGAGCTTTACCGCGATAACGTGCGCTCAGCCAGGCATTCATATCTTCCGTTGCCTGCCAGTTCAGGCGAGCGTTAGCCATATGTTTTGGCGTGTAGCTTAACGGCGCGCCTTTATTGTCACCATCTTTTTGCTTGCTCTGGGTGTAGGTGTAGTTGAGGGATAAAGTCAGCACATCCGACCACAGAGGGAAGGTGCTGGCAAATTCAACGCCATCGGTCCTTGCCTTGCCGCTGTTGGTATAGCTGTTGGTATTATCATCGATAGAATACGAGACAATTTTATTTTTGTATTCGGTATAGAAGCCGGTAATGTTGGCGTTCAGCCCGGTGTCGTTCTCGTAATACAGCCCGGTTTCATAGCTGATACTTTCCTCAGGTTTTAGGTTCGGATTACCGACCGTATTCACGGTTCCTTGCGCGGTGACGCCGCTGATCCCGCTATGTAACTGGCTCAGTGATGGTGCTTTATAACCTGTCGTCACGCCGCCTTTGAGCGTCCATTCGTCGGATACGTCCCAAACCATATACGCTCGTGGGCTGAAATGACCGCCAAAGACATCGTTATGCTCGTAGCGTGTCCCTGCGGTTAAGGCCAACGAGTCGAGAATATGCCATTCATCTTCTACATAGGCCGCCCACGTTTTTTGATGGAACGTTTCGCCGGTATTGGCCAGCACCACACCGTCTTTCATGCGCGCATCCCAATATTCCCCGCCGAGGGTTAAGAGGTGCGAATCACCTAATGGCGTCAGCAGTACTGAGTCCAGAATGACGTTGGTGTTCTTCAGTTCACGTGCGTCACCGGCCCGGCCTGCGTTCTCTGGCTTGAGTGCGGAGGAGACCAATTGTCGTCCTTTGTTCTCAGTTTCATTCCAGCCGAGGGAGGATTTCCAGGTGCCGAACGTTAAGGCGGTATCGTGGCCGAGGGTGACTTTGTTACGCTCATAGCGCAACGTTTTATCGTAACCCCCCGTCAGGTTACCCAACTGACCGTCATCGTTATCATAGCGCTGTCTGGCGGAGTCGAGATCTAACCATAGCGTATTGCTTTCATTCGTTTTCCAGTCGAGTCGCGTGCCGATGTTATAGTTTTCTGACTCGGTAGGATAAGGTACGCGGGTGGAGGAGGTATCGCTCAGGGAGGTAACGCTGGAACCCTGACGTTGGGTGGTGCTACCCCGAACCTGCATATCCAGTACGCCAGCGATTAACGGGCCGCTTGACCAGAAGTTGGCGACCGTGCTGTTACCCCATTTATTACTCTCTTGCAGGTTAACGCCGGTATTGATGGAGGTGCTCCATTTATCGGTGCTTTTTTTGGTAATGATATTCACCACGCCACCGATTGCGTCGGAGCCGTAAAGCGTCGACATCGGGCCGCGGATCACCTCAATATGATCGATTGCCGCCAGTGGAGGTATAAAGCTGGTATTCATAGCTGAGAAGCCGTTTGGCGTCACATCGCTGCTGCCGTTTTGACGAATACCGTCAATCAGGATCAGGGTATAACTGGCGGGCATGCCACGAATGCTGATCTCCAGACCACCGGTTTTACCGGTGCTGCTTTCAACATCCACCCCTTCAACAGAACGCAGGGCTTCGCCTAAATCATTATATTTATTGGTTTGTAACTCTTGCTGTGAAATAACGGAGACGCTGGCGGCAGCGTTGGTGATTTTCTTTTCGTAACCGGAAGCGGTTACCACCATAACATCTTCAGCGAAGGCTAGGGGACTGGAAAATCCTAAACAGGACAGAACAACAGAAGCAACAGGTTTTAAGCGCATAGTCAAACTTCCTTTGTTAAAAATTCAAAGGAAGTAAGATAATTGATGGGAATGATAATAAAAATAATTATCATTATATGTTTACATAACTTATCACTTCTGGTGTTTTTCTTGAATAAATATACATAAATTGTCATTAATTTTAGCTAAGTAAATAGCGGAAATGACCAATAATTACTATTTGTAATCATTAGGTTATAATTAATTTGCCATTAATTGAATGGCTAACATTTAATCTATTTTCTGTGATTCAGAGAGTACTCAATTAGGAGTATTAGAAAAAAGTATGATAATTTTAGAAAATCGTCATACTTTTCTGCGCCGCATCATTTTTTTAGTCATTTCAGTCCGCCATAATCCCTTCCCCAGGAGACCGTTTAACGGCAATGAATCGTTGAGCGGCATAAAAATAACGCAAATCTGGATAACATAATGATTAAAGGCAAGCTGGCACTGCTTACGTGCGCATTGACTCTCGCAATAACCTCACCACTTCTCGCCGCGCAAAATGTGAGCGAGGGTCAGACGTTGAAGCTGGCAATTGGACCTGAGCCAACGGAAGGGTTTGACCCGATGTTGGGGTGGAGTCATGGCAGCTATTTGCTTTTGCATGCACCATTATTAAAACAAAACGCAGATATGAGCTGGGGTAACCTGCTGACGGAAAAAGTTGAAACCAGTGCTGACGGCAAAACCTGGACGTTGACGTTAAAACCCGACCTTAAATTCTCCGATGGTTCCCCGCTAACCGCTGAAGATGTGGTGTTCACCTATAATAAAGCCGCAAAGAGCGGCGGCAAAATCGACATGGGAAACTTTACTCATGCCAGCCTGAAAGATAACCGCACGGTAGAAATCACGCTGCGCAGCCCGCAGAGCACCTTTGTGAACGTGCTGGGCTCTTTGGGTATTGTTCCCGAAAAACGGTATGACGAAAAAACATTCGCCAAAAATCCGATTGGCGCGGGCCCTTATCGGTTGGTGAGTTTTCAGCCGGGGCAGCAGCTGATCGTGGAGGCGAACCCCTGGTATGCCGGTAAGAAAAATGATTTCAGTAAGCTGGTGTTTGTCTTCCTTGATGAAGATAACGCTTATGCCGCAGCGCGCAGTGGTCAACTGGGACTCGTGCGTATTGCGCCTTCGATGGCGGTCGCCCCTCAACAGCAGAATTTGAAGCTGTGGGTACGCGACAGCGTGGAAAACCGTGGCATTGTGTTCCCGATGGTTCCAGCGGGTAAAAAAGACGCCAATGGTTATCCGATCGGTAACGATATCACGGCTGATATCGCCATCAGACGCGCCATCAACTACGCCATCGATCGTAAACAACTTGCCGATCAGGTCATGGAAGGTCATGCGATTCCGGCGTATAGCGCGGTTCAGGGCCTGCCATGGCAGGGACAGTCAGTTGCGTTCAAAGATGGCGACAGCGAAAAAGCACGGATGATTCTGGAAGAAGCCGGCTGGAAGGTGGGGAAAGACGGCGTACGTGTGAAAGACGGTAAAGAGGCTCGCCTGACTCTGTGGTACGCCAGCGGAGACAGTACGCGCCGGGATTTAGCCGAGGCCGTACGTGCGATGCTGGAGCCCGTGGGTATTCAGGTCTCGCTGCAATCCGGAAGCTGGGAAACCGTTGAGCGGCATATGCATGCGAATCCGACGCTGTTTGGCTGGGGAAGCCTGGATCCGATGGAGCTTTTCCATCACTACAGCAATCAGGCCGCGGGCGTGGAATACTACAATCCAGGCTATTACAGCAATCCCGTCGTTGAACAACATCTTAAACAGGCCATTGATGCTCCGGACTGGCAAAAAGCGTTGCCTTTCTGGCAACAGGTGGAGTGGGATGGCAAGCAAGGGGCTGGGGTGCAGGGCGATGCCGCCTGGGCATGGCTGCTGAACATTCAGCACACTTATCTGGCAAATCCGTGTATTGACTTAGGCAAAGGCGCGCCGGAGATCCACGGTAGCTGGTCCCTGCTCAATAATCTGGATGAATGGACCTGGACCTGCCGTTGATGAAGTCTGTTGTAGGCCATTTTCTACGGCTGATAGTGTTATTAGTGCTGGTTGCGGCTGGCACTTTTATGCTGCTCAGCTTTTCTCCTGTCGATCCGATTCGCGCCTATATCGGCAACGATCTCCTGCACGTGCCACCGGAACAATATGCGCGTATCGCTGCCCGCTGGGGATTAGACCAGCCGTTATGGGAGCGTTTTGGTCACTGGTTTATACGTGTATTGCAGGGCGATCTCGGCTACTCAATGTTGTTTAATGCACCGGTTGCCAGCGTAATCAAGGAGCGCTTTGCGACTTCGTTTGCCTTGCTTGGCGGCGCGTGGCTGCTCTCCGGCATACTGGGAACGGCAATGGGATTTGTCGCGGGTCGTTATCTGAATCGCTGGCCGGATAAAGCAATCTGTCGACTCAGCTATCTGCTTTCGTCGTTGCCGACCTTCTGGATTGGCATGCTGCTGCTGGCGTTATTTGCCGTGCGCTGGCCGGTATTTCCGGTCTGCTGCGCGTGGGAGCCGGGCAACAGTGGCGATATGGCCACGCTGGCTGAGCGTCTGCACCATTTAGTGCTGCCCGTTTGCGCGCTAAGTTTATTGGGACTTGGCCAAATTACACTTCATACGCGGGAAAGTATCGCCAGCGTGATGAAAAGCGATTTTGTCCGTTTTGCGCGTTCTCAGGGAGATAAAGGCTGGTCGCTGTTGCGTCATCAGGTTCTGCGCCACGCTATCACGCCCGCGCTGTGCCTGCAGTTCGCCTCGTTGGGAGAACTGCTGGGCGGCGCATTGCTGGCGGAAAAAGTTTTTGCTTATCCGGGACTGGGACAGGCCACTATTGATGCCGGATTACGCGGCGATCTGCCGTTACTGATGGGGATTGTGTTGTTCAGTACCGTACTGGTGTTCATTGGCAACTCGTTGTCTACCTGGCTTGTCCATGTGTTGAACCGTGCTCTGGAGCGACCTGATGCTCTATAATCCGACGCCGACGCTGATTCGTCTTCTGCTCTCTTTTAGCTGCCTGCTATGCATTGCGGTGTATGGCGCAGCGACGCTGGATAACCCATTGAGCGTTAATCTGCTTGCCCGTCATTTACCGCCTGATGCGCTGTATTGGTTTGGCACCGATAACCTCGGTCGCGATCTGTGGATTCGTTGCTTTCAGGGCGCGTTAACCAGTCTGCAAATTGGTATTGGCGCGGCGTTGTGCAGCGGCTTCATCGCATTACTGATGGCGGCGGTTTCACGTATACATCCGCGTCTGGATGTACTAATGCGTCTGATTACCGATGCCATGCTGTCAATGCCGCATCTGCTGTTGCTCATATTGATCTGTTTCACGCTGGGTGGCGGAAAAAATGGGGTGATTATGGCGGTTGCGTTGACCCACTGGCCGCGTCTGGCGCTAATCCTGCGTGCCGAAGCGCAGCGCGTGGCCCACAGTGACTATCTAACATTGACCTGGCGTCTGGGACACGGACATTTTTACTGCTGGCGGCATCACTATCTCCCGGCATTGTTACCCCAGTGGTTAACGGGAACCTTGCTGATGTTTCCCCACGCGGTGTTGCACAGTGCGGCGTTGAGCTTCCTCGGTTTTGGGCTGGCGCCGCATGAACCATCGCTGGGCCTGTTGCTGGCTGATGCGCTGAGGTTTATCAGTCATGGCGACTGGTGGTTAGTGCTGTTTCCTGGGCTGATGCTATTCAGTCTGGTTATGTTATTCGATCAGCTCGCAAGGGCAGTGCATCGTTTATGGTTACGAGGTGACGCATGTTGAGTTTAAGACAGGTCTCGCTGGACGTGGCGCGTTATCGCTGGTACGGCGCGAGAAACTGGTCTTCGCTGTTGCAGGATATCTCTTTCGACGTAGCGCCTGGTCAGATGGTGGCGTTAGTCGGGGGAAGTGGGGAAGGTAAAAGCCTGTTGCTGCAATGTCTGCTTGATCTCTTACCGGACAATTTGCGCTTCAACGGCTCCATCACCCTGGAGGGGAAAACGCTGGACAGTGATGATATTCGCAAATGTCGTGGCAATACTTTCAGCTATGTCCCGCAAGGTGTTCAGGCGCTTAACCCGCTGCTCTCGATTGAAAAACATCTGCGCAGGGCAAGTCAGCTCTCTGGCCAGGCCTGGAATGCCGGAAAAATTGAACGATTGCTCCAGCGTAGCCAACTGGAAAGTCGCGTATTAGATGCCTTCCCACGCCAGCTTTCGGGGGGGATGGCGAAACGTGTTCTGGCCTGTCACGCGTCGCTGAGCCAGGCTCGCTATATTCTAGCGGATGAAATTACCGCCTGGCTTGATGCACCGCTGGCTAATCAACTGCTTGAACAGCTACGCGAGCAATGTGAGCAAGGGGCTGGCGTTTTATGGGTAACGCACGACCTTACGCTGGCCGCTCGCCACGCGGACCGCATTGTCGCGCTGCATCAGGGAAGGGTGTCGGATAACGTCAGCCGGGAACAGCTGTTACGCGGAGAGATCAGCGAGCATCTGCAACGCCAATGGCGGGCCCTGCCTGAAAGAAATCAACTTTTTGGAGAGCGCGATGCTGTGCTGTCGTGAGGTGACGATTTGTCAGGGAGGAAAGGTGCTATGGCAAAATCTGACCTTCTCTCTGCGCCCCGGAGAACGCATTGGGGTTTGCGCACCCAGCGGAACCGGCAAAACAACGTTGGGGCGCGTACTGGCGGGCTGGCAAAAACCGACCTCGGGTGACATTCTGGTTGATGACCAACCGCTGCCAATGCACCAGTATTGCCCGGTGCAACTGGTGCCACAGCATCCGGAATTAACCTTTAACCCGCGGCGTAGCACCGGCGATGCGGTTCATGATGCCTGGCGACCTGATGCTGAACTGCTTACCCGTCTTCACATCAACCCTGAGTGGTTAACTCGCCGTCCTGGACAGCTTTCTGGCGGTGAACTGGCGCGAATTGCTTTACTTCGCGCGCTGGATCCGCGGACACGTTTTCTTATTGCCGATGAAATTACCGCCCAGCTCGATCCTTCCATTCAAAAAGATATCTGGGTATTGCTGCTTGAAGAGTGCCAGCGTCGGCCATTAGGTATGCTCATTATCAGCCATCAGCAGGCTCTGCTTGAGCAGATCTGCTCCAGAAAACTCATTGAAGCGTGAGGCAATAACGTGCAGTAATGTCTATTGATTAAATTGTTACGTTATATTATAACAATTCACTCGCAAACGATTTGAGGGTGAAATTTTGGCTATTCGTTTTAACAAACTGACAATCGCTCTGGGGATGCTTTTAGTCAGTGGGCAGGTTTTGGCGCATGGTCATCATTCCCATGGTGCGCCGATGAGTGAAGCAGAACAAAAGGCGTCGGAAGGGGTATTTGATGATAACCAGGTGCAGAACCGAGCGCTGTCCGACTGGGATGGCATGTGGCAATCTGTCTATCCGTATCTGGTCAGTGGCGAACTTGATCCGGTTTTCAAAAAGAAAGCGGAGAAAGATAAAAGCAAAACGGCAGAACAAATTAAAGCTTATTACCGTACAGGCTATGCAACCAATGTAGACACCATCGGCATCGAAGATGGCGTGATGGAATTTCACACCGGTAATCAGGTCGCATCGTGCAAATACGATTATGCCGGGTATAAAATCTTGCACTATAAATCAGGCAAGAAAGGTGTACGGTATCTGTTTGAGTGTAAAGCCGCTGACAGCAAAGCGCCTAAATACGTGCAATTCAGCGATCATATTATCGCGCCGCGTAAATCGAGCCACTTCCATATCTTTATGGGAAATACCTCGCAGGCCGCCTTGCTTGAGGAGATGGAAAACTGGCCTACCTACTACCCTTATCAGCTGAAGGGCGAAGAAGTTGTGGATGAGATGCTGCACCATTAATCCGGGCTAACCTTGTCTGTACACACCCGCCACCAGTGGCGGGTTTTTTTAATTAATAACCTGCTCTTTCCATCACCTGTCGCATTCGTTAGCATATTGTATCGCAGCAAGTGCATGTGTTTTTTAAGGAAGAGGTTAACGTGTTCGCAGAGTATGGAGTTCTGAATTACTGGACGTATCTGGTGGGGGCTATTTTTATCGTGCTGGTACCGGGGCCAAATACGATATTTGTGCTGAAAAACAGCGTCGGTAGGGGAGTAAAGGGGGGGTATCTCGCCGCCAGCGGTGTGTTTATTGGTGATGCCGTGTTGATGTTTTTGGCCTATGCCGGTGTTGCTGCATTGATTAAAACAACGCCCGTTTTGTTCAATATCGTTCGTTATCTTGGCGCTTTCTATTTACTGTATCTTGGCGCGAAGATCCTGTATGCAACACTGAAATCGAAAGCAAGCGACGCCGCGCCTGAGGAAGTCCCGTTTGGCGCTATTTTTAAGCGCGCATTAATCCTGAGCCTGACCAATCCCAAAGCTATTCTGTTTTATGTGTCGTTCTTCGTGCAGTTTATTGATGTCAATGCGCCGCATTCAGGGCTGTCATTCTTTATTCTGGCTATTACGCTTGAGATAGTGAGCTTTTTCTATTTGAGTTTCCTTATTTTCTCCGGCGCGTTTGTGACGCAATATATCCGTACGAAGAAGAAACTGGCCAAAGTGGGTAATTCCCTTATCGGCCTGATTTTCGTTGGTTTTGCCGCCCGTCTGGCCACGCTTCAATCGTGATGCCATCGGCCCGCTGATTGCGGCGGGCCTTTAATATTGCGCTCTGCTTTTCATTTATAATCGTAGGGTTATAACCAATAAATGGTATTTTAAATGTATATTTTGAGGCGTACCCTGTGTACAGCAGCGGTTCATCATGACTCGCTGGTTGTCGACTGGAAAAGGGAAGAAAAATGCTTCAAATTCCACAGAATCATATCCATACACGCTCTACGCCATTCTGGAACAAAGAAACGGCGCCTGCCGGAATTTTCGAACGCCACCTTGATAAAGGGACCCGAGCCGGGGTTTATCCTCGACTTTCGGTTATGCAGGGGGCGGTCAAATATCTCGGATACGCAGACGAACACAGTCCGGAGCCAGTAGAGGTGATGATTATTGAAGCCGGTCAGTTTGGCGTTTTTCCACCGGAAAAATGGCATAACATCGAAGTGATGACCGACGACACTTACTTTAATATCGATTTTTTCGTCGCCCCGGAAGTTCTGATGGAGAGTGCAAATCAACGAAAAGTCGTGCGCACCGGCAAGGAGTAAATCATGGGTAAAGCAACCTATACCGTAACCGTGACCAATAACAGCAACGGTGTTTCTGTTGATTATGAAACAGAGGCACCAATGACATTACTGGTGCCGGATGTGGCAGCTGAAGTGGTCAAAGATCTGGTCAATACCGTGCGTTCGTACGATACCGAAAATGAGCACGAAGTCTGCGGGTGGTAGGCATTAGTCACTGCTACTGATTGAATATATTAGTTTTTAATCTAAAAACTGCACTGCGCTTTGACGGCGCAGTGCGTTTTTTTATCTGGGCGAAACAGGGAAATATCCTGCAAGGATTCCTTAAGAATACCTTAAGAGATTCGCATTGATTGCTAATAGTTGATCATTCACAGGGGTTATGATCGCGAAACAGATATAAAACAGAACATCGCGCTTATGAAACTCAATACCCGACTTACATTACCCACAATCATTCTCGGATTAGCCATCGTGGCGATCCCGTTCGCCGCGAACTGGCATCTCCCGCTACTCAACGGTACTGTCGTCAGCTGGATTGAAAATGGCCAGGCGCTATGGCTGCTGTTTGGTGCCATATTTACACTCAGTTACATCAGGCCCTTATCACGTCCCGAAGGCGAGAAGCAATTTTGGCTTTGGGCGGCAGCGTGGTGGCTGGTATTACTGGGCCGAAGCACAAGTTGGGGCCGCGATTATTTTCCTGAGCATCCTAAATTCCTGTTCCGGGCTATCTCAGTGGTATTGATTGCCATGATTATTCTGCCAGTGCTGATTTCGAAGCGCTTACGCCAGGATATTGCCCGTCGCTTTCGCAATGAACCGCTACCTCTGTGGCTGTTAGCGATCACCACCTGTGCATTTTTGATCTCCGATACGGTAGAGCATCATCGTCTGCTGGCTCCCATCTTTCTGCACAATGCTCAGTATGGCGATCTGATTGAAGAACTGTACGAACTACCGTTTATGGCGGGATTGTTTCTGATGAACCTCGGCTTTATGCGGCGGGATAAGCAGGAGGAAGCTGCATCCATCCGCTTTAGTGAACCACAGCTGGCGAAGTCATGAGATAAGGCCTGAGTCTGGAAAGCCAGACTCAGGCGATGATGGCGGTGATTTACGCAATAGCCTCACACAGACGTGACTTCATATCGCTATACGTTTGTGCGGCATATTTTTCTGCCCACCCCTGATCGGTAATGTGCTCAATATTTACGGCGCAATATTTGGTTTCTGGCGTTTTCGAAATAGGATCGAGATTGTCCTGGGTTAACTCGTTACACGCGCCAATCCACCATTGATAGGTCATATAGACCGTTCCGACATTGATGCGCTCGGAGACATCCGCGCGGCTGATGACCTTACCGCGGCGCGAGCTGACCCATACCAGATCGCGATGACGAATACCCATTTTTTCAGCATCATGGGTATTGATTTGCACATACCCTGGCTCGTCTGCCAGCGCTTGCAACGCTGCGCAGTTGCCGGTCATCGAACGGCAGGAGTAGTGCCCAACCTCACGCACGGTACACAGCACCAGCGGATATTGCTCATCAGGAACTTCTGCTGGCGCTCGCCACGGTGCGGCAAACAGTTTGCCTTTGCCATTGGCGGTATCGAACTGGCTGTGCGCGTAAAGGTAGGGCGTACCAGGACTATCGAGATCCGGACATGGCCACTGAACATGACCCATCTCACCCATTTTCTCATAGGTCACGCCGTAGAACAGTGGACACAGCTCGCGCATCTCATCCCAGATTTGCTGGTTATTTTGATACTGCATTGGATAACCCATTTCGCTGGCCAGCAGGCTGATAATCTCCCAGTCACGCTTTACATCACCAGTGGGTTCAATCGCTTTCTCAAAACGCTGGAAACCGCGATCGGCGCAGGTAAAGACGCCACCGTGTTCACCCCATGAGGTGGCAGGCAGGAGGACATCGGCCATTTCCGCCGTCTTGGTCATGAAGATATCCTGCACGACGATAAAATCGAGCGCGTTAAATCCTTCGCGGACCAGACCCAAATCGGCCTCGGTTTGCAGCGGATCTTCTCCCATGATGTAGTAGGCTTTGATTTTGCCTTCGATAGCCAGATGCGGAACTTCGGTGATGCGGGTCCCAACCTTGTCATCCATCTGATTAACGTCAATACCCCATGCGGCGGCAAATTTCTCCCTGACGGCGAAATCGGTTACGTCCTGATACCCTGGAAACTGGTTAGGCAGCACCCCCATATCGCACGCGCCCTGCACGTTATTTTGCCCGCGCACCGGGCCAACACCGACGTTAGGGCGTCCCAGATTTCCGGTCAGCAAGGCCAGGCTCGACAAACCACGAACCACGTCAACGGCCTGACCAAACTGGGTGACGCCCATCCCCCACATCACGGTGGCCGATGGCGCCGCGGCAAAAGTACGCATCGCCTGACGAACCTGCTGTGCGGGAACACCGGTTAAATGTTCAACGTCTTCAGGCGCATACTCCTTAACGGTTTCCCAGTATGTTTCCAGTCCTTCCGCATGCTTTTGTACATACTCGCGATCGTAGAGTTGCTCCTCGATGAGAACATGGCCAAAGGCGTTGACCAGCGCCATATTGCAACCGTTTTTCAACTGCAAATGTTGGTCAGCGATACGGGCAGTTTCAATACGGCGTGGGTCGCAGACAATGATTTTTGCGCCGTTCTGGCGAGCTTTAATTACCCGGCGGGCCACAATTGGGTGTGAATCGGCACAGTTATAACCAAAGATCAGTAGGCATTTTGAGTTTTCAATGTCGCTGATGGAATTGCTCATGGCGCCATTGCCTAACGTCTCCTGTAACCCGGCAACGGAAGGGCCGTGACAGACGCGGGCACAGCAATCGACATTGTTGGTATGGAGCACGCCACGTGCGAATTTTTGCATCACGTAGTTGGTCTCATTCCCAGTTCCACGGGAAGAGCCGGTGGTCATGATGGCACGAGGGCCATAGGTATTTTTGATTTCAGTTAAGCGTTTTGCGGTGTAACGAATGGCTTCATCCCAGCTAACGGGAGTGAATTTTCCACCTTTTTCATAACGGATCATCGGGCGAGTCAGACGGGGAGTCAGAAGGCGTGTGTCGTTAAGAAAGTCCCAACCATAATAGCCTTTCAGGCATAACTGATTTTGGTTCGTTACACCCTCTGCGGCCTCAGCGCGGATGATTTTGTTATTCTCAACAACAAGCTTGAGCTTGCACCCGGCCCCACAGTATGGGCATACACTGGTGATTTTTTTCATCAATAACAGACCTGTTAAATGCTGAAATAGCGCGAATTGTAGACGCAGTCACGCGATACGCATCGCGGACTACGATGTGTCGTAGTGACGGGCTGTTTAAGCATAAAGTGTGCCAGAAGTGAAAACCCAGCAATAGCAGGGGCTGACGGCCAAAGCGTTAAGCAGAATGACTGACGATTCGACATTAATGACGAGGCGCGACAAAATTAGTCTGCCGGTCAGCGGTGTAACCTTATGAAACATCGGAAAAAGATGAAAAACAGAAGTGATAGCGATCACAAATTTTAATTTTTCAGCGCTATGCTATGCTTTTATACGACGAGTGAATCGTTAATTTAAAACATAAGTGAGGGAAATTATGGGCATTATTTCATGGGTGGTTTTCGGTCTTATTGCTGGGATTTTGGCAAAATGGATTATGCCGGGTAAAGATGGCGGCGGATTCTTTATGACCATTATCTTAGGGGTTGTCGGTGCGGTAGTGGGTGGCTGGATCAGCACCTTATTTGGTTTTGGTAAAGTCGATGGTTTCAACTTCGGCAGTTTCGCCGTGGCGGTGATCGGTGCGATTGTGGTGTTGTTTATCTACAGAAAAATCAAAAGCTAAGTAAACATACAGACAATAGAGGCCACTAATATGTGGCCTTTTTCTTTAGGTCACCACCAGCCGAATTCTGTTCCCAGAACGACGATGATAGCCACACCAATCATAATAAGCGTTGTTTTTTTCATCGTTATGCTCCCGGCGCAGCGTAGCCGCCAATAAAAAACCAGGATAAGAAAACGACAGCGGAAATGAAAATGATGACGGGGAAAATAATACCGAGTCGCATACGATTATCTGCCAGAGTTATTTAAAGACGGGTTAGCATAGCAGGGCTTAATGTACGACAAAAGTGGTTTTATCCTGACGCTTTTTATCCTTGTACATTGCGCTGTCTGCGAGGTGAAGCGCGCAGTTTACATCAGTCTCCAACGGATTAATTTCCACCACGCCCAGACTGGCGCCAGGATAAAATAGATGAATGTCACCCAGGTAGTAGTCACCGCAAATTTGCTGTTGTAGCTGATTTTTCACCTGCTGCAGGCGGTCTCGCGGATCCCTGTCATCTTCCGGTGACAGGCTCACGACTAAAAATTCGTCACCACCCAGTCGGCCAAGGATATCATTGTCACCGCATTCGCGAAGCAGACGCTGACCAATCTGGATCAGAAACTGGTCGCCAACCTCGTGGCCAAAGCGGTCATTGATCAATTTGAAATCATCCAAATCAATATAGGCAAAAATAATCTTCTGCCTGAGATGTCGGGCAAGGGAAAAAAGAGTCTCAACATTTTCAAAAATGGCGCGCCGATTCGGTAATCCGGTCAGGGCATCGGTGTAAGAGTGCGCAATCAGCGCGGCATTCGCTTCGCGTAACTGAGCAACCAGCGACTCTTTTTGAATTGACTGGGCGATCAGGCCTGCAAACAGATGTAACACCTGTTCGCCACGTTGGCTTAATGCGTGCTGGTGGCGACTGGTGGCGCAGAGCGTACCGTAAAACGTTCCGTCGGGAAGATGAACCGGCGTGCTCAGGAAAGTGGTTATCTCCAGCGCGCGGGCGGCGGTACACTCCGGCCAGCGAGCGGGGACGTTGTCGCTGTACAGACAGTTTTCGTCTATAGCGCGTTTGCATAGCGTCTCATCCCAGGGTACGGACAGCCCTTCAGGGATCTGCATCTGCTTGCTATTGCGCGCATACAAAATATGCTGCAGGCGGGCATCTAAATCGACCTTGGTTAAATAGGTGGATTCCATCTCAGTCACCACTTCCAGCATCTCCAGAAGTTGCCGAACCAGGCTCTCAACTGACTGCTCCGTGGCTAAGGATTGTGAGACTCTGGCAAGGATCATGTCCGACATGAGGTGTAAATGCTCCTGAGTAATGACTGGGCTAACGTGGCCCGCATGATAGAACATCAAGATGAAAGATGAAACACGCCATCCCGCTCAAAACTTAAACATTAAATTGAAAGCTGACAGTAAAACATGGAGATAGATGGAAAGTCGGGGTAACCTGCCGGGATAAGGTTTTTAACAGGAGTCGATATGAAACTGGCGTCTATTATTTTGCCCGGCTTGTTGGTGCTAGCGGGATGTACCACTCAGCCCGAAGCCCCCAAACCGCCGAAGATTGGTCTGGCGAATCCGGCATCGGTGTATTGCGAACAAAAGGGCGGCTCGCTGATTGCGGTGCAGACCCCGCAAGGCGTAAGGTCGGACTGCAAATTACCGGGCGGGGAAGTGATTGATGAATGGGCGCTCTGGCGCAGAGATCATCCGACAACGGGCAAATGAAATCCGGTTAGCATTGACGTATCCATTCAGCCAGCACCAGCGCGTGGTTTTGCTGGGTGTTTTTCGCCGCATACAGTAGCGTTAAGGTTTGCTGTCGGGCAATCTCTGCGAGACGCTTTCCTTCCTGCTGCTGTAGGGCGAGTTCAGCGCGATATTGCTCGGAAAAGTGTGTGAAATCAATCAATTCTGCGTGGAACGCCTTGCGTAAATCAGATGACGGCGTAAGCGCTTTATTCCATTCGTTAAAAATAAGGTCGGTCTTTTTTACCCCGCGAGGCCACAGCCTGTCGACCAGTACGCGATAACCATCATTTTTTTCTGCTGGGTCATACACGCGTTTACATTGAATTTTCATCTTTTCATCTGCTCCATTAATCCACTGCTTTGATATATTTCGACACCTTTATTACGGTTAAATAAGATCGTAAAACGTGACAATTGTAACATTCTGCCCGTCCTGACTCCCAATTTAAGGGATTGTGATACCAACAAAAAATCGGTAGGCTGAGGCTCCTTATATTGTCCCTCATTGTCTGGACATAAGGAAAGCTTAATGGAAATTTCCCCGTTTAAAGATACGCTTCGCATTGCGCTGGTGGGTGATTACAGCCCTGATATTGTGGCGCATCAGGCCATTCCTCTTGCTATCGATGATGCCGCTGCCGTCCTGGAATTAGTGGCTGATTATGACTGGCTAACCACCTCTGATATTAGCAGCAGTGAAGATCTGATTGGCTATGATGCTATTTGGGTCGTTCCTGGCAGTCCATATCGGCACCTGGAAGGCGCACTGATCGCGATACGCTACGCGCGTGAAAACAGCATCCCATTCCTCGGGACCTGTGGCGGTTTTCAACATGCGATTCTGGAGTATGCCCGCAACGTGCTGGGCTGGAGTGATGCTGCCCATGCGGAAACGGATACCAGGGGGCGGATGGTCATCGCACCGTTGACCTGCTCGCTGGTAGAAAAAACGGATGATATTGAACTGAGGGCCAATACGCTGATTGCCAAAGCCTACGGACGGGGTGTTATCTCCGAGGGGTATCACTGCAACTATGGCGTATCGGAAGATTTTGCCGCCGAGCTTGAGAGCGGTGATCTTCGTGTGACTGGCTGGGATGAGGCTGGTGATATCCGTGCCGTTGAGCTGGTGACGCATCCTTTTTTTGTCGGCACACTCTTTCAGCATGAACGTGGAGCGCTGGCGGGAAAACCCGTGCCGTTAGTTCAGGCAATGCTGCGCGCTGCGCGAGGATAAAAAACGGGCAGGTTGTTCTCAAACCTGCCCGCTGCTTTATGCGCTTGCGATCTCCCGATTACGCCCCGCGCACAGACCAAACACTGCCATCAGTATCGCTAACACGGCGACCCCAGCTAATGGAATCAGCCAGCTACCATTGAGGTCGTGAATCTTACCCATCAGCGGTGGCCCACAGGCGGCCAGTAAATACCCGACGGATTGTGCCATGCCGGACAGGGCCGCGGCCTGATGCGCTGAGCTTGCGCGCAGGCCAATAAAGGTCAAACCAAGGATCATCGTAGCGCCTGAGCCAAAGCCAAACAGTATGGTCCACAGCAAAGCCTGCCCGGGCATTACCGCGAATCCCGCTGCGCCGATGGCGCACATTAACGAAACCAGTGCGGCGATGGCGCGCTGATCCTTAAATCTGTTCAGGACGAGAGGGATCAATAACCCCGGCGCGGCGGTTGCCAGTTGCAGTAAACCATGCAACGAACCGGCCTGCGCTTCGCTGTAGCCGTGGCTGATTAAAATGGCAGGTAGCCAGCCAATGATCACGTAGTAGATAAGTGAATTGATCCCGAGAAACAGCGTCACCTGCCAGGCGAGGCTCGAGCGCCAGATCGCGCGGGAATGCAAAGCGCGCGAGTTGCTCAAACTGGCATTGGCCGTCTGGCGACATTGGGGTAACCAGATAATCAGCGCCAGCAGCGGAAAGACCATCAGTACCATCAGCGCACCGCGCCAGCCAAACCCGTTCAGCGCCAGCGGAACCACAATAGCTGAACCCAGTGCCGCCGCTGCGCCCATAGTCAGCGAGTATGCGCCAGTGAGTTTTGCCACATGCTGAGCAAAATCACGCTTAATCAGCCCAGGTAACAGCACATTTCCCAGCGCGATTCCGCAACCAATGATAGCTGTGCCGCTAAACAGGAAACCTGGCGTGGGCAGAGAACGTATCGCAATACCTGCGCAAATCAGTAGCATTGCGGCAAACAGGCTGCGTTCGATACCCCAACGGCGTGCAACGGCGGCGGCCAGAGGCGATACCAGTGCGAAGGCCAGCAGCGGCAGGGTGGTCAGAAGTCCCGTCTGGGCGGTACTCAGGCCGTAGTCGGTGCGAATTGCATCCAGCAGCGGGGCGGCTCCGGTAAAGGTGACGCGCAGCGTGGTGGCAATCATCAGGATCCCCGCGATCAGCCAGGCTGCGTTTTTGCCGCGGGAGGAAGGCATATTTGTCATTTTTTTCTCATATCGTCAGGCGAGGCGATACTTTAGCGTTTTTACTCAATGGATGAATCAAGCTAAAATGACAGTTTATCGCTAAAAACGGACATTTTTATGTTAGGACTGAGGCTGGATGGGTATGAGCCCGACCTTTACCACGATGCGGCGGTGGCGTTTTGTATTCAGGCCCGGGAAGATGAACTCTTCAGTCCGCTGCATCAGCACCGTAAGGGGCAGTTGATTCTGGCCTTGCATGGCGCGATCACCTGTGAGGTTGAAAATGCCATGTGGATGGTGCCTCCACAATATGCGGTATGGATCCCCGGTGAAATTCCACACAGCAACCACGTTACCGTTGGGGCACAACTGTGCTTTTTGTTTATTGAGCCGCAGGCAGTCGTGATGCCTGAACGCTGCTGCACCCTGAAAATCGCCCCATTATGTCGGGAGCTCATTCTGGCGCTGGCGTCCAAAACGGATGATCAACGGCTGGAGCCGTCTACCCAGCGGCTGACGCAAGTGCTATTTGATGAACTCCCGCAGCAACCGCAGGAGCAAATGCAGTTGCCGGTTTCCGATCACCCGAAAATCCGCAGAATGGTCGCGACGATGGCGCGGGAGCCCGCGCAGTGGCAGACGCTGGGACAGTGGGCCAGCGTATTTGCGATGAGTGAGCGGAACCTCGCCCGTCTGGTCGTTAAAGAAACGGGGTTGAGTTTTCGCCGCTGGCGTCACCAGCTTCAATTGATTCTGGCGCTGCAGGCGCTGATAGATGGTCATAACGTGCAACAGGTTGCGCAAATGCTCGGTTACGATTCGACCACGGCATTTATCACCATGTTCAAAAAAGGCCTGGGACAGACGCCAGGCCGTTATCTGGCTGGACTGGCTACTGCTTCCCAACAATCAATGACACCAGACCTGCCGCAATGAGCGGTCCCACCGGCACACCGCGAAATAGCGCCACGCCCAGTACCGTACCCACCAGTAAACCGGCCACAAGCTGAGGCTGGCTACCCATGAGCGTGACACCGCGCCCGCCAAGCCAGGAGACGAATACCCCGATGGCAATAGCGACCAGTGATTTCCAGTTCACAAAGGAGTGGATGAGCGTGGAGGGGGGGAGCGTTCCGCTGGCGATCGGCGCCATGACGCCAATGGTTAGAATTATAATCCCGACGGTCAGGCCCTGTTTTTCTATCCATGGAAAGAACGTATTCAGAGGGGTAACACGGACAATGATCAGCACCAGAATTGAAACAGCGACAGTGGTGTTGTGGCTGACAAAGCCCAGAGCTGCCAGTCCGAGCAGGATCAGCAGAGTGACATCAAACATCGTAGTTTCCTTGCCAAAAGAAAAAATAAGCCTGCTTACTGTACGCGTAAACGCGTGACGGAACAGGCTTTTTTTAATGATTATGATTTTTTTTGGGCTAATGCACGATGCTACGTTTTTACACCTGACTCGGGCGGCTATTGTACGCGGCGGAACGGGAGTAATTCCGGTTGCGCGATACGCAGGTAATCTGCGGTATCCATAATCACGGATTTTTCCAGCACTCCGGCATTGAACGCAATTTCATTAAAACGCTCAAACAATAGCGGATCGGCGACCAGCTTAAGTTTTGGATGGAAGCTAAACGGTGGGATAGCGCCGAATACGCAACCTGTCAGTGCATCGACTTCCGCCGGGCTGGCAAGTGATGCTCTTAACCCGCCGATATGGCTGGCTAACAGGCTCAGGTCGGCCTGCTGGTCGGCAGAAAGAATCGCCAGGACATGCTGATTAACGCTGTTGCCTTTGACCTTACAAACCAGCGCTTTTGCTCCCTGGCCCAGTGCGGTACCGCGAATTTCAGAAACCGCTTCACATTTGCCGACCGCTTCATGGCTTACCACGCGATACGTCGCGCCTTGTTCTGACAACAGCGAAATTAAACGCTGATGCGTTGCGTTACCTTTGTTCACTTCCGTCATGACTTACTCCTGGTACAACAATGAAAATCCTGTCAGAAAAATGATTACGCATCCGCGCGTTTTTTCTGTTTGTTCAGGTAGAGCTGTGCATCGGATGCTTTGTAGGCATCATCAATGGTGTCGTTTGGCTGCATATTATAAATCCCTGCGGAGAAGCTGATTGCTCTATCTTGCGCAATAATTTGTAAGTTATAGCGAATCCTCTCCAGCAGACGAGGCGTTAATTCAGCGGGGTAATCGATGAGGATAATGCAAAATTCATCCCCACCGAGGCGGATGGCATAGTCGTTTTTGCGAATCGAGGTTTGAATGGCTCTAGCCAGAATAGTGATAATGCGATCGCCTTCCTTATGCCCCAGCGTATCATTAATGACTTTTAGTTTATCGCAATCAATGGCGATAAAGGTCACGAGGGTGCCCGCGTTTACCAACTGCTGTAAACGTTGTTCGAGCGTCGGCGTTAAAATTTTGCGGTTGTAGAGCCCGGTCATCGCGTCACTGATATTTTCACGCGTGACGTTGTGATACAGCCGGAAATGCGTTCTGACCATATTCAGCAACAGTATTGTCGCCAGCAGATAGAAGGCGAATACTTTCCAGGAGGAGACAATAAAGTACATAAAATCAAGCGATAAGGTGATGCGTATACCGCCGGGCATGTCCTCCTGGTAGTGAACATAGCTAAACAGGTTGTTCTCACTTTGGTGAACGAGTATCTCTTTACCTGAGTTGATGTCCGAAAGCGTCACGTTAAGATAGCGCCAGACGAGAGGGCGGTCGCTGGTATAGAAAATATTCTTTAAATTCTCTTTGTTGATATCCACCATCACCACGCCTTTTAACTTACCGGCATAGTAGACCGGTGTTAAAAAGCTCATCACTTTTTTCTCGGTCAGGTTATCTTCATAAATACGGGAGATTACCGTGCGGCCAGTGAATATACCGTCAATATCATTCTGGTTGATACCCAGGTTTCCTTTTTGCAAAAACGACCAGTTGTGTATCGCAAATTTCCGCGAGTCGACCAGATCAAAGAAATAGACGTAGTTATTTTTGAGATCGACGTAATATCGAAATTTATACTCCTGCATACCTAAACCATGACCGTAATCTTTCTGCTCACGATTAACGTTTACCGCCCGGTCAAAAGAGGGCAGTAGAAATATGTCTGCAAGTTTCTCGCTACATTTTGTGGTGGGGGTTTGCAACGTACCGTGTAATGGTAGGTAGTTATGCTGGGTGAGGTTGAGCCCATGAGTGCCGTTAACGCTGTCGAAAGCGTTGCAAAGTGCTTTTTGTTGCTCGATAGAAGCGGGTACCTGGGGGGATGAAAATGTGCGCATCAGATGGGCTGCAATACTTTGATTAGTATACTTATCATAGAGAAACGATGAGTCGGCTTTCTCATTGATATAGCGCATGTACGCATTCATTGCTTTATCGCTGGCAATGAGCTCATAAACTAAAAAAGAAAACGTCAAAACAACGACGCTGACGGAGATAAAGAGCCTGAGCGCTTTATGATGCAATTGCATAATGATGTACAGCCCTGTAAGTCTGATACTTCAGTCTATCACACGCCATACATCCGCTCTAACGCTACTGGGAAGGGCATTTTGTAATAAAAATCATTCGCGTGTGTTCTTAGTCAGCCAGGGCAAAACCCGTCAGCGTCCGGGGGCGTTAAAGCAACAGAGTGTTTACCATGCTGATACGGGCATAAAGATGGGCAGAAGTTATCACTAAGGTCGCTGATAACAACGTTATCTATAAAAGCCGAGAGGCAGATTGCTTGCAATGGAGAGTCAGACATCCAGTGACTCGTTTATTGTTCTGGGTTGGGAGGAATATAACGGCGGTGGTTATTGTTCCTAATGTATATGTTTTATTAATGATAAGGTAAATAAGTTGCGACAATAAAATTGTTTTCAAATATCTTATATTGTAATTGTATCAATATTTTTTTTAAATTCATCTCGTGAATTTATTCATGAGATCGATTGATCTTGGATTTATTCCTAAAAATAGAGTGTATTTCATCTATTGATGTCATAGGTTTTTCTATTTATAAATTATATTATGTTTTCTTTAACTAATTGTTTTAACTTATCATTTTATTTTCTGTGTGACTTTTTTTCTATGTTTTAAGTGAATTTTAAATGCGGCCTGTGAATGCTTTCATATATATTTTGTAGCGTGTCAATTGGTTGCAATTTACATCCATTAATATAATAATGTGCTCACGGCGTTACCCTTAATAATCTTTGCTACTGTTTTTGATCTACACCGCTATTGCGGGCTGCAGTGGAACTAAAATGTGGTGCTTTTGTATACGCCAGCATAATGCACGGTAAGTATTAGTTATATTTTTTGTAAATAAATGGAGTTATGAATTATGTGTCGTTCAATTATTAAAATTGCTCAGGTTGCTGCATTGGTTGCAGGTGGTTTAAGTGCGGTGAATGCGATGGCGGCTGATGGCCAGATTCGTATTAATGGCGAAGTCATTAACAAAACGTGTGCTGTGGCGATCAACGGTGCACCGACTTCTACTTTGCTGCAGATTGATCCGATTGCTGCTGTGGATATGACGGATTCTGTTGCGATCGCGAATGGTACCAATATGAATGCTTCTCGAGATATGCGTACTGTAAATATCACTCTGGAAGGCTGCGTGATGCCAGCCGGTAAAACCGGTGTTGCGGTTAGCTTTGATTCTACTGGTTATGCGGATTCAGGCACCAGCACCTATCGTAACGTCCTGCTGGACTCCGTCAATACCATGGATACTGCTGCTAAAGGCGTGCAGATTGGCTTCACTAAAGACACTGACGCTACCAAAACACTGGCGATGGGTCCAAATACTGTAGATCCAGCGGATTATAAAAGTACAGAGACGAATGCCCAGACCTACAGTTTTAACACTCGTTATGTCCAGACGGGTACAGATGTTGTCGCTGGTGATATCGAAACGGTAGCTACCTTCAGCGTAGTTTACCAGTAATTATTGATTAAGACTGAGGCGGCAGTTTTTATTGCCGCCTTATTTTTCAGAGAGTAATAAATTAAATGTCCATCAAATATTTATCTGCAATTATGGCCGCGACTTTGGCCTTCAGTTCGTCTGTATGGGCCGATGTCGTCATTAATACCACGCGTGTGATTTATAAAGAAGCAGCCAAAGAAGTTAACGTTCGCCTGACCAATGAGGGGCCGCGTCCACTGCTGGTGCAGTCATGGTTGGATGATGGTCGTGCAACGGAATCGCCGGAAAATATCGATCTGCCATTTATGTTAACACCTCCGGTGTCACGTATTGATGCGAAGAAAGGCCAGACGCTGCGTATTTCTAAAATGGACGCCAGTTTGCCGAAAGATCGTGAAAGTATTTATTATCTGAACGTGTTAGAGGTTCCGCCAAAAGCAAAAGGTGAGGCTGCTGGCAATAATAAATTACAACTGGCATTTCGTACTCGGATTAAGATGTTTTATCGCCCAGATGCTTTACCCGTAAAACCACAAGATGCGGCAGGTAAGGTTGAATGGCGTGCGGAAAATGGCACATTAGTTGCAAAAAATAACTCCCCTTATTATCTGACCTTCAACATGATGAAAGTTGGTAATAATTCGGCGAAGCCAGGAATGGTTGCACCTTTTGCAACGGAAAAGTTCACATTTGATAACAAAACGTTTAAAGCAGCTGTAGGAACCAATCTGACGTATAGCTATATTTCGGATTATGGTAACGATGTAGAGGGTACTGCTGTTATCAAATAGTATTTTTTCACGATGGAACGTTCGGGTTTTTCTATGGATATGTTAATTAGCGATCGTTTTCGTTTGTCGAGTATTGCTAGCACATTTATTTTATTGAATGTTGTCGGGACAGCGAATGCTACTGAAACCCCTGCACAAAATAGTGTTTCGCCTGCATCATCAGTAGAAAATTCTAATGTGCAGGAAAAAGAAGAAAATAAAGAAAGTGAGGAAATCGGTACTGAAGATGAAGAGGTAGAATTTAGTAATATCTTTTTATCTAATCAGCCAATAGACGTTAGCCGTTTTTCCAAAGGAAACCCTGTTACCGCCGGGAAGCATTACGCAACCGTTGTACTTAACGAGCGCGAAATGGGTAAGTTTGAAATTCAGTTTGATGAAAACCCAAAAGATCCGTTACGTGCAATTCCTTGCCTGAGCCTGAAAGAATTGGCGAATTTTGGTGTTGATCCTGGTGCCATTAATGTTTCTGGCGCAGAGGCGGAAAGCTGCATTTCGCTGAAAACCCTGATCCCCCAGGCTAAATGGAAAATGGATATCAACGATCAGCGTTTTATGCTGAATATTCCACAGGCCATGGTACTGGCAACACGTCCTGATGAAGTGCCGGATACGCTCTGGGATGACGGCGTTAACGCGGCGTTTGTCGGTTATAACACCAGTTATTATCGTTCAAGTTACAGTGGGGTTAGCTCTGATAGCGCTTGGGTCGGCCTTGATGGTGGACTGAATTTACTGGGCTGGCGCGTCCGTGTCCGTGGCGACGCGAACTACACAAAAGACAGTGGAACAACGTTCGATAGTTCGAACCTGTACGTGGAACACGATGTCGCGCCGCTGAAGTCACGGCTACGGGTCGGTGAGATCTATAGCAGCAGCACCTTTTTTGATGGGTTTCCATTACGCGGTGTGACGCTGAGCAGCGACACGCGAATGCTGCCAGACTCCCTGAACAGCTTCCGTCCGGTTATTCGTGGGGTTGCGGAGTCAAATGCGAAAATTATTATCAGCCAGGCTGGCACTAAAATATTAGAAACAACCGTGCCGCCGGGAGCATTTTCGATTGACGATTATAATCCGATCAGCTCCAGCGAACAGCTTGACGTTACGATTCAGGAGGCGGACGGTCGGACGCGTCAGTTGATTATACCTTTCAATGGCAGTGGGCAGCTGCTTTACCCAGGGGTCAGCCTTTATTCGCTGGCGGTGGGGGAATATAACGGATCGAGCAGCGCAGAGAAACCTGTTGTCACCCAGGGAACCTGGCAATATGGTCTGAATAATTATCTGTCTTTATATACCGGTGCTGAATATATGTCGGGCTACTACTCTGCTCTCGGCGGGGTGGCGCTGAATACGCCGATTGGTGCAGTCTCAATAGACTTGACACAGTCGCATTTGTCAGCGGAAGAAGGCAGTCGGGAAGGGCAGAGTGTGGGGATTAAATACAACAGTTTTATCTCCTCGACAAATACCAGTTTCAATATTGCGGCTTACCGTTATTCGACAAAAGATTTCTATACGCTGAGTGAGGCAGTGGATCGACTATCGGAAACCGACTGGATGGACCTGGAGGATCG
The DNA here is from genome assembly GCF_030337065.1 of Citrobacter sp. Cb004. Lineage (NCBI taxonomy): Bacteria > Pseudomonadati > Pseudomonadota > Gammaproteobacteria > Enterobacterales > Enterobacteriaceae > Citrobacter > Citrobacter sp. Cb004. Next base: position 194,078 of record NZ_JAOWCH010000046.1, on the reverse strand, counting down.
CCTTAAGTCACAGGTACAACTCAACGTCAACCAGTCGCTGGAAAATGGATGGGGCTCATTTTATTCTTCAGCGATGCTATCAGAGTATTGGCGTTCAGGGCGCAAAGAGAAAAGTTATCAGTTGGGTTACAGCAACTCTCTGGGACAAGTCAGCTATAGCGTTTCCGTTAACCGTTACTACACTGACGGTAATGAGAAAGACGATCAGGTTTATTTGTCGTTTTCTATACCGCTTGGCGATCGTTCCGGTGATAAAGCGCCGCTGTTTGATTATCTGAACACCAGTTATACCCGAAGCAGCAAGGGAGACAGTAATTTATCGACCTCGACCTCGGGTTATAACCAGGATGCAGGCATGAACTATGGCGTCAACGCAAGTTATCGCCGCAACGGCTACGACGATAATAAGATTGAGAATATTGGGGCGAATGCCTCCTGGGATACCCGTTACGGTAGCTGGGGGGGGAACATATCTGCCGATACAGAGAACAGCCGTCAGATGTCTGTGAACGGCAGCGGTGGGGTTTTAATTCACAAGGGCGGCGTAACTTTCGGACGAACCATTAACGGTGACACGCCTGTTGCATTGATTGAGGCGAAAGGTGCGAAAGGCGCACTGGCGATGGGTGACAGGGCTGCGCGAATTAACAGTGCCGGGTATGCCTATGTTTCTAGCCTGTCACCTTACCGCTTTAATGATGTGAGTATCGATCCATCGAAAATGGAACAGGATACCGAATTAAAAGAGACATCGACGAAAGTTGTTCCGCGTGCAGGGGCTATTATTTATGTTCCTTTCGCTACGGACGATCGTCGCTCGGTATTTTTCCGTCTTAGTTTGAAAAATGGTAAAAATATTCCTCTGGGGTCTGAGATATTTAATGAAAATAATGAGGTCGTGGGCACGGTTGGACAAGGTGGTCGTGCCTTTACTCGAGGAATAGAGCAGTCCGGGACGTTATCTGTTATCTGGGGCGATAACACCGAAGAACAGTGTCGGTTTAATTATCAGTTACCTGAAACGACTCAGGAAGATATCAACAGTAAGACGTTGTCTGTCGATAACGTAATCTGTGATTAATAACATCATCGTTAAGTTAAGCCACATCAGCATTGATGTCTTTAATTAAAAAAGGAGTTTTTAGTGAATAAATTCAAATTAAAAGGGAAATCAGTATTCATTACGGGTTCCCTGTGTGCGGTGATGCTGAGTGGTTCTGCACTGGCTGAACGAGTCGACTTTACTGCAAGTACCCACATTAATCGTGGTACCTGTACGCTGGTAGTTACTGGTGGTGGCGATGGGTTGTTATTTGATTTTGGTGAAGTTACGCCAATTAGCGCATTTGCTGGTACCTTCGCCAAGGACGCAGAGTTTAAGCTCAATGACTGTGTGGCGGTAAATAATATTAACGTTTCTCTGTCTTCCGCTAATACAACCACTATTGCCTCGGGGACTTATGCCGGGAAATGGGTTGTACCTGCTAGCGGTGGCGCAACAGGCGTGGCGTACAAAACAGAAATAAGAAATGGTCGAACAGCAGCCTACTTCACTATTCAGGCGGATGGTCAAGTTCCCACTGGCACACAAAATTATGTAACAGACTGGTATATGGGTGTTAAAGCTACGTTAATTCCAACAGTAGCGTCCATTGCGGATATGGAAGCGGGTTCTTTGGCTTCGACCGCAGTTATAAACATTGCTTATCTGTAGGGAGGGACGCTTACAATGAAAAAAATTATCTCTGCGGTTCTGTTTTGCGCACCGCTTTCCGCTCTGGCGGCTGATGCAACGGTTGATTTAACCTTTAAAGGAACACTGACCGCACCAACCTGTACGGCTTCTTTTACTGGTTCTAGTGGTGTGGATATTGCGTTTGGCAGCCTCAATGCATCTGATATCGTGGGGAAAGCGGAAGGGACGATTGTTCCAGCTGCGCCAGTCAAAAACGTCTCTCTGAAGTTCTCTGGCTGTAATAGTATCACTAATATTAAAGTCAATTTTGTTGGTGCATCCACTTCAGGTTATGGCTTTGTCCGTAAAGCGGTAAATTTCCGTGATACCAGTGATAGAGAGTCAGGTCTGGGGGTCGCATTACTCAAAAATGCCGACTCTACCTCGACTGATGATGCGGTTTACGTTAGTGCGGACAAAGCGGGTGAACCGACCGTTTTGTCACTGGCGACCCTGGCCAAAACGGGCGAAGTTTATACCTGGCCGCTGTATGCCAAAATGGTAGTGACTAAAAACTCACTGCTTAAAGATTCTGCCGCTGTTAATACCAACAGTGCGGGAAAAGATCTTAAAGCAGATGTTTACGCAAATATTGTTTATGACTAATACCCGCTAGCGGGGTTGTGCAACACACTCTTTCAAATGCGGCGCGGGTGTTCGCCTTATAACACTCTTGTCGTATGAGGGGCAGGATATTTTCTGCCAAATTATTTGAGAGTAAAAAACTCTCTAAAATTAAAAAGGAATGATTATGAATAAGCATTTGGCGGGTAGGAAAGCCGCACTTATTTCAGGTTTGCTGTGCGCAGCGATGCTGAGTGGTTCCGCACTGGCGGAACGAGTCGACTTTACGGCAAGCACCCATATTAATCGTGGTACCTGTACCCTGAGTACGGGGACTGAAGGGCTGGTATATGATTTTGGCGAGGTGACGCCTGTTGTGGCATTTGCCGGGACAAGGAATATTGAGCAGTCATTCAAACTGAATAACTGTGTCGCTGTAAACAACATGACCCTTTCTTTGAGTTCCACCAGTACTACTGATATTGCCGCTGGTGCCTATAAAGGTAAATGGGTTATCCCTGCCACCGGTGGTGCGACAGGTGTGGCGTTCAAGACCGAGGTGAAAGACGATTCAACGGGGACCTATTATCCGATGCAGGCAGATAACCAAACGGTGAATACTGGCACAGATAAATTTGCGCCACAACGGAGTGTTTATATTAAGTCCACTATCGTGCCGACCGTTGCAGCGTATAGCAACATGGTTTCAGGTTCTCTGAACTCCACCGCTGTTGTAAATATTACTTATCAGTAAGAAAGGGACGCTTACAATGAAAAAAATTATCTCTGCGGTTCTGTTTTGCGCACCGCTTTCTGCTCTGGCAGCAGATGCAACTGTTGATTTAACGTTCAAAGGAACGCTGACCCAGCCAACCTGTAGTGCTGCATTTACCGGTATGGCGGGGGGGACAGATATTGCTTTTGGTAACATCAACGCATCCGATATTGTGGGCAAAGCAGACAATACTGTTATTACAGCAGCTCCGGTAAAAGATGTGTCCATACAATTGACGGGTTGTGGTGGCGGTATTACCCGTGTTTCACTAGATTTTGTCGGTACAGCACTTTCAGGGTATGGTTTTAACGGTACCGCGGCGTCTTTCGTGGATCCGCTTAATGCTAATGCATTATCTGGCCTTGGTTTTGCCATTTTCAAAGATCAAACAACAACATCGAATCTTGAAGCCATTAGCATGAAAGCTGGCGAATTAGAATATTTCGAGCTTGCCAACCTGACCAAGACAGGTGAAACCTATAAATTACCGCTGTATGCCAAAATGGTAGTGACTAAAAACGCACTGCTTAACACTTCTGCCGCTGTCAATACCAACAGTGCGGGTAAAGATCTTAGCGCATCTGCTTATGTAAATATTGCTTACGAGTAATACCGATAAAAGCGCGCGGTAGCGTGTATGCCGTGCGCTTTTTAATCTGATATGAATATTCTGGAGCGTTTACCGTGAGTGAGTTGATAATGAAAAGAAAGGGAATTATTTCATTAGCCTTTCTGATGACACCTTACTTTATGCCTGGGAATGCTGTCGCGGCGGACGGTATTATTGCTGACGGTAGTGGGTATGGCTTAAATTTTGGCGGTGAACTAATTCAAACAACCTGCGATGTCCGTTTCAATAGTGATGTATTGTTTTTATCACCCATCGGTGTAGGGGAATTTTCAGAACAACGGCTCTCTTCCCTGAGTAAAAATTTTTCGTTGATAGTTGAAAACTGTATATTGTCTCCGATAACCGCGTCGAACATTCGCATTAGCTTCGATGCGTTGGCGAGTAATGGTAAAGCCGCGCCCGGCATATTTACCAATCAGGCCGTCGACGGTTCTGGTCAACGTATTGATAACGGCGTGGGCTTTGCGGTATTTGACCAGCGGGATAATCAGAACGTGTTAGATAATACGGGTCAGAGTCGTCTTCTGACGTATCCGATTACCCCTCAGGCTCCGTTGGCGACACCGCGTGATTATTATGTCAGATATATGCAAGCGGGAACCGCAATCACCGCCGGGCAGGTGACAGCCACATTGCTAGTGAGTGCATTTTATGATTAAGTTGATTAGATCAAAACTACGTAGTTGTCACTATTCTTTACTGATACCCGCAGTCTGTTTATATATTGTTTCAGAAAATGCCTCTGCGGTAACAGCCTCTGCAACCCTAAATGGGGGAGTGCCAAATGTTAACTACACCATGCAGGTGGATAAGCTTTTTACCGGCACTGTCGGCTCGCTGGCCGAGCAGACAGAATTTAGTTCCCCTTCAGGTGCTATGAATTGGAGATTTCCGAACAAAACTAATACGTTGAATATTTTCGGCCCTCAGGTTTTTAAAGTTGATTTCACAAGTGCAGTAGACACGTCCAGTACCACAACGTTTGGCGGTATTAAATATTATAAGGTAAGTACAGACGTAGGGAGTAACATTCCTCTCTATGTCGCTATTAGACAAGGTATCTACGACAATACAGCAGACGCCATGAGTTACTATTTTGTACCCTATCTGGAACATAATAACTCAGTGACGGAGATACAGACCATGAGTAGTTACTCCGATTGTGTAAACACGTGGACCAATACAGAAGATCCTTATACTTGTAGTCTTACTATTGATATCAATCAAAATGGTACAGTTTCCGGGCGTAATGGTACGATCTATTTTTATATGCCTAAAATACCGACCAATGATATAACGTTCACCGGTATAGAGATTGCCAGGGGCAAGATCCATTCAGCGTATTCAACTGATAGCTGGTCCGCTGCCCGCGATTATTCGAAAAGTGTTGTTGGTAGCCAAGGCTATGACTATTTTCACTTTTTTTTATCGGGTACTTTGAGGATGGATCAGTCCTGCCAAATTAGTAATGGTCCCGTCGTTCTGGAAGTGCCTCTGGGTAACATCGTCAGTTCGACGTTTACGACGAAAGGGGGAAAACCATCGGGGTATACGCCAAAACCCACAGTCCTGACATTTTCCTGTAAACGAGACATTGGCGATACCTACGGTGCGATGAAATGGTCAATTTCACCGACCTCAGCCAGCAGTGGTTCAGGGCTGGATGGCGTGCTGGTCGCGAAACCCAGCAATGGGAACACCATTGATGGGGTGGGGGTGAAAATCACCAGCGATTCTTCAGGAAATACGCCTGTTAAGCTAGGTGGTGATAATTTGCAAGGAGCAGAGGTCATTGGCAATAAGGCAATGGCGACGTTTTATGCCTACCCGACGATGACGACAGATACCAAGCCATCTGGTGGTGGCGATTTTAACGCGACGGCTACCGTAACCTTTGAAGTTCCCTGAGTGAATTCTGACAATCCCAGCGTCTGCTGGGATTGTCGTTTATCAGGATGGTGCTGATTCAGTTAATCTTTCACTGACGCGCCCTGTTTGTGAAAAAGCTCACGGAATACCGGATAAATATCATCCTGGTCGCGGATATGCTGCATCGCAAAGTTTTCAAACGTTGATTGCAGATGTTCGTATTCACGCCACAAGGTCTGGTGCGCGCGGCGGGTGATTTCGATATAGCTATAATATCGCACCATCGGCAGCAGTTTTTTCGCCAGAATCTCATGACACAACGGGGAATCATCCGCCCAGTTATCACCGTCCGAGGCCTGTGCGGCATAGATGTTCCACTGGGCTGGGTCGTAACGGTCTTTTACCACTTCATCCATTAACTTCAGCGCGCTGGAGACAATGGTTCCCCCGGTTTCCTGAGAGTAGAAGAACTCGTGCTCATCCACCTCTTTCGCCTGGGTATGGTGGCGAATATAAACCACTTCCACGTTTTTGTAGGTCCGACTCAAGAACAGATACAGCAAGATATAAAAACGCTTGGCCATATCTTTGGTCGACTGATCCATTGAACCGGAGACGTCCATCAGACAGAACATCACTGCCTGGCTGGAAGGATCGGGCCGTTTTTCATAATTCTTGTAGCGTAAATCAAAGGTGTCGATAAACGGCACGCGTTCGATTTTTGCCCGTAGTTCGGCAATCTCTTTGCGTAACCGTTCCTCTTCCAGCAACTGCGCTGGTTCACTTTTCGCGATGGTTTCCAGATCCGCTTCGAGCGCATGCAATTCGCGACGCTTACCTGCCGTCATCGCTGTGCGGCGCGCCAGTGAGTTTTGCAGGGAGCGCACCACGCTGATGTTGGCCGGCACGCCGTTAGAGGTGAAACCTGCCCGGTGCGTTTTGTACTCCGTTAACTGACGCTGCTGATTCTGCTTCAGGTTAGGAAGTGCTAAATCTTCGAACAACAGATCGAGATATTCATCTTTAGAGATCTGGAAGACGAACTCATCCTGACCCTCGCCATCCTGGCTGGCCTGGCCTTGTCCGCTTCCTGAACCACCGCCGCCGCCCTGCGGGCGTTCAATGCGGTCGTTCTGCACAAAATGGTCGTTACCCGGATGCACGCGATGGCGCAAGCCGCCACGCCCCTGATGGAACATCGGTTCGCTAATATCATCAGTCGGAATAGAGACAGATTCGCCGCTATCCACATCAGTCACCGAACGCTTGTTAATGGCCTCGGAGATCGACTGTTTAATTTGCGATTTATAACGGCGTAAGAAGCGCTGGCGGTTTACCGTGCTCTTGTTTTTGCCGTTAAGACGCCGGTCAATAAACCAGGTCATAAGCCCCCCGTACTGCATTTGCCAACTTTATGCTACATCAGTAACGCCGGATGCGCTGAGCATATCCGGCCTACGGATGTGTATTGTCGGCCCGGCAAGCGTATGCGCCTCCGGGCACTTATTTTAAGACGATTTACGTACGCGCAAATACCATTCGCACAGTAAACGCACCTGTTTACGCGTGTAGCCTTTTTCCATCATCCGGTCGACAAAATCGTCGTGTTTTTTCTGCTCGTCAGTTGAGGTTTTTGCGTTGAACGAAATGACCGGCAGCAGCTCCTCGGTATTGGAGAACATTTTCTTCTCAATGACCGTGCGCAGTTTTTCGTAACTGGTCCAGTTTGGATTGCGACCGCTGTTATTCGCTCTGGCACGCAGAACAAAGTTGACGATCTCGTTACGGAAATCTTTGGGGTTACTGATACCCGCCGGTTTCTCAATTTTCTCCAGTTCTGAGTTCAACGACTCGCGGTCAAACAGCTGACCGGTATCCGGGTCGCGATACTCCTGATCCTGAATCCAGAAATCCGCATAAGTGACATAACGGTCGAAAATGTTTTGTCCATATTCGGAATAGGATTCGAGATAAGCCGTCTGGATCTCTTTGCCAATGAACTCAGCATATTTCGGGATCAGATAGCCTTTCAGGAACTCAAGATAACGTTCTGCCAGATCCTGCGGGAACTGTTCGCGCTCGATTTGCTGCTCCAGTACGTAGAACAGATGCACCGGGTTAGCTGCCACTTCGGCGTGGTCAAAGTTAAAGACGCGTGAGAGGATCTTAAACGCGAAACGCGTGGAAAGACCGTTCATTCCCTCATCGACCCCGGCGTAATCCCGATACTCTTGATAGGACTTCGCTTTTGGATCGGTATCTTTCAGGCTTTCCCCATCGTAAACGCGCATCTTCGAGTAAATGCTCGAGTTCTCAGGTTCTTTCAGGCGAGAAAGAATGGTAAAGCGAGAGAGCGTTTCCAGCGTGCCCGGTGCGCAAGGCGCATGGGTCAGCTCACTGTGGTTAAGCAGTTTTTCGTAAATTTTGATCTCTTCGGAGATCCGCAGGCAATAAGGCACTTTGACGATGTAAACACGGTCAAGGAACGCCTCATTGTTTTTATTATTACGGAACGTCACCCATTCGGACTCGTTCGAGTGGGCAAGAATAATTCCGTTAAACGGCAGGGCAGAGATACCTTCTGTCCCGTTGTAGTTTCCTTCCTGGGTTGCGGTCAGCAGAGGATGCAGCACTTTAATCGGTGCTTTAAACATCTCAACGAACTCCATTATCCCCTGGTTTGAGCGGCACAGTGCGCCCGAATAACCGTAGGCATCAGGATCGTTCTGGGCGTGGTGTTCGAGTTTACGAATATCCACTTTCCCGACCAGCGCAGAGATATCCTGGTTGTTTTCATCACCAGGTTCCGTTTTGGCGATAGCGATCTGCTCCAGAATAGACGGCCAGACTTTGACAACGAGGAATTTTGTAATGTCCCCGCCAAAATCATGCAGACGTTTTGCAGCCCAGGGCGACATGATCGTACCGAGATAACGACGCGGGATCCCATACTCTTTTTCCAGGATCTGCGCGTCTTCCTGTGGGTTAAACAGGCATAACGGATGATCGTTTACCGGGCTACGCTCGCCGTTGGCGCTCAGGACATAAATCGGTACTCGCTGCATCAGCGACTTCAGCCGCTCAGCAAGAGATGATTTCCCCCCTCCCACAGGCCCCAGCAGATACAGAATCTGCTTCTTCTCTTCCAGACCCTGAGCCGCATGCTTCAAATAAGAAACAATCTGCTCAATGGCCTCTTCCATGCCATAAAACTCTTCAAAAGCGGGGTATCGTGCGATCACCCGATTCGAAAAGAGTCGAGAAAGACGAGGTTCGTGGGCAGTGTCGACCATGACAGGCTCACCAATAGCCATTAATAGCCGCTCTGCCGCATTGGCATAAGCGCTGCGATCTTGCCGACAAGTGGTAAGAAACTCCTGCAGCGTGAACTCTTCGTCCTTGGCAGCTTCATAACGCTGGCGATAGTGATCGAATATATTCATGGTATGCCGTCCTTTCGTTTTTTTAGCACATGTTAAGAGCCGTTCATATGAATAGTAGAGGCCCCTGAAGAGGTAAACTGAACGACGTCGCTGCTGAAGAAATAAGCAACTCTCATGCCATTGTGGTGGTCAGGAGATCAACGTATTCGGTGATACACCTTCTAAAATTAAGCGTAGATGGCATTTGCAAAACTTGCCTGTGTGCGCAAATGAATTTCAATGGCATATCAATAACTCATCAGCAAAAAAAGCACATCTTTTGTAAATAAATGGGGCAGGATTCATGCAGTGTTCACTGTCCTGCAAGCAAAATGTCATCACTCGCTGAGAAATTAGGGGGTTACATTCTGGGGTGAATCCGTAAAATAGTTGGGCTGAAGCGTATTAACGGTTAAACTTTGACCGCTACACATTTAAATAAGGAATTATTGACTGTGACCAAACTCAAACTTCTGGCACTTAGCGTGCTTATTGCCACTTCCGCTAACGTCGCACAGGCAGAGAGCAACCTGACGCTGGGCGCAGGCGTTGGTGTGGTTGAGCACCCTTACAAAGATTACGACAGTGACGTTTACCCGGTCCCGGTGGTGAGTTATGAAAGCGATAACTTCTGGTTCCATGGTCTGGGCGGTGGTTACTACCTGTGGAATGACGATACCGATAAGCTGTCGGTGATGGCCTATTGGTCGCCAATGTACTTCAAACCGGGTGACAGCGACGACAACCGTCTGCGTAGTCTGGATAAACGTAAGAGCACCATGATGGCTGGCCTTTCTTACATTCACAACACGCAATACGGTTTCCTGCGTACCAGCCTTGCAGGGGACACGCTGGATAACAGCAATGGTATTGTATGGGATCTGGCGTGGTTATACCGCTATACCAATGGCGGTTTGACGTTGACTCCGGGGATTGGTGTCGAGTGGAACAGTGAAAACCAGAATGAATACTATTATGGTGTTTCACGCCATGAATCTGCCCGTAGCGGCTTGCGTAGCTACGATCCTGAAAGCTCCTGGAACCCGTATCTGGAGCTCAGCGCAAACTATAACTTCCTGGGCAACTGGAGCGTATACGGTACTGCGCGTTATACCCGCCTGTCTGATGAAGTGACAGACAGCCCGATGGTGGACAAATCCTGGACGGGTCTGATTTCAACGGGTGTTACCTACAAGTTCTGATACCACTGTGTGTCAAACACTCGCCCGCAGAGATGCGGGCTTTTTTGTGCATATCAGAGATGAATATTGATCCAAAACATGTGATTTGATTTTTTGTGCTGTTTTGGCATTACATCGGCCGCAACAAATAGTTAACGTATTTTTCCTGCCGCAATTACCAAAATTAAACCTGTTGTTTGATGAGACTGAAATCTATTCGTTTGTGAATGGAAGAGTATCTGTACAGTTTCACGAATCATTGTTCTGGGAGAGTGATTTCTGGTTGCGCAATATATTGATAATATTCTATTTTATAATCACGGTATAATTTTATCGTGAAACTCTCGCCACTAAAAATAGCAAGATAACTATTTTATTATTTTTGTGTAACGATGAAAGTTAACTTTCATTTGAAAAAAATAAAATCATTAAGTTAATTTTTATTTTACATCTTTTAGGTATTTATCTGAAAAAATTAAAATTGACATTAAATAAGCGATTGCAGATATTACTCCAACTTAATAAGTAAAGACAGTAACGCTGCATGGCTCTGATATTAAATGTCATGTGGTTTTCTTGCGAATAAACCTGGTAGAGATAATGAAAAAGTTAATCATGATAGCAGTGATGGGTGGGATTCTGACGGGATGTTCCACCGAGGCTTCACGCATGAGTGCTTGCGAAAGCAAGGGCGTGAGCCGCGATGCCTGCTATATCGCTGAGCAAAACCGTCAGGCGACAATCAATGCCGTAGCTGAAAAACAAGCTATGGAGAACGCGCAAAACGTATATAACTCAAATGATACTAATTCCAGTCATCACCACAAACACAATAATTATTAAGGTGTAACTTATGAAGAAATTAATAATTATCGCTGCACTGGTCGCAACATCTGCGGCTGCACCAGCCTATGCCATCAGCGAGGCTTACCGTCAGCAGTTACAGCATGAACATAAAACGATGGTCAGCGATGCTAATGCTCCGGTGCACGCCAGTAAAATCACACCCGTGCATGTGAATAAACTGGGCGTAGACTTTAAACGTGGCGCTGATGGTATTGCTTATATTAATGGCAAAGCTGCGGCAAATGATGAGAACAATGCAGATGCTCAGTCTTATAGCGCGGGCTTGATTTCCGTCATTGTCTATAAAAATGGGAAAATTAACGCGATGAAAGAGGGGAAATATTTAGGTCGCTTAAAATAACCGCAGTGCAGTTAAGATTTTCTGTCATTCGGCCCGGGAGCATTGTTTGTTCCCGGTTTTTTTATTGCCGTTGCCATAGCGGTCAACTTCCAATCTTAGAAGGTGCAATTTGTGCACCCTAACAGGACACATGCCAGTTGTTTTGCTTTACTGTGGTGCATTAACACAGGAGGGTGCAATGACAGCGAAACAGGTGATGTTTACAAAGCAGGTATCGCTGCCTGCTATTGGGCAGGGAACATGGTACATGGGCGAGGATCCTGGCCGACGCCGGGAAGAGGTTTCAGCGCTGCGGGCTGGTCTGGATCTCGGTCTGCGGTTGATTGATACCGCCGAAATGTATGCAGATGGTGCAGCGGAAGAGGTAGTGGGTGAAGCATTAACCGGGCGTCGTGATAGCGCTTTTTTAGTCTCGAAAGTATACCCCTGGAATGCCGGTGGTCAGAAAGCCATTGCCGCCTGTGAAGCGAGCCTGCGTCGACTAAAAACCGATTATCTGGATCTCTATTTGCTCCACTGGACGGGCAGTTTTTCATTTGCTGAGACCGTTGATGCCATGGAAGCACTCATTGCGCAGGGGAAAATCCGCCGCTGGGGCGTCTCTAATCTCGATTACGATGACATGCAGGCGTTATGGCAAGTCACTGGTGGGCGGGAATGTGCCACTAACCAGGTGCTTTATCATTTAGCATCGCGCGGTATTGAATATGATTTACTGCCGTGGTGCCAGCAGCAGCAGATGCCGGTCATGGCTTACAGTCCGCTGGCTCAGGCGGGGCGATTGCGCGGTGACTTGCTTTCTCACTCTGTGGTGAACGACATCGCGCACGCGCACAATGTTAGTGCTGCGCAGATTTTGCTGGCATGGGTGATTCGTCTGCCGGGCGTGATGGCGATTCCAAAAGCGGCAAGCGTAGCGCATGTCGAACAAAATGCCGCCGCGCTGGAGATAACGCTCTCAGTTGATGAGCTGAAGCAGTTAGATAAGGCATATCCAGCGCCAAAGGGTAAAACGGCGCTGGATATGGCCTGATTTGCCGAATGGCGATGCTCACGCTTCTTATCCGGCCAACGCAATGTTTGGTAGGCCGGATAAGGCGCAAGCTCCGTCAGGCTACAGACACAATTTTAGCGTTTAGCAACGCGGATAGTTTGTGCCAGGCGTGATGGTTTTTCTTCGCGGGTTTTCTGCGGCGCGGTCGCGTAAGCCGTCTCTACGCAAACAAACGTTTTATAGCCGTCATCCGGCATGTCGCCCATGCTAACGGACAGCGCCGGACCCGGGTTCCAGCCCACGACATTCAGATGGTGATGATGGACGACGTCGATATTGCGGTTGAGCGCATCATCATGGATAACGCTGCACGCTTGCGGATTCAGATAGACACGATCGGTGCGGTCCGGGAAGGTCTGGATACCATCAGCCAGCACATCTTCTTTAGCATCATTCACTTTGTCGATCAGGCGATCGCCAAGTCCACTGACTTTTACTGCCGCAATGTCACCGACGTTGAAATAGGTATGCAGCGCAGAGGTGGTTTCAAATTCACCGTGGGCTTCCAGTTCCATTTCACAGGTGGCACCTACTTTGAAACGGGCCAGCAGGCAGAACTCGTGCGGCCATAGCTGACGCGTTTCAGCGTTGCTTTGCAATTCAAACGTTAGCGCCACGCCATTGTCGTCTTCGTTGTGCGCTTTCAGCGTCCATGGCAGGTTGCGGGCAAAACCATGAGAAGGCAGGCCCTGCTGAGCAGCCGGACCAAACCACGGCCAGCAAATTGGTACGCCGCCACGCAGCGCTACGCCGGTTTTAAACGGGGTATTGTTACTTAGCCACAGGACTTCCTCTTCGCCGTTGGGTTTCCAGGAAAGAAGATGTGCGCCCTGCAGTGCGAAAGATGCTTTAACCTGTGGATGATCGACCACAAGAATCTCAAGTTCATCAAGCTGGCGGCGGGAGAGGACCGGGGTAATTTGTTCGATTACCGGAAGTGCAAAAATTTTATTAATCATTATGCAATCCTTTTTTTTACCCTAAATAATTCGAGTTGCAGGACGGCGGCAAGTGAACGATCCCGATGAGCTTACAGAAGTAAGTGATTCGGGTGAGAGAGCATTGCCAACACACCGGTAACTTGAAGTATGACGGGTATCTTCAGGCAAAAAAAAGAGCGACCTGAGTCGCTCTTACAGATTACTGTTTCATCTCAACTTATTTGGAGATGTGAGCAATCAGGTCCAGAACTTTGTTGGAGTAGCCGGTTTCGTTGTCGTACCAGGATACCAGTTTCACGAAGTTGTCGTTCAGTGCGATACCAGCTTTAGCATCGAACACGGAAGTGCAAACTTCACCGTTGAAATCGGTAGATACTACGTCGTCTTCGGTGTAACCCAGAACGCCTTTCATCGGGCCTTCGGAAGCAGCTTTGATTGCTTTCTTAATTTCTTCGTAAGAAGCAGCTTTTTCCAGACGAACGGTCAGGTCAACAACAGATACGTTCGGGGTAGGAACGCGGAACGCCATACCAGTCAGTTTGCCGTTCAGTTCTGGCAGTACTTTACCTACAGCTTTAGCAGCACCGGTAGAGGACGGGATGATGTTCTGGGATGCGCCGCGGCCGCCGCGCCAGTCTTTGTGAGACGGGCCATCAACGGTTTTCTGAGTAGCGGTGGTCGCGTGAACAGTAGTCATCAGACCTTCGATGATGCCGAAGTTGTCGTTGATAACTTTAGCCAGCGGAGCCAGGCAGTTAGTGGTGCAGGAAGCGTTAGAAACGATGTCCTGACCTTCGTATTTGTCAAAGTTAGCGCCTTTAACAAACATCGGAGTGTTATCTTTGGACGGACCAGTCAGAACCACTTTTTTCGCGCCAGCAGTGATGTGCTTACGAGCGGTTTCATCTGTCAGGAACAGGCCAGTAGCTTCAGCTACTACGTCAACACCAACTTCGTCCCATTTCAGGTTAGCCGGATCACGTTCAGCGGTAACACGGATTTTTTTACCGTTCACGATCAGATGACCGTCTTTCACTTCAACGGTACCGTTGAAACGGCCGTGAGTGGAGTCATATTTCAGCATGTAAGCCATGTAGTCAGCGTCTAACAGGTCGTTGATTGCAACGATCTCGATGTCAGAGCGTTCTTGAGCAGCACGGAAAACAATGCGACCGATACGGCCAAAACCGTTGATACCTACTTTGATAGTCATATATTCCACCAGCTATTTGTTAGTGAATAAAAGGTTGCCTGTAAAATTACAAAAACCTTACGCAGCGTCAAGCGGAATCGTGTCAATCATTGCGACAAATCAATCTGCTGCTTAAGCTTTGCGCAACTGACTCGCCTCACTCTTCCTTTGGGCTTGAAACCACATGGGGTCGGCGGCCCGAATTTTAAAGGGCAATCAAGATAAAAACGTGATTGTGATCACGAATTGCAGGCTGCCATTTCGCACGGATCAAGTTTAGAACAAAAGTTCGCACTCTGGTGTTAATGTTTTGTTAGAATCTGTCTCGCGATGTGAGTTTAGATAAAGCGAGATGTGAGCAAATGGCTAATCAACCTTCTCCAGAAGAACTAAAAAAAAATTTAACCGAAATGCAGTTCTACGTGACGCAGAATCACGGGACAGAACCGCCATTTACCGGACGTTTGCTGCACAACAAGCGTGACGGAATCTACCACTGTTTGGTCTGTGACAAACCGCTATTTCGTTCCGAGACAAAATATGACTCTGGCTGCGGCTGGCCCAGCTTTTACGAGCCTGTCAGCGCAGAGTCTATCCGTTACATTAAAGATACTTCACACGGTATGCAGCGCATTGAAATCCGCTGTGGTAACTGTGATGCGCATCTGGGGCACGTTTTCCCGGATGGTCCGCAACCTACCGGTGAACGTTACTGCGTTAACTCAGCCTCTTTGAACTTCACCGATGGTGAAAACGGTGAGCAGACCAAAGGCTGAAGAAACGATTCAGCAAATTATTCTACGGAGAGTGGATTTAACATGAATCTTGATGAGATGATCAACAGCATGACGCCGGAAGTTTATCAGCGCTTATCAACTGCCGTTGAACTCGGAAAATGGCCGGATGGCGTGGCGCTAACGGCAGAACAAAAAGAGAACTGCTTACAGCTGGTGATGTTATGGCAGGCGCGAAACAATATTGACGCGCAGCATATGACGATTGATACCAACGGTGAGATGGTGATGAAGAGTAAGCAGCAGTTGAAAGTGGAGTTTGGTATTACGCCCGAACCCATTGCGACGTTTAAATCCTGATTACTCAGGCCCGGCAAACATCTATGTCGGGCCCGCAGTTGAAGTTATTTCTTGTTCATCATCGCCTTCAGATCGGCGAACGGATTATATTTCGCTTCGCCCACCGCTTTCTGCGCATCTTCGCCTGCAACCACCGTTGAACCATACTGGTCCGCTTCCGTATATTTGGAATGTTCGTGATCGTGGCAGTACAGGCACAACATTTCCCAGTTGCTACCATCTTCCGGGTTATTGGAGTGATCGTGATCGATATGGTGTACCGTCAATTCGCGCAAATTTGAGTACACGAACTCACGGGAACAACGTCCGCAGACCCAGGGGAAGAGTTTAAGCGCCTTTTCCCGGTAACCGACTTCCAGACGGGCGTAATTTTTAGGGATAAAAGCCATAAAGCTCATGCCTCCAGTAGAAAATGAAAAGCTGCGCCAAAAGCTGGCGCAGCAGAATGCGATAATCATAACCTATTGTGTCAGGCGTTGGGATCAGTGTTTGATGCCTAACGAATCGGCTAACTGCTTCGCCAACTGGTTTTGGTCATCCGCACCGTATTCCCAGAACATGGCGCCTCCCAGCCCCTTGCTCTTGATGTAGTCAGCCTTGATCGCTACCGAGCGCGGGTTTTCATAAGAGAGGGCAAAGAGCGCTTTTCCATCCACAGACTGCACTGACAGCCACGGTACTTTTGCTTCATCATCCCAATGCTGGCTAAAGCGCTTCTGCGGATCGTTGATCAATTTCGCCACGATATCGTTGTACTTCACATAGGTATCTTTGCTCAGATCGACGCCCAGTGATTTGAACAATTCAATTTGCGCGGGCCCGAAATAGGGCTGGGTAACAGGATTTTTCTGTGCGTCAGGTTTGCTCCAGTCAATGCCTGGCTCAACAGCGCGTTTCGGTACGCGACCATAAAAACCAATGCCCAGGTTCATCTGACTCGCTTTTAGACCGGCAGCAAGATAGTTGTTGACCACAAAATCAGCGCTGTACTTATCCGCCGCGGCGACTGTCGGCCATTGTGTCGAATCGTACAGGTTCGAGTTGAAATACTGCGTACCGTAAGCCATGTCATAGGTCATCAGGTTTATGTAGTCGAGCGATGGCGCAATGGCTTTCACATCCACCCAGCTTTTCGGGCTTTCCGCATTTGCGCCCACGGCGATAGTCAGTAGTTTTTTATGCCCCAATTCGGCGCGGAGCTCTTTTAACAGCGCGGTAAAGTTAGCTCGGTCGGCCGGTTGACTTTCGACCAGTCCCCAGGCGCCGTTGACCGGGTATTCCCAGTCGAGGTCGATGCCATCAATGCCATATTTCGCAATTATCTCCTGAGCAGACTGAATAAACACCGCGCGCGATTCTTTCGTTGCTGCCGCGCCGGAGAATCCACGTGCCCCCCAACCACCGACGGAAAGCAATACTTTCAGGTTCGGATTTTGTTTACGCAGCTGTGGAATTTTCAGTAAATCATCCTGCACTTTCGGTGAAAGCCAAATCTGATGCAGCTTGCCGGCGTCTTTTAAGGCGTCATTGGTCTCGTCTTTTTCGTTGTTGTAGACAAGGCCAAACGAATAGTTGAGATGGGTTATCTGACGAACATCCAGTTTATTGATGTCGCCACCAGGACCGGCAGTGACGTCGCCGCCACCATTGAAGTAGCCAACTGACATCAGTGAACTGGCGGAAACAACGCTGGCGCAAAGCAGGGGTAATGCTGCCAACAAAGGCAATAGTTTCATCGGTGTTCCTCTTTGACATTTAAACAAGCAAACACGCCACGGAAATGGCGTGGCGAAAAAAACAGCACCTGCAGGTTAACAGTTTCATAACAGGAAAAATGCGAAGGTGTTCACGTCATTTTAACCAAGCGGCTGCTGTGTCTTTGGCTTTCAATTCATCTTGGCACTTATTTGTGATCTAAGTTGTGAAATGCAGATCACAATCTGTGTTTTAAAGATTTTGTGTTGACCTCAAAAATTATATGGATAAGTATGATGCCAGGTGATGCAAAACTAAACACAAAGGAAAATTCAATGAAAGCACTGGCAAGATTTGGCAAGAGCTTTGGCGGCTACAAGATGATTGATGTCCCGGAACCGATATGCGGCCCGGATGACGTAGTGATTGAAATCAAGGCGGCAGCTATCTGCGGCGCGGACATGAAACACTACAATGTCGACAGTGGGTCCGACCAGTTCAATTCGATTCGTGGTCACGAATTTGCCGGCCAAATTGTGCAGGTTGGCGATAAGGTTAAGGACTGGAAAGTCGGTCAGCGAGTGGTTTCTGACAACAGCGGGCACGTCTGCGGCGTTTGTCCGTCTTGCGAACAAGGTAATTTTCTTTGTTGTACAGAAAAGGTGAATTTAGGTCTGGATAACAATACCTGGGGAGGGGGGTTTTCGAAATACTGTCTGGTCCCTGGGGAGATCCTCAAAATTCACCGTCATGCGCTGTGGGAAATCCCAACAGGCGTTGATTATGAAGAGGCGGCTGTACTCGATCCCATCTGCAATGCCTACAAATCTATCGCCCAGCAATCCAAATTTCTTCCGGGTCAGGATGTGGTGGTTTTTGGTACCGGCCCGCTGGGACTTTTTTCGGTACAAATGGCGCGCATTATGGGGGCCGTTAATATCGTGATGGTCGGGCTGGAAGACGATGTCGCGGTACGTTTCCCGATAGCCAAAGAAATGGGGGCCACGGCTGTCGTCAACGGTTCAACCGAAGATGTGGTCGCACGTTGTCAGGAGATCTGCGGGAAAGACAATCTGGGACTGGTCATCGAATGTTCTGGTGCCAATATTGCCCTGAAACAATCTATCGAAATGCTGCGTCCTAACGGTGAAGTCGTCCGCGTGGGGATGGGCTTCAAACCTCTCGATTTTTCTATTAACGACATCACTGCGTGGAATAAAAGCATCATTGGTCATATGGCCTACGATTCCACTTCCTGGCGCAATGCTATTCGCCTGCTCGCTAGCGGTGCGATAAAAGTCAAACCGATGATCACTCACCGTATCGGCTTATCGCAATGGCGAGAAGGTTTTGACGCGATGGTCGATAAGACCGCGATTAAGGTCATCATGACCTACGACTTTGATGAATAACCCCATTTATTAAAGGAAGGTTCCCGGATGGAACAGATAGCAAAACCGCACTGCGGCGCGAGGTTGGACAGGCTGCCTGACTGTCGCTGGCATACGTCTATGTTTGCCATGGTTGCCTTCGGATTACTGGTTTGCTGGAGTAATGCCGTCGGCGGATTAATTCTCGCGCAATTAAAAGAACTTGGCTGGACTGATAATTCCACCACCGCCACATTCTCTGCCATTACGACGGCTGGAATGTTTCTCGGTGCGCTCGGTGGGGGAATTATTGGCGATAAGATCGGGCGTAAAAATGCATTTATTCTGTATGAAGCGATTCATATTATTTCTATGATCGTTGGTGCGTTTTCACCCAATATGACCTTCCTGATCGCCTGTCGTTTTGTGATGGGAGTTGGATTAGGCGCGCTGCTGGTCACCTTATTTGCCGGGTTTACCGAATATATGCCTGGCAGAAATCGTGGCACCTGGTCGAGTCGGGTCTCGTTTATCGGCAACTGGTCTTATCCGCTCTGTTCACTGATCGCGATGGGGCTGACGCCACTTATCAGCGCGGAATGGAACTGGCGCGTACAGTTGTTGATTCCTGCGGTGCTGTCGCTCATAGCAACTGTTATTGCCTGGCGCAGTTTCCCTGAGTCGCCTCGCTGGCTGGAGTCTCGCGGGCGCTACCAGGAAGCCGAAAAGGTGATGCGGGCAATTGAAGAAGGTGTTATTCGACAGACCGGTAAGCCTCTTCCGCCAGTCCTGATAAAGGATGATGGCAAACAACCTCGTTCTGTACCGTACTCCGCCTTATTAACAGGTGTATTGCTGAAGCGGGTTATTTTGGGTTCTTTTGTTCTGATTGCCATGAACGTCGTTCAGTACACCTTAATTAACTGGCTACCGACAATATTTATGACCCAGGGTATTAATCTGAAAGACTCCATTGTCTTAAATACCATGAGCATGTTCGGTGCGCCATTTGGGATTTTTATCGCCATGCTGGTAATGGATAAAATTCCGAGAAAAACAATGGGGGTGGGGTTATTAGTGTTAATTGCTGTGCTGGGTTATATCTATTCGCTGCAAACCAGTATGCTGCTAATTACATTAATAGGTTTTTTCCTGATTACTTTTGTTTATATGTATGTTTGTTATGCCTCCGCTGTATACGTTCCGGAAATATGGCCGACCGAAGCGAAACTTCGCGGTTCGGGACTGGCCAACGCTGTCGGGCGTGTCAGTGGTATCGCCGCACCTTATGCAGTCGCAGTATTACTTAATGGTTACGGCGTGACAGGGGTGTTTGTACTGCTAGGTGCGGTCTCCATTATTGTCGCCATTGCCATTGCTACCATCGGAATTGAAACCAAAGGCGTCTCTGTCGAAAGTCTCGGGATTGATGCAGTTACCAGCAAATAATATTGACGGGAAATAAAATGAAAAACTCGAAAGCGATATTAAAAACGCCGGGCACGATGAAAATTATCGCCGCCGATATTCCGGTGCCCAATGAGCATGAAGTGCTGATCAAAGTTGAATACGTTGGGATTTGCGGTTCAGATGTTCACGGTTTTGAATCAGGTCCTTTTATTCCGCCGAAAGATCCTAATCAGGAAATTGGTTTGGGGCATGAATGCGCCGGTACGGTGGTGGCGGTAGGGAACCGTGTAACCAAATTTAAACCGGGTGATCGGGTGAATATTGAACCCGGTGTACCGTGCGGTCACTGCCGCTACTGCCTGGAAGGGAAATATAATATCTGCCCGGACGTCGATTTTATGGCTACGCAGCCCAACTACCGCGGCGCGCTAACCCACTATCTGTGTCATCCGGAGAGTTTCACTTACAAATTGCCCGATAACATGGACACCCTGGAAGGTGCGCTGGTGGAGCCAGCGGCGGTGGGTATGCATGCTGCAATGCTGGCAGACGTTAAACCGGGTAAGAAAATCGTCATTCTTGGGGCGGGGTGTATTGGTTTAATGACTTTGCAGGCGTGTAAATGTTTGGGCGCAACTGAGATCGCGGTGGTTGATGTGCTGGAAAAACGTCTGGCGATGGCTGAACAACTCGGGGCGACAACCGTTATAAACGGTGCAAAAGAGGACACCATTGTCCGCTGCCAGCAGTTCTCTGGCGATATGGGCGCGGACATTGTTTTCGAAACTGCCGGTTCAGCCATAACCGTTAAGCAGGCGCCGTATCTGGTGATGCGCGGCGGGAAAATCATGATCGTTGGTACAGTACCTGGTGATTCCGCAATTAATTTCCTCAAAATTAACCGTGAAGTGTCTATTCAGACTGTTTTCCGTTACGCCAACCGCTATCCGGTTACTATTGAAGCCATATCCTCCGGTCGGTTCGATGTGAAATCGATGGTGACGCATATTTACGATTATGCAGATGTTCAGCGCGCGTTTGATGAATCCGTTAATAACAAAAGCGAAATTATTAAAGGCGTAATTAAAGTAAATCATTAATTTATCGAAAAGGGAGAAATAACTATGCTGGCAGATATTAAATATTGGGAAAATGATGCCCAAAATAAACATTATGCGATTGCTCACTTCAACGTGTGGAATGCGGAAATGCTAATGGGGGTGATTGATGCGGCGGAAGAATCGAAATCGCCGGTGATTATCTCTTTCGGTACTGGTTTTGTGGGTAATACCTCGTTCGAAGATTTTTCGCACATGATGGTTTCAATGGCTAAAAAGGCCTCGGTTCCAGTTATTACCCACTGGGATCACGGACGTAGCATGGAGATTATCCATAACGCCTGGACTCATGGTATGAATTCGCTGATGCGTGATGCCTCTGCCTTTGATTTCGAAGAGAATATTCGTCTGACAAAAGAGGCCGTGGATTTTTTCCATCCGCTGGGTGTGCCGGTCGAAGCTGAGCTGGGCCATGTGGGCAATGAAACGGTGTACGAAGAAGCGCTGGCGGGTTATCACTATACCGATCCGAACCAGGCGGCGGAATTTGTCGAGCGTACCGGCTGCGATTCTCTGGCGGTGGCGATTGGTAACCAGCACGGCGTCTATACCTCAGAGCCGAAACTGAATTTCGACGTGGTTAAACGCGTGCGGGAAGCCGTATCCGTGCCACTGGTGTTGCATGGTGCGTCGGGTATCAGCGATGCGGATATCAAAAAAGCCATTTCATTAGGTATCTCTAAAATCAACATTCATACCGAACTGTGCCAGGCTGCCATGGTGGCAGTGCAGGAGAACCAGAATCAGCCCTTCCTGCACGTTGAACGTGAAGTTCGCAAAGCGGTAAAAGAGCGCGCGCTGGAGAAAATTAAATTGTTTGGTTCTGACGGTAAAGCGGAATGACAACATGGATAATATCGAGGTTATTTGTATAGGGGCAGCTATTGTTGATATTCCCTTACAGCCGGTGAGTAAAAATATTTTTGATGTTGATTCTTATCCGTTAGAAAGAATAGCGATGACAACCGGCGGCGACGCAATTAATGAAGCGACTATTATTTCTCGTCTCGGCCATCGTACAGCGTTAATGAGCCGGGTAGGTGCTGATGCAGCAGGTCATTTTATTCTCGACCACTGTCGTCGGGAGAATATAGATATTCAGAGCCTGAAGCAGGATGCCGCAATTGATACCTCTATTAACGTGGGATTAGTCACCGCCGATGGCGAGCGTACTTTCGTGACTAACCGTAACGGCAGCCTGTGGAAGCTGAATATCAGCGATGTTGATTTTGACCGCTTCTCTCAAGCAAAGCTGCTGTCGCTGGCGAGTATTTTTAATAGTCCGTTACTGGATAGCGATGCACTGACGGCAATTTTCGCTCAGGCGAAAGCGCATCGGTTAATTATCTGTGCGGATATGATCAAACCGCGGCTTAATGAAACACTGAAAGATATTCGACAGGCATTGAGCTACGTGGATTATCTGTTTCCTAATTTTGAGGAGGCCAAACTGCTCACCGGGAAAGAGACGCTGGATGACATTGCCGACAGTTTCCTGAACTGCGGCGTGAAAACAGTCGTGATTAAGACCGGCAAGAGAGGCTGCTTTATCAAACGTGTCGATATGAAAATCGAGGTTCCAGCCGTTTCGGGAATTACCGCCATCGACACTATCGGCGCGGGAGACAATTTTGCCTCGGGATTTATTTCCGCGCTGCTTGAAGGCAAAACACTGCGTGAGTGCGCGCTGTTTGCTAATGCAACGGCGGCCATATCGGTTTTGAGCGTAGGGGCCACGACGGGTGTGAAGAACAGAAAGCTGGTTGAACAACTTCTCGATGAATATGAAGGATAATAGCGGCAGATGAAAATGATTCCTTTAGGCAGTACGGATATTACGCTTTCCCGCATGGGATTAGGCACATGGGCGATTGGCGGCGGTCCGGCGTGGAACGGCGATCTCGATCTGCAGGTCTGTATTGATACCATTGTTGAGGCGCATCGCTGCGGTATTAATTTGATTGATACCGCGCCAGGTTACAACTTCGGCAATAGTGAAGTGATTGTCGGGCAGGCGCTGAAAAAACTGCCGCGTAACGATATCGTTGTTGAAACCAAATGCGGCATCGTCTGGGAGCGAACAGGAAGTTTGTTTAACAAAGTGGGCGACCGGCAGTTGTATAAAAATCTCACACCCGAGTCGATTCGCGAAGAGGTGGATGCCAGTCTGCAAAGACTGGGTATTGAGAGCATTGATATCTACATGACCCACTGGCAGTCGGTCGAACCCTGTTTTACGCCGATTGCGGAAACCGTCGATACACTAAACGCACTCAAGAAAGAGGGGAAAATTCGTTCTATCGGTGCGGCTAACGTCGATGCGGAACATATCAGGGAGTATCTCAAACACGGTGAGCTGGATATCATCCAGGCCAAGTACAGCATCCTTGACCGGGCACTGGAAGCTGAACTGCTGCCGTTATGTCAGCAGCATGGCATCGTGGTGCAGGTATATTCACCGCTTGAGCAGGGTCTACTGACCGGAACTATTGATCGCGATTATGTCCCTGGCGGGGCGCGGGCCAACAAAGTCTGGTTCCAACGAGACAATATGCTACGGGTGATTGACATGCTTGAGCAATGGCGGCCGTTGTGCGAAAAATACCGCTGCACAATCCCCGCGCTGGCACTGGCGTGGATTTTAAAGCAAAGCGATTTAATCACCTTGCTGAGCGGCGCAACCGCACCTGAACAGGTCCGTGATAATGTTCAGGCGTTAACGATTCCCCTGACCGATGATGATTCTTTATTGATGAGGCGAATGGCTGAGGCGTTGGATACAAAATAAGCCAAATGGGGTTCACCTCTGTTTCTGCGTAAAATAGCACTAAAATCTGTGATTCAGACATGTTATTTTGAAAATAAACATGGCCTGTGAGATACTTGGGTCTTATTATTACTTTGCAGCAAACAGAGGTGTCATCGTGGCGGCAAAAGACAGGATTCAGGCCATTAAGCAAATGGTGGTGAATGATAAGAAAGTAGCGGTATCTAATTTAAGTTCGATCTTTCAGGTGACTGAAGAAACGATTCGCCGCGATCTGGAAAAACTGGAAGATGAAGGGTTTTTGACCCGAACATATGGCGGTGCTGTACTCAATACAACCGCGTTGTCCGACAATATCCATTTTTATAAGCGTGCAAAATCTTTTTTTGAAGAAAAGCAGATCATTGCCCGTAATGCATTACCGTTCATTAAAAATAAGACCACCATGGCTGCCGACGCCAGCAGTACCGCGATGGAATTATTGAAACTGTTGAAGGAAAGAAACGATCTGACGCTACTGACCAACTCGGCTGAAGCTTTTCATGAACTTGCACAGTCAGAAATTAACGTTGTTTCTACTGGCGGTGAATTAAATAAGAATACGCTGTCGCTTCAGGGAAGGATCACCAAGGAGATTATCAGCCGCTATCATGTTGATATCCTGGTAATGAGCTGCAAAGGTCTGGATATGCAGAGCGGAGCGCTTGACTCTAACGAAGCGGAAGCGGAAATCAAAAAGACGATGATCCGCCAGGCGACCGAGGTGGCTCTGTTGGTTGATCATTCGAAGTTCGATCGTAAAGCGTTCGTCCAGCTCGTGGACTTTAGCCATATTAATTACCTAATAACCAATAAGGCACCGGGTGCAGAGTGGATTGCATTTTGCAAAGAAAATAATATTCAACTCGTATATTAATTTTAACGTGGGTCGTATCGATATTATTTTAGTTTGCACCTGGAAAATGCCAGAAGAATCTAATGATGATGGATGGCGCGGTGAGATTTTTTCTGCCGCGATCGCCATACTTTCTATTTAGCTTAATTTGAGGCATCCAGATGGAACAATGTGACCCTATCGGTGCAAGATTAGATCGCTTACCTTTATCTCGATTTCATTTTCGTATTTTCGGCATTATCAGTTTTAGTTTATTAGTCACCGGTTTTCTCAGCTATTCCGGGAATGTGGTGTTGGCAAAATTAGTCAGTACCGGTTGGTCAAATAATTACCTCAACGCCGCGTTTACCTCGGCTCTGATGTTTGGCTATTTTATTGGCTCACTAACCGGTGGCTTTATTGGTGATTATCTTGGTCGACGCAAAGCGTTCCGCTTCAATTTGCTGATCGTCGGGGTCTCTGCCTGTGCGGCAACGTTTGTGCCTAACATGTATTGGCTTATCTTTTTCCGCTTCCTAATGGGGAGCGGAATGGGAGCGCTGATTATGGTGGGCTATGCCTCATTTACTGAATTTATTCCGCCCGGGGTGCGTGGGAAGTGGTCTGCTCGCCTGTCGTTTGTCGGCAACTGGTCGCCGATGCTTTCAGCGGCGATTGGCGTTGTGATTATCGCCTTTCTAAGCTGGCGGATGATGTTTTTACTCGGTGGCATGGCGATGCTCTTAGCATGGTATCTGTCGGGAAAGTATTATATTGAATCTCCTCGTTGGCTGGCTGGCAAAGGAAAGAGAAACGAAGCTGAAAAACATCTTCTACAGGTGGAACTGCAAATTCAGAAAGAAAAAAACATCACTTTACCTCCCTGCCATAGCGATTGCCTGACGGCGGATATAAGCACGGAAAGTGATTCATTTTGGCTCTTGTTCAAAGGGCCGATGTTGCGTTGTACGCTGGTGGCAATCACCGTGCTTATCGCGATGAATATTTCGCTCTATACCATTACGGTATGGATCCCGACGATTTTTGTTAATTCGGGAATCGATGTGACGAAATCTATTTTTATGACCGCGATAATTATGATTGGCGCACCCGTTGGGATATTTATTGCCACACTGATTATTGATCGTTTTCCACGTCGATTGTTTGGTTCATTCTTGTTGGTTATTATCGCGCTGCTCGGATATTTCTATTCGATTCAAACCGAAGAGTGGGCTATTTTGAGCTACGGGCTGGTGATGATCTTTTTTTTGTATATGTACGTGTGCTTTGCCTCTGCGGTATATGTCCCCGAACTGTGGCCCACACACCTTAGATTGCGGGGATCGGGCTTTGTGAATGCCGTGGGAAGAATTGTCGCAGTATTTACGCCCTATGGCGTCGCTATCTTGTTGACCCGCTACGGCTCGATTACGGTCTTTATCGTGCTAGGCATAATGCTGGTGCTGTGCGCGCTGATTCTTTTTTGCTTTGGCATCGAAACACGCAAAGTTTCGCTGGAAGAGATTTCGACACTGGCTTGAGATAACGTGCCGACAGGGGGGATCCTGTCGACATCAATTAGCGCTGGGTTTCCAGCCAGTCATCAAGCGTATACAGCGTCGCGCCCGCTGCGGCCATTTCCATAAACGCCTCTGCACTGTCCTGGGGTTGAATATTGACGCCACGGCAGCCGTCGGTAATAACGCTGACGGTATAACCAAGATCGAGCGCATCCAGAACGGTGAATTTAACGCAATAGTCGCTAGCCAGACCCATGATAATAAGCTCAGCAATACGGTGTTCGAGCAGCCAGGCGTTCAGCGCGGTTGCCTGACGACGACCGTTATCAAAAAACGCACTGTAACTGTCGACCAGCGGGTTCTCGCCCTTGGTGAAGGTTTTCGCTATTGCACGCTGGTTCAGCAGCGGATGCAGGGCCGCCCCTTCGCTGTTTTGCACGCAATGATCGGGCCAGAACGTTTGCGCCAGACCATCCAGTTGTCCCTGACTGTAGGGGGCGACCTGATGCTGGCTGGCAAAACTACCGTGATTAGCCGGATGCCAGTCCAGACTGGCAACAACCGTGTCGCCGCGTAGGGCGCACCAGTCAATCAGACGGTTGGCAATCTCGATTGTGCTGTCGCCTTGCGGAACAGCGAGAGCGCCGCCGGCACAAAAGTCATTTTGTAAATCGACCAACAGTAAGGCTCGGGCCATGGGCATAGACTCCTTTATTCGTCCGGGGTGAGCTCGCCGCGCAGATTTTGCGTCATAGCTTCACGAATGCTCTGCACATCCAGTCCCTGACTGAGTAAATAGTGCAATTTGGTGAGCGTGGCTTCGACGGTCATATCCGCGCCGCCAATCACGCCAGCGTGGGCGAGGGCATTACCCGTCGCGTAGCCACCCATGTTTACCTTGCCGGACATACACTGGGTTAGGTTCACCACCACAATGCCACGCGAGCTCGCATCTTCAAGTTCTTGCAGAAACTCTTTATTTTGCGGTGCATTGCCCACGCCGTAGGAGCGCAAAATTAACGCTTTTACCGGCTGGCGCAGGAAGTTACGCACCACATCAGCGGAGATACCTGGGTAAATGGTGACCACGCCAATCGGTTGTGGAGTAATAGGATGAACAATCAGTTCACCTGTGCCGTGCGGTGCTGGCGGAGTTCCCAGTCGACGGATGTGGATCCCGGCTTCCAGTAGCGGCGCAAGGTTGGGTGAGGCAAAGGCGTCAAAGCCATCGGCGTGCGCTTTAGTGGTACGGTTGCCGCGAAACAGTCGATTGTTGAAAAACAGGGTGACTTCATTGATCGGGTAATTTGCCGCAACGTACAGCGCATTGAGCAGATTGATTTGCCCGTCTGAACGTAGCTCTGCCAGCGGAATTTGTGACCCTGTCACAATTACCGGTTTACCCAGATTCTCCAACATAAAAGAGAGCGCCGAAGCCGTAAACGCCATAGTGTCGGTGCCGTGCAGAATGACAAAACCATCGTAATCGTCGTAGTGCGCTTTAATGTCTTCCGCAATATGCTGCCAGTCTTCCGGCGTCATGTCGGAGGAATCCATCAACGGGACGTATTCGTGGATGGTGAAGTCTGGCATCTCCGGGCGGTGGAATTCAGGCATCAATGCCAGTTGACGCTGGAGATGACCAGAAACAGGAATATAAC
The DNA here is from genome assembly GCF_030337065.1 of Citrobacter sp. Cb004. Classification (NCBI taxonomy): domain Bacteria; kingdom Pseudomonadati; phylum Pseudomonadota; class Gammaproteobacteria; order Enterobacterales; family Enterobacteriaceae; genus Citrobacter; species Citrobacter sp. Cb004. The sequence goes on along the minus strand of NZ_JAOWCH010000046.1, from coordinate 165,998 downwards.
CCTGTTCTGAGCGCTGCATACCAATGGTACCGCCGGTATAGGCAACGTAAATCGATTTCTTTTGCATGACTTTTCTTCTGTCTCAATGAAAACCCCTCTTCATCCCGAAGAGGGGGCAATTGTTAGCGAACGTTGGCGCAGGTCAGGCAAAACGCATATCGGTTTTGCGGATCGTTAAACGCGGCCAGCTTATCGCTTTCCGCTTTAACTGCACTGGCCGCAGAAGCAAGCGGTGCCGGAAGCATGGCCTGAATAGCTTCGGGCAGCATGGCGCGAACGGAGCCTGACATGCTGTCCATTACCATATCGACGAATGTCGGTTCATCCTGATAATACGCAATGTGCCACTGTTTCAGCTTGGCAAGCTCAGCCGCTTTCGCGATGGCGTCGTCAAAATCACCGAGGCTGTCTACCAGTCCGTTGGCTTTCGCATCCTGACCGGTCCAGACGTGGCCCTGCGCGATTTTGTCAATCTGCTCAGGGGTTGTCTTACGTGCATCCGCGACCAGCGTGATAAAGCGCTTATAGCCATTTTCAATGCTCAATTGCATCATTTGCTGCACTTCAGGCGGTAACGCTTTGGTGATGGAGATATCCGCCAGCGGGGAAGTGGCCACGCCATCGGTATGTACACCAATGGAATCCAGGCTGTTTTCTACGGTGTTGATCACACCAAAGATCCCGATTGAACCGGTTAACGTGCTGGGGTTTGCCACAATGTAACTGGCTGGGGTGGAGATCCAGTAGCCACCGGAGGCCGCCATGCCGCCCATAGACACGACAACCGGTTTACCCGCCGCTTTTGCCGCAGCCAGCTCAGCACGAATGACTTCCGAGGCGCTGACGCTGCCGCCAGGACTGTTCACGCGCAGTACAATAGCTTTCACTTTCGGATCGAGACGCGCTTCGCGGATTTGTGCGGCAGTGGTGTCGCCCCCCACATTTCCTGGGGTTTCTTCACCGTCCATAATCGCGCCGTTCGCGAAGATAACGCCAATGCTGTCTCCGGTATCCGCCGGCGTTTTCAGCGAATAATCGTAATAGCTGACGGCGCGATAGTTTTTATCCGCTTTGCTCCAGCCAAACTGTTTGGTCAGCATTTTTTCGACTTCGGCGCTGGAGGCGAGTGCATCCACCAGTTTGTTGTCGAGCGCATATTTCGCCGTATCTCCATCGACCTTCGTCAAACCGTCCAGCATCGCCTGTGCGCCAGGGAACACCTGCTGAGCTGGGATCTGGCGGTTGGCGGCGACCGTGTCGAGATAGTTCTGCCACAGTTCGCCGATCCAGCGACTGTCGGCTTCACGCGCGGCAGGAGACATATCATCGCGGATAAACGGTTCTACGGCAGACTTATAGGTCCCGACGCGGAACACGTGCGTGGAAACTTTCAGCTTATCGAGCAGGGACTTGTAGTACAGACCGTTGGTGGCAAAGCCGTGCAGATCAACGGAACCCTGCGGAGAGAGGTAAATTTTGTTAGCAAAACTGGCGAGGTAATACTGCCCCTGGCTGAAGTTATCGCCCACGGCAAAGACCGGTTTACCGCTGTCGCGGAATTCCCGCAGTGCTTTGCCGATATACTGCATGGAAGGCTGGTCTGCCCCGGCAAAATTTTTCAGATCCATCACGATGCCGGTGATGTTGCGATCATCTTTTGCCTGGCGAATCGTATTCACGATATCGAACAGGGAGTTTTCCTGCAGACGATCGGAACTGGCGCCAAACAGCTGACGGCCAATAACGCTTAAACGACTGGTGCTCGAAGGCTTATCGACAATCACCCCGGAGATATCCAGCAGCAGCGCGCCTCGCTCAGCGTGTTCGCTGGTGTTGCTGCTGCTGACCTGCATCCAGATGCCCACGCCAACCAGCACCAAAAAGATGAAGAACAGGTTAAGCACAAATTCACGGACGAAATTGAGTAATCGCCATGTCCATTTAAAAAATCCGGCAATAAATCGCCACAGGGTTCGCATGTATTCTCCCTACCAATTAACAACACGCCACCCCGAAATCCCGGAGAAAGGCGATAAGATGAGGCTATCGTAATGACCCGACAGGCACTTGTCAGCAGGAATCACCGCCTGTGCTGTAACAAAATCCGCTCACGTGTTAATTTTGTGAACAAATTTCATTGTTGGAGTTAAGCAAATGGATGCACTCGAATTACTTATGACCCGTCGTAGCGCCTCTCGTCTCGTCGAACCGGCCCCGGCAGGAGAACAACTGCAAAATATTCTGCGTGCGGGAATGCGCGCGCCGGACCACAAAACGCTGCAACCGTGGCAATTTTTTGTCATTGAGGGCGAAGGGCGTGAACGCTTTGCCGCCGTGCTTGAAAAAGGCGCTATTGCATCTGGCAGCGATGAGAAGGCCCAGGAAAAAGCGCGCAGCGCGCCGTTTCGCGCACCGCTGATTATTACCGTGGTGGCGAAATGTGAAGCAAACGACAAGGTTCCGCTATGGGAACAGGAAATGTCTGCCGGTTGTGCGGTGATGGCCATGCAGATGGCTGCCATTGCCCAGGGCTTTGGCGGTATCTGGCGCAGTGGCGCATTAACTGAAAGTGAGGTCGTCCGCGAAGCGTTTGACTGTCGCCCACAGGATAAAATCGTCGGTTTTCTCTATCTGGGCACACCACAGTTGAAAGCTTCCACGACGATTACCCTTGCCGATCCGAGCGCATTCGTCCGTTATTTCTGATATCAACGGCAAAACTGTCTGGATTATGAGCAAAGGCACCCGAATTCAGACAGTCACTCTTACCACATCATGGAATGAGCGCTACCATATCCGGATTGCAATGACAGGAGATGTCCATGAGCGAGCAAGCTATTCGTTTAACGCAATACAGCCACGGAGCCGGTTGCGGTTGTAAAATTTCCCCGAAAGTGCTGGAAACCATCCTGCACAGCGAGCAGGCGAAGTTTGTTGATCCAAACTTACTGGTGGGTAATGAAACCCGCGACGACGCGGCTGTATACGATCTGGGAAACGGCACCAGCGTAATCAGCACCACCGATTTCTTTATGCCGATTGTCGATAATCCGTTTGATTTTGGCCGCATCGCCGCCACCAACGCCATCAGCGATATTTTCGCCATGGGCGGCAAACCGATTATGGCAATTGCTATCCTGGGCTGGCCGCTTGATAAGCTGGCGCCGGAAATCGCCCGCGAAGTAACCGAAGGCGGACGCTTTGCCTGCCGTCAGGCGGGTATCGCGCTGGCGGGGGGGCACTCTATTGATGCCCCTGAGCCTATCTTTGGTCTTGCGGTAACCGGCGTTGTTCCAACTGAACGCGTGAAGAAAAACAGCACCGCCGAGGCGGGATGCAAGCTGTTTTTGACCAAGCCTCTGGGTATTGGTGTCCTGACCACCGCAGAAAAAAAATCGCTGCTGAAGGACGAGCACAAAGGGCTGGCGACGGAAGTGATGTGCCGGATGAACATTGCCGGGGCGGCATTTGCCGATATTGACGGCGTGAAAGCCATGACCGACGTTACCGGTTTTGGGCTGCTGGGGCATCTGAGCGAGATGTGTCAGGGGGCCGGCGTTCAGGCGCAGATCGTCTACCAGGCTATTCCTAAGCTGCCAGGTGTTGAAGAATACATCGCGCAGGGCGCGGTGCCGGGCGGTACCCAGCGTAACTTTGCCAGCTACGGACACCTGATGGGTGAAATGCCGCAGTCGGTTCGCGATCTGCTCTGCGATCCGCAAACTTCCGGTGGTCTGCTGTTAGCGGTAACGCCGGAAGCTGAAGCCGAAGTTAAAGCGTCAGCGGCGCAGTTTGGCATCGACCTCACCGCGATTGGTGAGTTAGTGGAAGCTCGTGGCGGTCGCGCCATGGTTGAGATCCGTTAACTCGATGCGGTTGTTTATTGCCGAAAAACCGAGTCTGGCGCGCGCTATCGCCGATGTGCTGCCGAAGCCACATCGCAAAGGTGACGGTTTTATCGAATGCGGAAACGGGCAAGTGGTGACCTGGTGTATTGGTCACCTGCTTGAGCAGGCGCAGCCAGATGCCTATGACAGTCGTTATGCTCGCTGGAGTCTGGTTGATCTGCCGATTGTCCCGGAAAAGTGGCAACTGCAGCCGCGTCCCTCGGTGACCAAACAGCTCAACGTTATTAAGCGATTTTTGCATGAGGCCAGTGAAGTCATTCACGCAGGTGACCCCGATCGTGAAGGACAGCTGCTGGTGGATGAAGTGCTGGATTACCTGCAACTGGCCCCTGAAAAGCGCCAGCAGGTGCAACGCTGCCTGATTAACGACCTCAACCCGCAGGCCGTCGAGCGGGCGATTGAGCGTCTGCGCGCCAACAGTGAGTTCATCCCCCTTTGCGTGTCGGCACTGGCGCGAGCGCGGGCGGACTGGCTGTACGGTATCAACATGACGCGCGCTTATACCATTCTGGGGCGTAACGCGGGCTATCAGGGCGTACTTTCGGTCGGGCGCGTGCAGACGCCGGTGCTCGGACTGGTTGTGCGTCGCGATGAAGAGATTGAAAACTTCGTTGCCAAAGACTTCTTCGAGGTAAAGGCGCATATCGTGACGCCCGCCGATGAGCGGTTTACCGCTATCTGGCAGCCGAGCGAAGCGTGTGAGCCGTATCAGGATGAAGAAGGGCGCTTGCTAAACCGCACGCTGGCTGAACACGTGGTAAACCGCATTAACGGTCAGCCGGCGATCGTCACCAGCTATAACGATAAACGGGAATCAGAATCCGCGCCGCTGCCGTTTTCGCTATCGGCGTTGCAGATTGAAGCGGCGAAACGCTTTGGCTTAAGTGCGCAAAACGTTCTGGATATCTGCCAGAAGCTGTATGAAACCCATAAACTGATCACCTATCCGCGTTCGGATAGCCGTTATCTGCCGGAAGAACACTTTGCCGGACGTCACGCGGTGCTGAACGCGATTAGCGTCCATGCGCCGGATCTGCTTCCGCAACCGGCGGTCAATCCCGATACGCGAAACCGCTGTTGGGATGATAAAAAAGTGGATGCCCACCACGCCATCATTCCAACCGCGCGCAGTTCGTCCATCAACCTGAACGATAATGAAGCGAAGATATACAATCTGATTGCCCGTCAATATCTGATGCAATTTTGCGCGGATGCGGTATTCAGGAAGTGCGTTATTGAGCTGGACATCGCGAAAGGTAAGTTTGTCGCCAAAGCCCGTTTTCTGGCTGAGGCCGGATGGCGTACGCTGCTTGGCAACAAAGAGCGCGACGAAGATAACGACGGGACGCCGCTGCCGGTGGTGGCAAAAGACGACGAACTGCTGTGCGAAAAAGGCGAAGTGGTTGAACGACAGACCCAACCTCCGCGGCACTTTACCGATGCCACGCTGCTGTCAGCGATGACCGGAATCGCGCGCTTTGTGCAGGATAAAGATCTGAAAAAGATCCTGCGCGCAACGGACGGACTGGGAACGGAAGCGACGCGCGCCGGGATTATCGAGCTGCTGTTTAAGCGTGGTTTCCTGGTGAAGAAGGGGCGCTATATCCATTCTACCGATGCCGGAAAAGCGCTGTTTCATTCGCTGCCTGAAATGGCGACGCGTCCGGATATGACTGCGCACTGGGAATCTATCCTGACCCAAATCAGCGAAAAACAGTGTCGATATCAGGATTTCATGCAGCCGCTGGTGGGGACGCTGTATCAGCTAATCGATCAGGCGCGCAGCACGCCGGTACGACGCTTCCGTGGTATTGCCGCACCGGGTAGTAGTGGTGGTGACAAGAAAAAGAGCGCGCCGCGTAAACGCACGGCGAAAAAAAGCCCGCCATCTGAAGAGGCGGGCCTGTAATGCGCTCTTAGGCTGGATAAGGCATGTGTGCCACATCAAGCCTACGGGAACAACAGATCTGAATTAAATCACACCCTGGCCCAACATCGCGTCGGCAACTTTCACGAATCCCGCGATGTTGGCGCCACGTACGTAGTTGGTTTGCTTGCTTTCGCCGCCGTACTCGACGCAGGCATGGTGAATATCCAGCATGATGTGGTGCAGGCGCGCATCCACTTTCTCCGCTTTCCAGCCCAGACGCGCGGCGTTCTGCGCCATTTCCAGACCGGATGTCGCTACGCCTCCTGCGTTGGCCGCTTTACCCGGCGCGAACAATACACCGGCTTCCAGGAACAGATCGGTGGCCTCGATGGTGGTAGGCATGTTTGCCCCTTCGGCGACAGCCTTCACGCCGTTGGCGATCAGCACGCGTGCCGCATCGACATCAAGTTCGTTCTGGGTGGCGCACGGCAGGGCGATATCAACCGGAACCGACCACGGCTGTTGGCCCTCCAGATAGGTCAGGCCAAATTCGCGGGCGTAATCCGCCACGCGGCCGTCGCGGCTGTCTTTGATCGCGCACAGACGCGCCAGTTTTTCTTTGGTAAATCCGCTTTCGTCGACCACGGTACCGCTGGAATCGGAGGCGGTGACTACTCGCGCGCCAAACTCCATGGCTTTCTCAATGGCGAATTGCGCCACGTTACCGGAACCAGAGACGGCCACGCGCATGCCTTCAAAGCCCAGACCATGGCGTTTGAGCATCGCTTCGGTGAAGTACACCAGACCGTAGCCGGTAGCTTCCGGGCGAATCAGGCTGCCGCCGAAAGAGAGACCTTTACCGGTAAAGACGCAGGCGCTGTTGTTGGACAGTTTTTTCATCATCCCGGCCATAAAGCCGACTTCACGACCGCCCACACCGATATCGCCCGCCGGAACATCGGTATCGGGCCCTAAATGGCGGAACAGTTCGGTCATCAGCGCCTGGCAGAAACGCATGATTTCGCCTTCGCTTTTACCTTTCGGATCGAAATCGCTCCCGCCTTTACCCCCGCCCATTGGCAGCGTGGTGAGGGCGTTTTTAAATGTTTGCTCGAAGCCAAGGAATTTCAGGATCGACAGGTTCACGGAAGGGTGGAAACGCATCCCGCCTTTGTATGGGCCAATGGCGGAGCTAAACTGCACGCGCCACGCGCGGTTGACCTGCACCTGATTGCGATCGTCCAGCCAGACGACGCGGAACTGGATCACGCGCTCCGGTTCAACCAGACGTTCCAGCAACGACATCTGACGATAACGCGGGTTTTGTTCGAGGAAGGGCCACAGTGTCGTCATTACCTCACGAACGGCTTGCGCGAACTCGGTCTGATTCGGGTCGCGCTTTTGCACATGGTTAAGGAATGACTCCAGAGAACATGTCTGATCCATAGATATAAGTACCTCTTATGTATTGATATGGTTATATTTTTGATTTTTGTGTTAAGTGTTTTGCAGTTTTTGACTATAACATCAGCAGTGTGACGGGACGCAAGAAAAAATTAACCGCGCTAAGTAAATTAATATTGCGGCGTGGGTCATAACCAAAAGCGATGATGGCAAGGGCTAAAGTTTCTGCCGGTTTATACCGTTATACTGAGCATAACTGTCAGTCAAAAAGGAAAGAATATGCGCCGTATAATCATGGCAGGAGCGTTGGCACTGGTGTCCAGCGCGACGCTGGCAAATCAGCTCTATCGCCCGGACGTGCAGGTGAATGTCCCGCCGGAAGTGTTCAGTTCCAGCGGTCAGCGGGCGCAACCCTGTAGTCAGTGCTGTATTTATCAGGATCAAAACTACTCAGAAGGGGCGGTGATTAAAGCGGATGGCGTTTTGCTTCAGTGCCAGCGTGATGATAAAACGATCAGCACGAATCCGCTGGTCTGGCGTCGCGTAAAAGGATAAACGCTTCTAATAGCGGGATATCGGCAGGCGCCAGCGGATAACGCAGCGCCTCTTCGGGTGAACACCAGACGATATCCTGATGCTCATACGCTCTCAGCTCCCCCTGATATGACGGTACATGCCAGGCATGTAAGTGAATGAGTCGGCCTGAAACCTCGCGTTGATGGCTGGCAATGTAGCGCCCAACGACCGCCTCGATGCCCAACTCTTCACGCAGTTCACGGACCAGCGCCTCTGGCTGACTTTCCCCCGGCTCAACCTTACCGCCAGCAAACTCCCACATACCTGACTGATCCGCATGCTGCGGGCGTTGAGCCAGTAAAATTTTGCCATCCCGTTCAATGATAGCGGCGACCACGTCGAGGGTTTTCATTATATTCATCAAGATCTAACGGTAGAAAATGACATACTATCGTTATCTTTGTTTTATCTAAAGTATTCAGGAGCCACCGTTGAACGATCCTCAGTCGTGGGTAAAACCGTTAACGCGTATCCCTTCCAGTTTGCAACCGCTCGTTGCTACGCAGAAAAAACATTATGGTGATGTGCTGCATCCCACGCGCTGGTGGGGGCGGATGCCGTTCCTGTTCTGGCTGGTGGCGCTGTTTGTCGGGTTTCTGGAGCGTAAAAAGGCGCGCCTGTCACCGGTGATGCGCGCGCTGTTGATGACCCGCGTTTCTCAGGTGTGCCATTGCGCTTTCTGCGTTGACGCCAACAGTTTACGGCTGGCTGAACGCTGCGGCGCGCTGGATAAAGTCTTACAGGTTGCCAGCTGGCAAGAATCAACGCTATTTAGCGCAGAAGAACGTGTAGGGCTGGCCTATGCTGATGCGGTCACCGCAACGCCACCACAGGTTGACGATGCGCTGAAAGCGCAGATGAAGCAGTATTTTACCGATGACGCCATTACTGAAATGACCGCGCTGATTGCGTTTCAAAATCTCTCGGCGCGTTTTAATGCCGCTCTCGATATTCCCTCCCAGGGACTGTGCGACAGTTTTAAAGGACGCCCGCATGCTTGACCGTCATCTTCATCCGCGATTAAAACCGCTTTTGCATCGCTGCGTGGGCATCATTGATCAACCGGCGATTACCCCGGACGGACTTACGCTGGTCGGTTTTGCTATTGGCGTGCTGGCGTTGCCATTTCTGGCGTTAGGCTGGTATATGGCGGCGCTGGTGGCCATTGTACTCAATCGGCTGTTTGACGGGCTGGATGGGGCGCTGGCACGGCGCAGAGGGCTAACGGACGCGGGAGGATTTCTCGATATCTCGCTCGATTTTCTGTTTTACGCCTTAGTGCCGTTTGGTTTTATTCTTGCTGTGCCGGCGCAAAATGCGCTGGCAGGCGGTTGGCTGTTGTTCGCGTTTATTGGCACCGGCAGCAGCTTTCTGGCCTTCGCCGCGCTGGCGGCAAAGCATCAGATTGATAACCCCGGTTATGCGCATAAATCGTTTTATTATCTGGGCGGACTGACCGAAGGAACCGAGACGATTTTGCTGTTTGTGTTGGGATGTCTGTTCCCGGAATATTTTGCCGTAATGGCGTGGGTCTTTGGCGCGCTGTGCTGGATGACGACGTTCACCCGGATCTGGAGCGGATATCTGACGCTGAAGGCGATCCAGTGTCAGGCGTAACGTAGTGCGTTGCCGGATGCGCTTCGCTTATTCGGCCTACAACGATGGTTTATGTAGGCTGGGTAAAGCGTTCTCGCTGCATCCGGCAACAATGACAATCTTACTTGCTGGCGTCCGGACCCCGTTCACCGCTGGTGACCGGGTTTTTTGGAGAGCTGCTCCACTCATACCAGCCGCCGTCGTAGACGGAGACGTTTTTCCAGCCCATTGCGCGGGCATACATAAACGTTTCCGAAGCACGCCAGCCGGTACCACAATAGAATGAGACCTGTTGCTCTGGCAGGATGTTCCATTGCTTCCACATGGCGGCGATGTCATCGGCGCTGCGCATGGTGCCATCCGGATTATGGAAATCTTCCATGTGGGTGGAGTCGCTGCCTGCATGGCCCCAACGCGCCCCTGCGATCTCACCTTTTGGCTTAATGTAGCTATAGCCGCTGGTCGTACCGATAAATTCCGGCCATGAACGAATGCTCACCAAAGACGCATCCTGGCGATGCAGCAGACCGCGAGCCTGTTCCATATCCAGCATCAGCTGCGGTTGGGCAGGGATCGTCACGCCGAAATCAGGTTCAGGCTTCACCGTTGGTGCAGTACCGCGTTCGACCGGTAAACCTGAGTCAGACCAGGTCTGCCAGCCGCCGTCGAGCAGACGAACATCTTTCACACCTGCATACAGCATAATTTGCGCCACGCGCGCGGCGGCGTAGACATCGCGGCCGTATAAAATCACCGTGGTGTCGTGGCGGATGCCGTGTTTCGCCAGCATCGCTTTGAGCTGCGCGTCGGACACTTTATTCCACAGCGGTTCGCTTTCGACTTCGTTGGTATCAATGTAGCCCGCGCCAGGGATATGGCTGAGCAGATACAACTTCGGCGCGCCCCAGGCGGCTTCAATCACTTTCCAGTCACCGGCCGGTTTGGCGGTCACCTCTTTACCCTGCTGAAGGTCGTGCAGCCACTGCGGGTAAACCAACTGTTCGAAGTGCGGCAGACGTTGCAGGCGGGCAGGGTCCGTAAGCGCATCGCTGAGGGTTGAGATAGCGTTAAAGCCGACTTTCTGCAGGCGGGATTTGACGGCCTGCATGTCAGTATCGCTGCCATACAATGCCACCGGCGCGTCGGTTTTCAGGTGATGTGCCTTAACCCAGGCGCTGAGTTGTTCATCATTCATCTTGTCGAGCCAGGCGGCAGACAGGTTCAGTGCGGAAGGCTCGTGTCCTGAAGGACCATTAAGCGATTGCGGCCAGCCGTTGTAAAAAGCGCTCTGACGGGTATCGATCGCCGCGCCTTGCTTTTGCTGTAACTGGTTGAGGGTGAGCGTCTGTGCTGTTTCAGCAGCCCAGGAAGAAGCGCAAGCGAGCCCTAAAGCCAGTGCCAGCGCGGTCATTTGAGAAACACGTTTCATCGAATAGCCCGACGTTGAAAAAGAGGACGACATTCTGTGCCGCCAGTTAAGTAAAAACCTTGCGTTAACGCAGCATATCGCCACATTCACGCCCAGTTTTCCATCTGTAATACGCGACCTGCTGGCGGAACGTCCTGCGCATCGTGGGTAACCTGGACCACCGGAATACCCAGTTTACGTACTTCGGTGAAGACCCACTGGCGAAAGGTATCGCGCAGCGACGCATCCAGCCTGCTAAAGGGTTCATCGAGTAACAGCGCCTGGGGTTGCGCCAGCAGCGCGCGAAGCAGGGCGACACGCGAGCGTTGCCCGCCGGAGAGCGAAGCCGGATCGCGTGAATAAAATCCTGCCAGGCCCGCGCGTGCGAGGGCGCTTTCCACCGCATGGCGTCTGGCGGGACCTTGCACGCTGGCGGGTAAGGCCAGCAGTAAATTCTGCCCAACGCTGAAATGGTCAAACAGCAGCGCATCCTGAAACAGAATGCCAATCTGGCGCTGCGCGGTAGGCATTGTGTCTACGCGCTGTTCGTTGAGCCACAGTTCGCCTGACGCCTGAAACTGAGGAGACAACGCCCCGATCATCCACGAAAATAACGAAGACTTACCGCTGCCGGAAGGTCCCATAATGGTGACAATGTCACTTTTATTAACCTGGAAATTAACGTTCTTCAGTAGCGCTGTCGTACCCTGGTACAACGAAACGCCTTGTACAATGAGCATTAGCGGAGTCCTTGTCGAAAGCGGCCAATCCACGCAGCGAGAAACGCCGCCAGTGCGAAAATTATAAGCGGTAACAGAAGCTGCCATAGCGCCTGGGTTGCCAGAATGGCGGTGCTACCGCCGCTGCTTAATGCCACCGCTTCGGTGGTCAGCGTGGGATAGCGCCCGGCGCCTAACCACAGCGTCGGCATATACTGGGCGATACTGACTGAGAACCCTACCGCGAAGGCAACCAGCGCCGGGCGCGCCAGCTGCGGACATTTTACTTGCCAGAATATGCGCCCCCGGGTCCAACCCAGCGTTTGCGCAATCAAAATCAATCGTGGGTCAATGCGTTGCCACGCCGGTTTGAGCACAAACAGCATCCATGGCATCACCCACAGCAGGTGTCCCCAGACAATGGTTATCATCAGCCCATCCTGTCCGGCATATAACGCCAACAGATACTGTCCAGTTACCAGCGGCAGCGCAGGCAAAATGAGCGGTAGCCAGACCCAACGGTGTCCGGTTTGTGGACCCCATTCCAGCCAGGCAAAAAGTATCAGCAGCGCCAGCACGCTGGAGAGAAGCCCCAGTTGCAGGCTATTGCTGAGCGCCTCGCTATTTAGCGACGAATAGCTGGCGATCAGCGCCAGAACCAGCGCGCACACCACACCGCCAAAGGGCAAAAGTTGTACCAGCGAACGGCCGATTGTACAGGATGAAAAACGCAGGCGTTCCCCGTTTACTGCGGGAATAGTGCGTTGCCAGGCGCGCCAGAGCAGATACCCCGCCAGCGCGATGATGAGTAGCAGCAGTACCAGCAGCAGGCTGGCGAGTGCTCCTTTAGCCTGTTGCTCGGCATCGCCCTGACTGAGCCATTGCCAGCTCAACACGGCAAGCGTTGGTGGGTTTCCGGGACCAAGGACGATTGCTACATCCACTACCGAGAGCGACCAGGCGACGATCGCCAGCATGGCTTTGCCTAACGCGGGGGCGAGAGAGGGCAGAACCAGCCAGTTCAGGCATTGCAGTCGGCTGTAACCCAGCGAATCCAGGACGATAACCTGCTGCGAAAGCTGTTTTTCACTCAGCAGAGCTGAGAGGATCCATAACAAAAAGGCACTCTCTTTTACCGCCAGCGTAACGCCAAGCCCAATGCCGTAGCGGTCAGGCTGGGAGCTGAGAAACGGGAGCCATTGCCAGAGCATGCCGCCTTCGGCAAAAACCAACAGCACGCTGGTGGCGAAGGCAACGTGCGGAATCGCCAGCAGCCACGGAAGACGCGTGCACAGACGCGCCCAGCCCGCGCCGGGCCATAAGGCGAGGATCGCCAGCAGGGCGATGATCAGCGCGCCGCCAGCCGCGAGGCTTACGGAAACCAGCGTTGCCAGTAACGCCTGCGGGAGTTGAGGATCGCTAAATAGCGCCAGCCAGTGTCTGGTGCTCAGCGCCGGCGTTATCAGAGAAAAAGCCGCTGGCGCCAGCGGCAGATAAACGCCCGCCATGATGGCCCAGAGTAGCAGAATTAATGTGTACCGTAGCGGCGTAGCCATTCTTGTTCCAGAGCGTTTACCCATGCAGCATGCGGTTCTGGCAGTACGGCAGGGAGCCCTTGTGGGATCCGCGCCAGCAGCGCATTACGCTGGTCGACAGGCAATTTTTGTGGATCAAGCACCGAAGGATCTCCCCAGACTGACGGGTCGGCCTTACGCAGCTGCGCTTCGGGTGAAAGCAGGAAATTTGCCACGACTTTCGCTCCGGCGCTGGCACGCGCATTCGCTGGAATGGTGACAAAATGCACGTTGCCGAGCATGCCCTGTGAGAAACCAAAACTATAGCTGCTTTTGGGTAATTCACCGCTGGCCACTTTTTGCTGCGCGTGGGCAGGATTAAAGGTCATTGATAAACGCAGGGTGCCACCGTTGAGCAGCGCATCCATTCGCGCGGGCGTGGGCGGAAAATCTTTACCTTCGCGCCACAGGGCAGGATGCAAAGCATCAAGGTAATGCCACAATGGAGCGGTAACGTCGGCGAATGTGGACGTATCTGGCGCTATTTTCAGCGCCTGCGGCTTGTTGGTGAGCGAAATTAACAACTGCTCAAGAAAAGCCGTTCCGGTAAAGTCTGGCGGACGCGGATAGGTCACCGTGCCAGGGTGCGCCTGGGCAAACTCAAGCAGTGCCTGCGGGGATTGCGGCGGCTGCGCGGTGAGATCGTGCCTGGCAATAAAGGTAAGCTGTGCGCCGCCCCACGGTGATTCAGCCCCCTCCGTTGGAATGGAAAAGTCTTCGTTCACCGGTTTCTGGGTATCAACATAGCGCCAGTTAGGCAGCGTTTGTGCCCACTGGGTCTGTAGCAGCCCGGCTTCTTTCAGCGTGCGGAAATTTTCGCCGTTCACCCACAGTAAATCGACCGAGCCACCGGTTTTTCGCCCAGATGCCGCTTCCGTCTGGATACGTTTTACGGCGTCGGCGGCATCCGCCAGGCGTACGATTTTCAGGTTAATGGCATAGTGCGATTTCATCTCGCCGCTAACCCAGTCGAGATACTGGTTAACTGCGTTGTCGCCACCCCAGGCGTTGAACCACACCGTCTGACCGCGGGCGTCATTTTTGATTTGCTGCCAACTGGCGTCCTCGGCGAAAGCCGCCAGCGGAGAGAGCAGCAAACTCAGGCACAATAAGCAGTAACGCATAATATCTCCATTGCTAAAAATGGGGGAAAGACTCAGGTCTTTTTCCGTTGATGCTCAAGATAAAGGCTTCTGGCCACGGCAATCACCACGCTCAGAGCGAACAGGATGAACAGGCCGGTAACAAACCAAAATGTGCCGCCGGTTAACAGGCTACCAGCCCATGAATAGACGATAGTGGCCGGTAACTGACCGATGCCGGTGGCGATGAAGAAATGGCGAAAACGAATCGAGGTCAGGCCTGCTGCGTAGCTTACCGGGTCGAACGGCACAAAAGGTAACAGGCGACAGACAAGAATTGTGTGCTTGCCATAGCGCTCGAAAAAAGTGTCCATGTTGTTCAGCACCGTTTTTCCGGTCAGTTTTTCCACCGCGCTGCGACCTAAAACACGGGCAATAAAAAAGCACAGCGCCGCGCCAGCCATCGCGCTGCTCCAGGACAGAACGCCGCCCCAAAATGCGCCAAACAGCGAGGCATTGGCAAAGGTGATCACAAAGGCGGGAAGCGGTGCGACGATGGCCTGTAAGATCATCAGGAAGAACGACACGACCGCCGCCTGGGTTCCGTAAGAACGAATGAAGTTCTCAAGAGCATGCTGATCGAGCGTGGTAAATGCCGCCAGGCTGGCGTGAAGAAAATCACTCACGCCAGGTATCCACGCCCACGCCATCAGGGCGAGCAGCAGCAGGGCAAGCAAGCTTAAACGGTAATAGCGTGTCCGCCGCGCTTTATTCATCTTGATCATTTACCCGCGTACTCGTGACCGGGCGCCGGATCGACATGTTTATGTCGCGCCCAGGCTTTGGCTGCCTGAACGAGGACGAATAGCGTCAGCCCCGCAACGCTGAGCTTACCGATAAATGCCCAGCTAATCCCTTCGCTGGCCAGTTCGTGCGACATCAGCGTATAGATAAAGATGCCGGGCAAGGTGGTTAGCGCAGATATCACGGTAAATGACCAGAACGGAATGGCCGTCAGCCCATAGGCATAGTTTTGAATGTTATAGGGGAACAGTGGCACGAGCCGGGTCAGGATCAGAAAGTCTACTCCACTATGGGCAATGCCTTTTTCGATAGCCTGAAACGTTGCCGTATGGCCAACGTATTTCAGCAGTAATTCCCGGCCAAGCCAGCGAGCCAGCATAAACGACAGCGCCGAAGCCATGGTTGCCGCCACTAACGAGATAAGCGTCCCTGTCACCGGGCCAAACAGCACACCGCCGACGATCACCAGAATGCTGCCAGGGATCAGACACAGCGCGGCAACTATAAACAGCAGGATATAAAGGGTATAGCCGAACAGGCCGCTTTGGCGGATGACATCTTGTAAATGATGGAAATTGGTGATCAGATCGGTCAGACCGTAATGATGGAAAACTCCCGCCAGAACGCAGAACAATACCGCAACAATTAGCAGCCGATATTCTGCGTTATGCGAACTTCTTTTTCATGGGGGTTCTCCTGTAAAACCGAATGCAATGTAGCGTTTTCGTCAGCGAAAAGTGCGCGCGAAGATATAATAAATTTCCGGCCGCAACAATGTATTACCGTGGCTTTATTGATTTTGCACAGAATAAACAGACTCTCCAGGCCTGGCCCGGAGAGTGAAAATACGCAGACGATCAGACGCGGAATTTAGCCCATACAGGCGCATGGTCGGACGGCTTTTCCATGCTGCGGATTTCATAGTCGATGCCGGTTTCTTCGCAGCGCTCCGCCAGCGGTTTGCTCGCCAGCAGCAGATCGATACGCAGGCCACGGTTATCGTCAAAGCCTTTTGAGCGGTAATCAAACCACGAGAACTGGTCGTTCTTTTCAGGCCAGGCGTGACGGTAGGTATCTACCAGGCCCCAGCCCAGCAGACGTTCCATCCACTCGCGCTCTTCTGGCAGGAAGGAACATTTGCCGGTACGCAGCCAGCGTTTACGGTTCTCTTCGCCAATACCGATATCGAGGTCGGTTGGGCTGATATTCATATCACCCATGATCAATACCGGATTGTCGCGCTTCAGTTCAGTCTCCAGGTAGTTTTGTAGGTTCTGATAAAACGCGGCTTTGGCCGGGAACTTGGTTTCATGGTCACGGCTTTCGCCCTGCGGGAAATAGCCGTTGATCACAGTGATGCTGCCCAGAGGCGACGGAATTTCCGCCATGATGATACGACGCTGCGCTTCTTCGCCATCACCCGGGAAGCCACGACGCACCGCAATCGGCGTTTCTTTCGTTAATAGTGCTACGCCGTAGTGGCCTTTCTGACCGTGATAAAAGACGTTATAACCCAGCTTTGCTACCTCTTCGAGAGGGAACATATCGTCGTGGACTTTTGTCTCCTGTAAGCCAATAACATCCGGTTGGTGTTTTTCGACAATGGCTGCCAGTTGATGGGGACGGGCACGCAGGCCGTTGATATTAAAAGAGACAAATTTCATAGTCGCTGTCACTTTGCAAGATGAATAGTGCAAGGATGGTAGCAGAATTTCTGCAGGCTGACTGCTTCTTGTCACCTGATTCCAACAATGATTGCTAATGGTGTTAACGATGGAGCAAAAACTGCACCGTTTTGGCGCGTAGCGCGTCGGAAGAGAGCAATAATTTCCGATAAATTTCGTATACGATCACAATTCCAGAATTATATTTGGCGACTGAATAAAATTGCGTTTTTTCCTCTGTTTAGTCATCTGGTACGCAAACATATTCACTTTATATGCACATACAGTGAATATCGTCAGGTTGTAACTCGTTGATATTCCGTCACCGCCCTCCGTTTATGCACTTTTTTCGCTGGCTGGCACGAAGCCTGCAATCTACATTTACACCGCAAACACTATATTTATTAACATATAAATAACCTTTTATTTACCGTTGAGGTCGCTATGTCTCTGTCAATTACGCGTGAAAATTTTGATGAATGGATGATGCCCGTATACGCTCCGGCCCCTTTTATTCCGGTGCGTGGCGAAGGTTCACGTCTGTGGGATCAGCAGGGTAAAGAGTATATCGATTTCGCGGGAGGCATTGCGGTTAACGCGCTGGGTCATGCACATCCGGCATTGCGCGAGGCATTAAACGACCAGGCGAGCAAATTCTGGCATACGGGAAATGGCTACACCAACGAGCCGGTGCTGCGCCTGGCGAAAAAGCTGATTGATGCCA
Organism: Citrobacter sp. Cb004; assembly: GCF_030337065.1. Taxonomy (NCBI): domain Bacteria; kingdom Pseudomonadati; phylum Pseudomonadota; class Gammaproteobacteria; order Enterobacterales; family Enterobacteriaceae; genus Citrobacter; species Citrobacter sp. Cb004. The sequence goes on along the minus strand of NZ_JAOWCH010000046.1, from coordinate 148,669 downwards.
CTTTTGCCGAGCGCATTTTCTTCTGTAACTCTGGCGCAGAAGCTAACGAAGCGGCATTAAAACTGGCACGTAAATATGCCCACGATCGTTTTGGTAGCCAGAAGAGCGGCATTGTGGCTTTTAAAAATGCTTTCCATGGTCGCACGCTGTTTACCGTCAGCGCCGGAGGACAGCCCGCCTATTCACAGGACTTCGCGCCGCTGCCGCCGGATATCCGCCATGCCGTGTATAACGATCTCGACTCTGCCAGCCAACTGATTGATGACAACACCTGTGCGGTTATTGTGGAGCCGGTGCAGGGGGAAGGCGGCGTAGTGCCGGCAACAAACGCCTTTTTGCAGGGGCTGCGTGAATTATGCGATCGCCATAATGCGCTGTTGATTTTTGATGAAGTTCAGACCGGGGTTGGCCGTACCGGCGAACTGTATGCCTACATGCACTACGGCGTTACGCCGGACCTGCTGACGACAGCAAAAGCGCTGGGCGGTGGTTTCCCTATCGGCGCACTGCTGGCGACAGAGCGTTGCGCCAGTGTGATGACGGTCGGTACGCACGGTACAACCTACGGCGGAAACCCGCTGGCCACTGCGGTGGCGGGAAAACTGCTGGAAATTGTTAACACGCCGGAAATGCTTAACGGAGTGAAACAGCGCCACGACTGGTTTGTGGAGCGTATTAACGCCATTAACGAACGTTTTGGACTGTTTAGTGAAATTCGTGGACTCGGACTGCTGATTGGCTGTGTGCTGAACGCGGAATTTGCCGGGAAAGCAAAACTCATCTCGCAAGAAGCGGCGGTTGCCGGAGTGATGGTGCTGATTGCTGGCGCTAATGTGGTGCGGTTTGCGCCAGCGTTAAACGTCAGCGAAGAAGAAATCGCCACCGGACTGGATCGCTTTGCGCTGGCCTGCGAACGCATTAAAGCAGGAGGTTCATCATGATGGTGATTCGTCCCATTGAACGCGCTGATATCACCGCGCTGATGCAGCTTGCCAGTAAGACCGGCGGCGGGTTGACCTCGCTACCGGCGAATGAAGCTACGCTGATGGCGCGTATCGAACGTTCGCTACAAACCTGGCGCGGTGAGTTGCCCAAAAGTGAGCAGGGATATGTGTTTGTGCTTGAAGACAGCGCCAGCGGAACCGTGGCGGGGATTTGCGCCATTGAGGTGGCGGTAGGGCTTAACGATCCCTGGTACAACTACCGGGTCGGTACACTGGTGCATGCTTCGAAAGAGCTGAACGTGTATAACGCGCTGCCGACGCTGTTTCTGAGTAACGATCACACGGGCAGTAGCGAACTTTGTTCTCTGTTTCTCGATCCGGACTGGCGTAAAGAAGGCAACGGCTATTTGTTGTCGAAGTCGCGCTTTATGTTTATGGCGGCCTTTCGTGACCGGTTCAATGAGAAGGTCGTGGCCGAGATGCGCGGCGTGATCGATGAACACGGCTACTCTCCGTTTTGGCAAAGCCTCGGCAAACGTTTTTTCTCAATGGAGTTCAGCCGGGCGGATTTTCTCTGCGGAACCGGGCAAAAAGCCTTTATTGCTGAACTGATGCCTAAGCATCCGATTTATACCCATTTCCTGTCTGACGAAGCGCAGAGCGTGATTGGTCAGGTGCATCCGCAAACGGCTCCTGCGCGGGCGGTGCTGGAGAAAGAAGGATTTCGCTACCGCAACTACGTCGATATTTTCGACGGTGGACCGACCCTGGAGTGCGATATTGACCGGGTACGGGCTATCCGTAAAAGCAGGCTGGTGGAGGTGGCTGAAGGGCAGCCTGCGCCAGGCGACTATCCTGCTTGTCTGGTTGCCAATGAAAATTATCAAAACTTCCGCGTCATGTTGGTTCGTGCCGACCCGGATACTCAGCGTCTGGTACTGACGGCGGCGCAACTGGACGCCCTGAAATGTCACGCGGGCGATCATGTACGTTTTGTGCGTCTTTGTGCAGAGGAGAAAACAGCATGACATTATGGATAAACGGCGACTGGGTGACGGGGCTGGGCGAGCGTCGGGTGAAAACCAATCCCGTAAGCGGTGATGTGCTGTGGCAGGGGAATGATGCCGATGCAGCCCAGGTAGCGCAGGCGTGCCGGGCAGCGCGCGCAGCCTTTGCCGGTTGGGCTAAACAGCCCTTTGGTGCACGCCAGGCCATTGTTGAAAAATTTGCCTCATTGCTGGAAAGCAATAAAGCCGAACTCACACAGATTATCGCCCGGGAAACCGGCAAACCCCGTTGGGAAGCTGCTACAGAACTGACGGCGATGATCAATAAAATTGCCATCTCCGTGAAAGCCTGGCATGCGCGTACCGGAGAGCATCACAGCGAATTACCGGATGGCGCAGCGACGTTGCGCCATCGCCCGCACGGCGTGCTGGCGGTTTTTGGTCCGTATAACTTCCCTGGCCATTTACCCAATGGTCATATTGTTCCGGCACTGCTGGCAGGCAACACATTGATTTTCAAACCCAGCGAGCTGACGCCGTGGACCGGTGAAACCGTGACAAAGCTGTGGGAGCAGGCGGGATTGCCGCCGGGCGTGCTGAACCTGGTGCAGGGCGGTCGCGAGACGGGGCAGGCGCTGAGCGGGCAGGACGATCTCGATGGCCTGCTGTTTACCGGCAGTGCCAATACGGGTTATCAACTGCATCGACAGCTATCCGGCCAGCCGGAAAAAATCCTCGCTCTGGAGATGGGGGGCAACAACCCGCTGATTATTGAGAACCCGGAAGATATTGATGCCGCAGTGCATCTGACTATTCAGTCCGCGTTTGTCACCGCCGGACAGCGTTGTACCTGCGCCCGTCGCCTGTTAGTTAAAAAAGGCGCGCAGGGGGATGCGTTCCTGACGCGCCTGGTGGACGTCAGCCAGCGTTTAATGCCCGGCAACTGGGACGCAGAACCGCAGCCATTTATTGGCGGGCTGATTTCCGAACAGGCCGCGCGGCATGTCTATGATGCCTGGCAGCGTCTGGAATCGTTAGGGGGCCGAACGCTATTAGCGCCACGTCTGGTGCAAGCCGGAACGTCACTGCTCACCCCTGGGATCATCGAACTGACCGGGGCGGCGAACGTACCCGATGAAGAGGTATTTGGACCGCTGCTTGGCGTCTGGCGTTATGACAGCTTTGATGACGCAATTCGTATGGCGAACAACACCCGCTTTGGATTGTCGTGTGGGTTGGTTTCCCCCGATCGCAGCCAGTTTGATCAACTGCTGCTTGAGGCGCGGGCCGGGATCGTCAACTGGAATAAGCCGTTAACCGGCGCGGCGAGTACAGCGCCGTTTGGCGGCGTTGGCGCTTCCGGGAACCATCGCGCCAGCGCGTGGTATGCCGCAGATTATTGCGCCTGGCCGATGGCAAGTCTGGAATCACCGGCCCTAACGCTGCCAACGACGCTTAGCCCCGGCCTGGATTTTTCTCGCGAGGATAAGCTATGAAAGCCCGTGAGGTAAATTTTGATGGTCTGGTGGGGCTGACCCACCACTATGCGGGGCTGTCATTTGGTAATGAGGCCTCAACCAAACATCGTTTTCAGGTATCGAACCCGCGTCTGGCGGCGAAGCAGGGTCTGCTAAAGATGAAAGCGCTGGCGGATGCGGGATTTCCCCAGGCGGTGATCCCGCCTCATGAGCGGCCGTATATTCCGGTGCTGCGTCAGTTGGGCTTTACCGGCCGCGACGAACAGATACTGGAGAACGTGGCGCGTCAGGCGCCTCACTGGCTCTCCAGCGCCAGCTCCGCATCGTCTATGTGGGTGGCGAATGCGGCAACGGTCTGCCCTTCAGCCGATGCGCTGGACGGGAAAGTGCATCTGACGGTGGCGAATCTGAATAATAAGTTTCACCGTTCGCTGGAAGCGCCGACCACCGAAGCGTTGCTACGGGCGATTTTCCGTGATGAGAATAGTTTTACGGTCCACGGTGCGTTACCCCAGGTTGCGCTATTCGGTGATGAAGGTGCGGCAAACCATAACCGCCTCGGCGGGGATTACGGCGACCCTGGCGTACAGCTGTTTGTTTACGGTCGTGAAGAAGGGAATGCGTCCCATCCGAAGCGCTATCCGGCGAGGCAATCCCGTGAGGCCAGCGAGGCGGTCGCCCGACTGAATCAGGTTAACCCGCATCAGCGCATTTTTGCCCAGCAAAACCCGGACGTTATCGATCTTGGCGTGTTTCATAACGATGTGATTGCGGTGTCGAATCGCCAGGTACTGTTTTGTCATCAGTTGGCGTTTGCCAGACAGCAGGCGTTGTTCGAGCTGTTGCGCAGTCAGGTGGCAGGTTTTACCCCGCTGGAAGTCCCTGCTGCGGAAGTGTCGGTGCAGGATGCGGTGACTACCTATCTGTTTAACAGCCAGTTACTGAGCCGTGATGACGGTTCGATGATGCTGGTCCTGCCGCAGGAGTGTCGGGAGCATGCGGGCGTGTGGCGGTATTTGAACCGTCTGCTCGAGGAAGACAATCCGATCGATGACCTGCAGGTATTCGATCTGCGTGAAAGTATGTCCAATGGCGGCGGTCCGGCATGTCTGCGCCTGAGAGTGGTGCTTACGCCACAGGATCTGCAGGCCGTAAATCCGGCGGTTATCATGAACGATAATCTGTTTAACACGCTGAATAATTGGATCGACCGTTACTATCGCGATCGTCTTACCGCCGCCGACCTTGCCGACCCGCAGCTGTTGCGTGAGGGGCGTGAAGCGCTGGATACGTTGACGCAATTGCTCAACCTCGGCTCTGTGTATCCCTTCCAGCAGGAGAGGACCAGCCATGGATAATTTTCTGGCCCAGACGCTGGCAGGGATAACCCCCGAGACAACCGAGGGCACAGCTCGCGGCTTTTCCTGGCAGTGGATTGGTCACGGAGTTCTGGAGCTGACGCCGGTCGCTCCGGCGGAATATTCGCTGGTGCTGTCTGCGGGGATCCACGGCAATGAAACGGCCCCGGTAGAGATACTTGATTCAATTCTCTCCAGGCTGTTTAGCGGTGAACTAACGCTGACATGGCGGCTGCTAGTGATTCTGGGGAACCCGCAGGCGCTGGCGGCGGGACAACGTTATTGTCATAGCGACCTGAACCGTATGTTTGGCGGCCGTTGGCAGATTTTTGCCGCGAGTGAAGAAACGCACCGAGCCCATCAGCTTGAGCTGTGTCTGGAGGATTTTTATTCGCGGGCGAAAGAGCCAGTCCGCTGGCATCTGGATCTGCACACCGCGATTCGCGGCTCGCAGCATCTGCGCTTTGGCGTGTTGCCACAACGCAACGTTGCCTGGGACGAAGATTTTTTGGGATGGCTGGGAGAGGCAGGGCTGGAGGCGCTGGTTTTCCATCAGACACCTGGCGGCACGTTCACCCATTTTAGCGCTGAACATTTTGGCGCGCTGGCCTGCACGCTGGAACTGGGTAAAGCGCTGCCGTTTGGACAAAATGATCTGACTCAGTTTGCGCAGACGGCAGATGCGCTGGCGAAGCTGCTGCAGGGCGAGCGAATGTCACCGGGAGAAACATCTCCGCTGCGTTACCGCGTGGTGTCGCAAATCACGCGGCGTAGCGACGATTTCATTCTTCACATGGATAACCAGACGCTCAACTTTACCCCTTTTACAGAGGGCACCTTGCTGGCGCAGGACGGTGATGAACGTTTTACCGTCACCCATGATGTTGAATACGTTCTCTTTCCAAATCCAAACGTGGCCTGTGGTTTACGTGCCGGATTGATGCTCGAAAAATTGTGACAAATATATATGCCCTTTTGGTTTATCCCTAAGGGCTTATTTTTACGTGCTGTTTTTATTTATTACGGATTATTCCTGGTGAATTGCTTTCTTAATAATCAGGGATGAGGTATAGTTCTTCATAATCCCTTCAAAATCATCCTGTTGTAATTTTTTATTGCAACTCTGCGCAATTTATTCTTTTTTTCTCCATAATTGATGAAAGTTTGTTTTTTACACTTTCATTGTTTTACCGTTGCTCTGATTAATTGACGCTTAAGCCGGTAAAGTTAATCTCGTCAACACGACATCACATTGCATAAGAGTCGCATGAGTGTCGTAAAAATAACTGAAAGAAAGGATAGAAATTATGCGTAAACTGACTGCTCTGTTTGTTGCCTCTACCCTGGCGCTGGGCGCTGCTAACCTGGCCCACGCCGCTGACACGACAACAGCTGCGCCAGCTGATGCCAAACCAATGATGCACCACAACGGTAAGTTTGCCCCGCATCATGACATGATGTTTAAAGACCTGAACCTGACCGATGCGCAGAAACAGCAGATTCGCGAGATCATGAAAGGTCAGCGCGATCAGATGAAACGTCCGCCGCTGGAAGAGCGCCGCGCAATGCACGACATCATCGCCAGCGATAGCTTTGATAAAGCGAAAGCGGAAGCGCAGATTGCGAAGATGGAAGAACAGCGCAAAGCCAACATGCTGGCGCATATGGAAACCCAGAACAAGATTTACAACATTCTGACCCCGGAACAGAAAAAGCAGTTTAATGCCAATTTTGAGAAGCGTCTGACAGAACGTGCCGCGCAGAAGGGTAAAATGCCGCAAGCTGCTGAGTAATCGTTCAGCGTCTACACTATATCATTCACGCTGTGTGTGCTGATTGCCGCACAGTGTGAAACCAAACTCAAGACCGCCGCTCTTGTCCACAACACGTTTAACGAGGTGGGCAGGATCGGCGGTTTTTTCTTTGCTGCCCCTTGCACCGCGCTTGTGACACGTTATTCTCCTGAAGCCCGCGAAAATTCCACCTGGAGGGCGCGTTGTTCTTTTTTGCAAAACACCGGGTTCATCGCTAAGGAAAATCAACTCTGCTGCCGATAACAATAATCTGCAGGGTGAACATAACAATGATGATTTATGGCTGCCTGTTTACGGTGGGCTGCCGTGCTGCGCCTTTCTGGAGGGATGATGGAATACTTTGATATCCGCAAAATGCCGGTCAATCTGTGGCGAAATGGTGCGGGAGAAACGCGTGAGATTTGCTGTTTTCCGCCAGCAACACGAGATTTTCACTGGCGGGCGAGTATCGCCTCCATCGCAGCGAATGGGGAGTTTTCTCTTTTTCCCGGCGTAGAACGCGTGATTACCCTGCTGGAAGGTGGAGAAGTGACGCTGGAAGAGCCGAACACCTTCACGCATACCCTGAAACAGCATCAGCCTTTTACCTTTGCCGGTGACAAGGTGGTAAAAGCGAAGCTGACGGAAGGGCAGATGTCGATGGATTTTAATATCATGACCCGACGGGATGTCTGCCAGGCAAAAGTCAGAGTTGCCGATCGCACCTTTACGACCTTTGGTTCGCGCGGCGGCGTAGTGTTTGTTATCAGCGGAGCCTGGCAACTGGGTGATAAGTTGTTGACCGTCGATCAGGGTGCAAGCTGGCACGACGGTAAACACACGTTACGACTGCTGGAACGCGAGGGGAAACTGCTGTTCAGCGAGATTAACTGGATGCCGGGGCATTCTCCGGACTCAGTTCAATAATGTCATATTGACCAGACAGAATAGGCCGGCAGAGAATTTTGTAGCCATCTTGATCAAAGCCGGCCGGCATTCGCGCGAGTGTAGCTGCCTCATCCAGCGTTGAAACGGCTCCCAGCCACAGCCAGTTATTGATGATATGGTACTGCGTCATTTCAGCGCGGGTTTCCTGCAGCGCAATGGCATTGCTCCACGGCCAGCAGATTACGCGCACTCTTTCCAGGGCTTCTACCAGACGCAAATGATGTGCTTCAGGGCTTTCTTTCCCGCAGCAGGCTCCGGCGCAGCGTTTAAGCGCGGAGCGAAAACAGGCGCGCCCGTGGCTCAGGGGTTCCAGCCCCAACAGGCCGTAGCACAGCTGTTGTTCATCGGCGAGGCTTTGCAGCGTCTGTAGCGCTGCGCGGCGGTTGGCAAACAGGCCAAACAGATTGGGGGCGTGGGAGAAATCAATATCTCGTGCGTAAACCACCTGAACCGTTCGATCGGTAAGCTGCAAGGCACACAGCTGGCGATTGCGTCGCAGCCGTTTGTTAAACAGGGGCTGCTGTTCTTTGATAAGCCGCGCTTCCAGCAGCAGGGCGCCAATTTCTCCGGCCGTACAAATCCAGCTAATGCGCCTGGCCTGACGCAGCATACTCGCTTCGTCTGCGGTACGCAGATGCGCCAGCACACGGCTGCGAATATTGACACTTTTACCAATATAAAGCGGCATGGTGTCGCTATCACTGTGAAACAGATAGACGCCTGGCGCGGTGGGAAGCGCACTCAAAAACGGGCGCAGGTGCTCGGGATATTCATAGATTGCCGCTGCCTCAAATGTCAGACGAGGGGCTGATTGACGCTGTACCACTGTTGACTCCAGATGCTGGTTATTCATCCAGTGTAGCAGTTTGAGGGTGATTAAAAAAGCGGCATGAGATTCAGCAGGCTAATGCCAGATAGGGCCAATCCTGGCGCTACCCGGCATTTTGAAGGGAAAAGGATTACGCTTTTTTCCAGAAATCATCAAACACGGTGATCGGTGTGCGACGTTTATGCTCAGTTTTCACGTACCAGCCTTCAATTTTTTTCGCGACGTCGGCATCCAGCGTTTTTCCTTCCAGATAGTCGTCGATGTTGTCGTAAGTGACTCCCAGTGCGGCTTCATCCGGCAGAGAAGGGCGATCGTCCTCGAGATCGGCAGTTGGTGCTTTCTTATATAAGTGCTCCGGGCACCCCAGCGCGGCAAGCAGTTGTTTGCCCTGGCGCTTGTTCAGACGAAATAGTGGGTTAATGTCGGTACCGCCATCGCCGTACTTAGTGAAAAATCCGGTGATGGCTTCTGCAGCATGATCGGTACCCACGACAACGCCGCTGGTCATGCCGGCGATACTGTATTGTGCCTTCATACGTTCACGGGCTTTTTCATTGCCACGCACAAAATCGCTCAGTTCAATACCCGCTTCACGCAGGGCCTGCTCGCTGGCCAGCACCGCGCCCTTAATATTGACGGTCAGTACGCGGTCCGGTTGAATAAAGGCGATGGCATCCTGGCAGTCCTGCTCATCGGCCTGAACGCCATACGGTAGGCGTACGGCAATAAACTGCAGTGCGTCATTACCCGTTTCTTTTCGCAGCTCGGTGATCGCCATCTGGCACAGTTTTCCCGCGAGCGTTGAGTCCTGTCCGCCGCTAATTCCCAACACCAACGATTTCAGAAAGGGGTAGGTCTGCAGATACGATTTCAGGAAATCCACGCTGCGGCGAATTTCTTCTTCTGCATCGATGTGCGGTTTTGCGCCAAGCGCCTGGATTATCTCTTGCTGCAGAGTCATTTAACCCCCTCCGAAAAATAAAATGATCAAAAAAATGATGTGTTAAAGCTAACGCGTTGAGGCCCAAACGACAAGGGATGCGAGCCTGATATAGCATCATTTTGTTTTAATAGAATTTTCCGAAACCACCTAAGTATCCTCTGATTGCTTGAAAAATGCGTTGTTGTGCTCCAGGCTTATATAACACGCTGAAATACAAGAGGACGGAATATGAACAAGAATCTAACAGGAATTCTGAGCGCAGCGGCTGTTTTGACTATGCTGGCAGGGTGTACGGCCTACGATCGTACGAAAGACCAATTTGTTCAGCCCGTGGTGAAAGATGTGAAGAAAGGGATGAGCCGGGCGCAGGTAGCGCAGATTGCCGGTAAACCGTCTTCCGAAGTCAGTATGATCCATGCGCGTGGGACGTGTCAGACCTACATCCTGGGTCAACGAGATGGTAAAGCTGAGACCTATTTTGTTGCTTTAGATGACACCGGACACGTGATTAACTCTGGCTACCAGACCTGCGCAGAGTACGACACCGACCCGCAGGCAGCGAAGAAGTAACAACTGTTTATTGCCTGAGCACTCGGGAAAACCGGCCACTGCGCCGGTTTTTTTATGTCACACGATCTTAATTATTGACGCGAATTATTTGCCTGAAGTGTGAGGGTGGTCATAACGCCAGGTCAAGGAGAGACAATTTAGTTGGTCAAGGAAATACCATCCGCCGGTGCAATCCCGTATACTCATTTCAGCCACCTAAAAAAGTAATTTAGCTGACGCAAGTTACCCAGAGCATGGATGCAGGTTAGGGCTTGCGGAGTGTCTGGTGACAGATAATCGCACATGAGGATCGTTTTAATGGAAAAGAAACACATTTATCTGTTTTGTTCTGCGGGCATGTCGACTTCATTGTTGGTTTCGAAGATGCGTGCTCAGGCCGAAAAATACGAAGTACCGGTTATTATTGAAGCGTTTCCTGAAACGCTGGCCGGAGAAAAAGGTCCAGTGGCCGATGTTGTATTATTAGGTCCACAAATTGCTTATATGTTGCCCGAAATTCAGCGTTTGTTACCCAACAAGCCTGTGGAAGTGATTGACTCGCTGCTGTATGGCAAAGTCGATGGTTTAGGCGTGCTTAAGGCTGCGGTTGCAGCAATTAAAAAAGCCGCAGCAAATTAATTATTTTATTTTAATTTTTCCCGTCAAAGAGTTATTTCATTAACATTCACCGCAATTATTAATTGCGGTATTTAAGGGTATTTTTCTATGAGTAACGCTATTGCTTCACTTGAAAAGGTACTCCTTCCTTTTGCTGTAAAAATTGGAAAGCAGCCACACGTTAATGCAATCAAAAACGGTTTTATTCGTTTAATGCCGTTAACCCTCGCAGGGGCCATGTTTGTATTAATCAATAACGTTTTCCTGAGCTTTGGGGTGGGGTCGTTTTTTTATTCAATGGGCATTCGACTTGATGCTTCAACTATTGAAACGCTGAATAGTTTGAAAGGCATTGGTGGAAACGTCTATAACGGTACGCTGGGTATCATGTCATTGATGGCGCCGTTCTTTATCGGTATGGCGCTGGCAGAAGAACGCAAAGTCGACTCTCTGGCTGCCGGGCTGTTATCCGTCGCCGCGTTTATGACCGTAACGCCATATAGCGTGGGTGAAGCCTATGCCGTTGGCGCGAACTGGCTCGGCGGTGCCAATATTATTTCCGGTATTATTATCGGCCTCGCGGTCGCGGAAATGTTCACCTTTGTGGTCCGTCGTAATTGGGTAATTAAATTACCCGATAGCGTACCGACATCCGTGTCGCGCTCTTTCTCTGCGCTGATTCCTGGCTTCCTTATCCTCTCCATTATGGGGATCATCGCCTGGGCATTGAACACCTGGGGTACGAACTTCCACCAGATCATCATGGATTCCATTTCAACTCCGCTGGCATCGCTGGGCAGCGTGGTGGGTTGGGCCTACGTGATTTTTGTTCCGCTGCTGTGGTTCTTCGGTATTCATGGTTCACTGGCGCTGACCGCGCTGGACAGCGGTATCATGACGCCATGGGCGCTGGAAAACATCTCCATCTACCAACAGTTTGGTTCCGTAGACGCCGCGTTGGAAGCCGGAAAGACCTTCCACGTCTGGGCGAAACCGATGCTCGACTCCTATATTTTCCTCGGGGGTAGCGGGGCTACGCTGGGTCTGATTATCGCTATCTTCCTGGCATCGCGTCGTCCGGATTATCGTCAGGTTGCTAAACTGGCACTGCCGTCAGGCCTGTTCCAGATTAACGAACCTATCCTGTTCGGTCTGCCGATCATCATGAACCCGGTGATGTTTATCCCGTTCATTCTGGTGCAACCGATTCTGGCGGCGATTACGCTGGCAGCTTATTACTCCGGCATTATTCCACCGATTACCAACATCGCACCGTGGACCATGCCAACCGGTTTGAGCGCGTTCTTTAACACCAACGGTAGCGTCGCTGCTCTGCTGGTCGCGCTGTTCAACCTTGGTATCGCCACGCTGGTTTACCTGCCGTTCGTGGTGGTAGCCAACAAAGCGCAGAACGTTATTGATCAAGAAGAAAGCGAAGAAGATATCGCTAACGCATTGAAATTCTAAATTTAATCCGGCATGGCTTCACGGTCATGCCGGACTGAACCAGAGGAAAAAAGTATGTTGGATATCGAAAACATCGTCGACACGCAGTCAGAAGCAGAAGAACTTGAAGAAGTGGTGATGGGTCTCATCATCAACTCCGGTCAGGCGCGTAGCCTGGCGTACGGCGCGCTCAAAATGGCCAAGCAAGGCGATTTCGAGTCAGCTAAGGCTATGATGGACCAGTCCCGTCTGGCGCTGAATGAAGCGCACCTCGTGCAAACGAAACTGATTGAAGGCGATCAGGGCGAAGGTAAAATGAAAGTTAGCCTGGTGCTGGTTCATGCTCAGGACCACCTGATGACATCAATGCTGGCGCGTGAGCTGGTGACTGAACTGATTGAGCTTCACGAAAAGCTGAAATAGCGAGGAGTGCATAATGCAGCTACAGATTAACGCACCGGAAATCAAAACCGTCTATGAACAGCAGCTGTTTAATGGCAAAAATTTCCATGTGTTCATCTATAACAAAACTGAGAGCATCAGCGGGCTGCATCAGCATGACTACTACGAATTTACCCTGGTTTTAACCGGGCGCTATTATCAGGAAATCAACGGTAAACGCGTATTGCTCGAACGCGGGGACTTTGTTTTTATTCCATTGGGATCGCACCACCAGAGTTTTTATGATTTTGGGGCGACAAGGATCCTGAACGTCGGTATCAGTAAACGCTTTTTTGAACAGCACTACCACCCGCTGCTGCCATTTTGTTTCGTTGCATCGCAGGTCTATCGGGCGAATAATTCGTTTCTCACTTACATTGAAACGGTTATTGCATCATTGAACTTTCGCGAGAGTGGACTGGATGAATTTGTAGAAGTGGTCACCTTCTATATTATTAACCGGTTGCGCCATCATCGCGAAGAGCAGGTGTTGGATGATATTCCGCAGTGGCTTAAAACCACCGTGGAGACCATGCATGACAAACGGCAGTTTAGCGAGAATGCGCTGGAAAACATGGTACACCTGTCCGCGAAATCCCAGGAGTATCTGACCCGCGCAACCCAGCGTTATTACAGCAAAACACCGATGCAGATCATTAATGAAATCCGCATTAACTTTGCTAAAAAACAGCTGGAAATGACTAACTATTCTGTAACGGATATTGCTTACGAATCTGGCTACAGTAGTCCAAGTCTGTTTATTAAAACGTTTAAAAAGCTGACGTCATTTACACCTAATAGCTATCGTAAGAAATTAACTGAATTTAATCAGTAGATATTATTTGCCAATAACCCATTTTTTATAGCTTGCCCAAAATAGCGTCGGGACAGCCACGCTATATCTGACAAACGGGTTGAGCATAATACACGTCAGTGTTTTGACACTGAAGGGAGAAAGTATGAGCCAGAAATTAAAAGTCGTCACTATCGGTGGCGGGAGCAGCTACACCCCTGAGTTACTTGAAGGCTTTATTAAGCGCTATCATGAATTACCGGTTTCTGAATTGTGGCTGGTTGATGTCGACGATGGAAAAGAGAAGCTGGACATTATTTTTGACCTTTGCCAGCGCATGATCGATAAAGCTGGCGTGCCGATGAAGTTGTTTAAAACGCTGGACCGCCGTGAAGCGCTGAAAGATGCTGATTTCGTTACTACCCAGCTGCGCGTAGGGCAACTGAAAGCCCGCGAAAAGGATGAACGCATTCCGCTGAGTCACGGGTATCTGGGGCAGGAAACCAACGGCGCTGGTGGGCTGTTCAAAGGTCTGCGTACTATTCCGGTTATCTTTGATATTGTCAAAGATGTGGAAGAACTGTGCCCGAATGCGTGGGTGATTAACTTTACTAACCCGGCCGGGATGGTGACGGAAGCGGTCTATCGCCATACGAATTTTAAGAAATTCATCGGTGTATGTAATATTCCTGTCGGCATGAAAATGTTCATTAGCGATGTGCTGGCGCTGAAAGAGAGCGATGACTTATCCATCGATCTGTTCGGTCTGAACCATATGGTCTTTATTAAAGACGTACTGGTGAATGGTAAATCACGCTTTGATGAACTGTTGGATGGCGTGGCTTCAGGTCAACTGAAAGCCTCCACCGTGAAGAACATCTTCGATCTGCCGTTCAGTGAAGGGTTGATTCGCTCGCTGAAACTGCTGCCGTGCTCATATTTGCTCTATTACTTCAAGCCAAAAGAGATGCTGGCGATTGAAATGGGTGAATACTATAAGGGCGGCGCTCGCGCTCAGGTGGTACAGAAAGTGGAGAAACAACTGTTTGATCTCTACAAAAACCCGGATTTGAACGTGAAACCGAAAGAGCTGGAACAGCGCGGTGGAGCCTATTACTCCGATGCGGCCTGTGAAGTGATCAACGCCATCTACAACGACAAACAGACCGAGCACTATGTCAACGTTCCGCACCACGGGCATGTTGACAATATCCCGGCGGACTGGGCGGTTGAGATGACCTGTACACTGGGACGCAACGGCGCCACGCCGCACCCACGTATTACCCATTTTGATGAGAAAGTGCTCGGCCTTATCTATACCATTAAAGGCTTTGAAGTCGCGGCGAGCAATGCGGCACTGAGCGGTGAGCTGAATGATGTGCTGCTGGCGTTGAACCTGAGTCCGCTGGTGCATTCTGACAGCGATGCCGAGATTCTGGCGCGTGAGCTAATTCTGGCGCATGAAAAATGGCTGCCAAACTTCGCCGGGTGTATCGAGAAACTCAAAAGCGAACAACACTAACTGAGGTCGGCTATGGAACGCGTACTGATTGTAAATGCGGATGATTTTGGCCTGAGTAAAGGACAAAACTACGGCATTGTTGAAGCCTGTCGCAATGGCGTGGTCACCTCGACAACCGCACTGGTTAATGGCGCAGCCATTGACCATGCTGTACAGCTGAGTCGCGATATACCTGAACTTGCCGTTGGGATGCATTTTGTTCTGACGCTGGGCAGGCCGTTGACGGCAATGCCAGGCCTTACTCGTGACGGGTTACTGGGAAAATGGATCTGGCAGATGGCTGAAGAAGACACCTTGCCGTTGGATGAAATTTCTCAGGAACTGGCCGCGCAGTATCAGCGTTTTATTGACCTGTTCGGGCGGGAGCCAACGCATCTGGATAGCCATCACCATGTGCATATGTTCCCGCAGATTTTCCCTATCGTTGCCGGGTTTGCTGCCCAACGGGGGATTGCGTTACGGATCGATCGTCAGACGGTATTCCAGGCGTCTGACTTTCCGCAGACGTTACGGACTTCCCAGGGATTCAGCAGCGAGTTTTATGGCGAAGCGATTTCTGAAGCCCTGTTTTTGCAAACGCTTGACGCGTCAGCAGACCGGGGAGAGTCCTCGCTGGAAGTGATGTGTCATCCGGCCTTTATCGATGACATTATTCGTCAAAGTGCCTACTGTTACCCCCGCTTAACTGAGCTCGACGTGCTGACGTCTCCGTCACTGAAATATGCTATTGCGGAGCGCGGTTATCGTCTTGGCAGTTTTCTGAACGTGTAACTCCTGAGTTTGCGGCGCATAATGCGCCGCATTTTTTTAGGCAGAGATCGTGTCGATTTTTCCGGCGCGTGACCAGACGCGGTGCGCAGTCATTAGCGTCAGCAAGGTATCCATAAACTGTGAGTCTGCACTGTCTGCCTCCACCACGCCTTCTTCTCCTTCATTTTTGATATTCAACGTTGCTTTAAACTGACGCGCATCGCCAGCCAGTGCGATAGGTTTTAAGTGCTTATACGCTTCGAGTAAGTAATATCGGGCATCACCGTTCATAGCGATATCTGCGATATTGCCACACGGAACGATAACCGCATCGACGGTCAGCGATGGTGAACCCGCAAAGGTACCGGCGATTGTCAGGACGGAACCATCATCGGCAACCACATTACCCATTCGGGAATAGAGCAGTTTGGCGTGAACGCCTTTGGCCTGTAAGGCTTGCATGATGGCAAGCAGGTCGCCCGATTTCACCTGGTCATTAAGTAGAATGGCGACCACGCGGCCCTTAATCTCACCTTGCGCACCCGCATATAAACTGAGTGACGGCGCACTTTTCAAACCATTCACGTTAGCCGGTGGGGCGATTTTGGCCTGTTCCTCGGTTAGCTCAAAACCGAGATTATCGGCAACCGCCTCGGCGAGGGCTGTATCAATATGGGCTAACTGTTCGACCACTCTTTCCCGAATATAGGGGCGCGTAACTTTGCTGAGTTCGAAGCTGAATCCGCCGATAATATGCTGCTGTTCAATTGGCGTCTGACTTAGCCAGAACAGGCGAGGGTGCGCATAGTATTCGCCAAAAGAGGGACTACGTTCGCGGATTTTGTTTCCTTCAATCCGTTCCTGATATGACTCAAATCCACCGCGTTTTGGCCCCGGCGGCGTTTCACGCGGCCAGTTATCATTGATGGAATTAGGTTCATAGTTGGCAGGGTTGGTATCGATGTCCATACGATGCATGCCGTCACGCTGGAAATTATGGTACGGGCAGGTCGGGCGATTAATCGGTATTTCATGGAAGTTGGGCCCGCCCAGGCGGCTGATTTGGGTATCGGTATAAGAAAACAAGCGGCCTTGCAGCAAGGGATCGTTGGTAAAATCAATACCAGGGACGATGTGTCCGGGATGAAAAGCGACTTGTTCATTTTCGGCGAAGAAATTATCCGGATTACGGTTCAGCACCATTTTACCAACGCGTTGCACCGGAACCAGCTCTTCCGGGATCAGCTTGGTCGGGTCGAGCAGGTCAAAATCGAACTTGAATTCGTCTTCTTCAGGAATGAGCTGCAGCCCCAGTTCGTATTCCGGATAATCGCCTGCTTCGATAGCTTCCCACAGATCGCGGCGATGAAAATCGGGATCACGACCGGTAAGTTTTTGCGCTTCATCCCATACCAGCGAAGCTTTGCCCGCCAGCGGTTTCCAGTGAAAACGGACAAAGGTGGCTTTCCCTTGCGCATTTATCAACCGGAACGTGTGAATGCCAAAGCCTTCCATCGTGCGATAGCTGCGTGGAATACCCCGGTCGGACATCGCCCATATAACGTTGTGCAACGTTTCTGGCTGTAATGAAACATAATCCCAAAAGGTATCGTGGGCGCTTTGACCCTGTGGGATAGCCCAATGCGGTTCCGGTTTTACCGCATGAACGAAATCCGGGAATTTATGGGCATCCTGAATGAAGAAGACTGGTGTGTTGTTTCCCACCAGATCGAAAATGCCCTCCTCAGTATAAAATTTGGTCGCAAATCCTCGAATATCTCTGACCGTATCCGCTGAGCCTGCGCCGCCCTGAACCGTAGAGAAACGGACAAAAACTGGGGTGATTTTATTTTCATCACTCAGAAAGTCCGCTTTCGTTGTCGCGCTGAGGCTGGCATAGGGCTGAAAGTAACCATGAGCGGCCGAACCTCGGGCATGTACGATCCGCTCCGGGATGCGTTCGTGATCAAAATGGGTGATTTTTTCCCGCAGGATAAAGTCTTCCAGTAGAGTTGGCCCACGGTTTCCTGCGCGCAGAGAGTTCTGATCGTCTGCGATGCGCACTCCCTGATTGGTTGTCAGAGCAAAATCTTCGCTGCCTTTACGAAAACTATCCAGCGCGTTGAGTTTGTCACTTTTGGTGTCAGGCGCTTTTAAGCTGCCGGACGTAGTGGGCTGCATGCCTGGTGGCGTGGGTTCAGGTGTTGGCCGATGTGAACCGTCTGCTGGCGCCAGTGAGTCAAGTCCTGGCTGGGATTCGCTGGCATCATGAACCGGCGCTGAGTGATGGAGTGGGTGCTTATCATTCTGTGACATTAAACTCGTCTCCTGTTTTCATCGCTTAAAGGTCGTTGTTGCCGTCAAAAGCTTTAACTATAGACCACTTGCTCAGTGGTGCAGGAACTGACCGAGGGCGTAAAGCGCGATGAACCAGGCAAACAGCGCACGCAAGGCAGGACGTCAGGAGGCAAAATCGGCTAAGATAGCCGTTTTCTGATTTTTAGAATTAGTCTTTAGTGAAGCAACTGATTATGAAACCTCTTCGCCAACAAAATCGTCCGGTAATTAGCTATGTTCCTCGCGTGGAGCCAGCCCCACCAGAGCATGCAGTTAAAATGGATGCGTTTCGTGACGTATGGATACTGCGCGGAAAATATGTCGCTTTTGTCTTAATAGGGGAGGCGTTTCAGCGTTCACCTGCATTTACGGTCCCGGAATCAGCGCAACGCTGGGCTAATCAGGTTCGCCAGGAAAATGAACTGAGCGATTAATGGATATAAAAAAACCGCCGGAGCATGACACTCCGGCGGTTTTTTTGTTTTTCAGTCGAACAGACTTAGCGATGCGCCAGTTCGGCGTTATCGTCGCTGTCCAGAATTGTTTTATCGGTCTGTTTCAGCCATTGGCTGGTCAGCGTACCGGCTGTCATAGAACCGCTCACGTTCAGCGCGGTACGGCCCATATCGATCAGCGGCTCAACGGAAATCAGCAGCGCAACCAGCGTGACCGGCAGACCCATAGCTGGCAGGACGATCAGCGCGGCAAACGTTGCACCGCCACCCACACCCGCAACCCCTGCGGAACTGACGGTGACGATACCGACCAGCGTGGCAATCCACATCGGGTCCAGCGGGTTGATCCCGACGGTCGGGGCGACCATTACTGCCAGCATTGCCGGGTACAGCCCTGCACAACCGTTCTGGCCAATGGTGGCGCCAAAGGAGGCGGCAAAAGAGGCGATGGATTCAGGCACGCCCAGACGACGGGTTTGCGCTTCAACGTTCAGCGGAATTGAGGCTGCGCTGGAACGGCTGGTGAAGGCGAAAGTCAGCACCGGCCACACCTTGCGGAAGTATTTCAGCGGGCTAACGCCGTTAACACCCAACAGGATCCCGTGTACCACGAACATAATGCCCAGACCGAGATAAGAGGCCACGACGAAGCTACCCAGCTTGATGATGTCCTGCAGGTTGGAGCCCGCAACCACTTTGGTCATCAGCGCCAGAACACCGTACGGTGTCAACTGCATCACCAAACGAACCAGCTTCATCACCCAGCTTTGCAGGGTATCGATAGCGACCAGCACGCGCTCGCCTTTCGGCGCATCATCTTTCAGCAGCTTCAGTGCGGCAACACCGAGGAATGCCGCGAAGATAACCACGCTGATAATCGACGTCGGGTTAGCTCCGGTCAGATCGGCAAACGGGTTTTTCGGGATAAACGACAACA
Organism: Citrobacter sp. Cb004; assembly: GCF_030337065.1. Lineage (NCBI taxonomy): Bacteria > Pseudomonadati > Pseudomonadota > Gammaproteobacteria > Enterobacterales > Enterobacteriaceae > Citrobacter > Citrobacter sp. Cb004. The sequence continues at coordinate 129,521 of NZ_JAOWCH010000046.1, read as the reverse complement.
CCAGTTGTGGAACGCTGAGGTCAGCTACTTTGCCAACATAGTTGGTTTCAATCGCGTTCAGACGAGCGGTTTCGGCCCCACCTTGCACCAGACCTTCCGCGGTCAGGCCGAACAGGTTGGTCACCAGAACCCCTACCAGCGCGGCAATCAGCGTAGTAAACAGCAGCGTACCGATGGTCAGGAAGCTGATTTTACCTAACTGAGAGGCGTTGTGCAGACGCGCAACGGCGCTGAGAATAGACGCAAACACCAGCGGCATGACAATCATCTGCAGCAGTTGGACGTAACCGTTGCCGACAATGTTGAACCACTGTACGGAATCTTTAAGAACCTGGCTGTCGGAACCATAAATGGTGTGCAGGGCGAGGCCAAACACCACACCCATGACCAGACCGACCAGTACTTTTTTTGCCAGACTCCACTGCTTGTGTCGGGCTTGCGCCAGCACGAACAGCAGCACTACGAACACGATAATGTTCGCGATTAATGGATAGTTCATCCCCGTTCTCCTGATCTTATTATGCGTATCACCGTGTGACGGTGATTCTGTTGGCGCAAGATTAGCAGAACTGTGACTTGCCTCTTATATTCAAATGGAATTGTTTATGCCAAAAATAACTTTTTGGCTGATTTATTAGTCAACCTGGTGCGTTATAAAACGATTAAACTGCATTTGCAGCGTATTTATCATCTGTGATGACCAGCGCACCGCACTGTTCTCTTGTACGGTCTGCGGCATCCAGATTGCCCACGCGAACAGCGCCATGCACAGAAACCGCTCCAGTTGATTGCCTTTTTGCGGCACGAGGATAGGCAGACGAAAACGCCAGCGGCAGGGCCAAAGCAGGGGGACGCCCGCCGGGGTCAACATGTCGGCCAGAATGTGGCTGAGATAACCGAGAACCATACCTTGTAAGGCATCCGCTGGAATTATCCAGGTATCAGGGACTTTCAGGTAAAACGTGGCCAGCAGGGCAAAAACCGCCAGCAGGCTATGCGTAAACCCGCGATGACCAAATGCCCGGGCAATGGGCTTTGATACCCACTTCAGACGCTGCCCCAGCAGGGATTTGGGATGATCGATATCCGGCAGCAGGCACGTTAAAATGGCTGAAGGAACAATATGCCACCAGTCACCCTGCGCAAGAACGGGCGTTAGCTCGGCATTCTTGGCAAATACCGCACAGGCAATAGAAAAAAGAAGGTGACCTTCCGCCGTCATGATAAAACCCAATAAACTGTCGATTCATACAGTATAGGGGTTTTATACAGTAGGCGGAAGAGGTGACGTTGTAACCCTTTGTCACAAGTGCGCCTTTACCGCGCCAGCCAACCGCCATCCACGACCAGCGTATAGCCATGTATATAGTCCGAGGCTGCACTTGCGAGGAACACGACCGGGCCTTTCAGGTCATCAGGCGTGCCCCAGCGTCCGGCAGGCGGGCAATGCGATCATTGCCCGTCGCAGGATTAGCCGCGCAGGTGAGCGGCAGTGAGTTCGGTGAGCGAGGCCAGTTTGACGTCGGCCAGAACGAAGCGAGGATCGTCCTGATTTTCATGAGCAGGTACTACGATGGAACGCATACGGGCGGCTTTCGAAGCAATCATGCCGTTCACCGAGTCTTCCAGTGCTACGCAGTTTATAGGGTCAATGCCCAGTTTTGCCGCGCAATCGAGATAAACCTGCGGGTGCGGTTTGCTGTAGGGCAGTTTTTCCGCAGAAGCCAGTGCATCGAAGCTGCTGCGCAGATCAAACATGGTTAGCACTTTTTCCAGCATATGCAGCGGCGAGGCGGATGCCAGTCCTACTTTCAACCCCTGAGATTTGCACAATGCCACGGCCTCACGCACGCCCGGCAGCAGTGGTTTTGTTTCTTCAACTAACGCAATTGCCCGGGTAATGATGCGCTCGGTTACTTCCTGACGTGAGGGACCGTTCCACGGTTGTTGTGCAAACCACAAATCAACCACCATGTCGATGCGTAAGCCAAGTGTATCGGGAAGTTCATGGCGGCGGGAGATATCAACGCCTAAACTTGCTATCACATCCAGTTCGGCCTGATCCCAAAGCGGTTCAGAATCGACCAGTAATCCATCCATATCGAAAATTGCAGCAAGAATTTGACGCGGGGTTGACATCACAACCTCTCCTTTACGGGTGATAAAAGGGATTAAGAGCCAGCCTGGACGGGCTCTGAGCGTTCATTATGGCTAATTCAGCAGTATACCGCCTTTAAAGATCAGGCGAAAACGATAATCAACGGGTAAACTTAGGCCAAAATGACACGTCTTAATCAAGGGGAACTCATGACGTATCAACAAGCTGGACGCATTGCCATCTTGAAAAGGCTGGTGGGATGGGTGATTTTCATTCCCGCGCTGATTTCAACCCTGGTTTCAGTACTGAAGTTTATGTATGCGCACAGCGAAAAGCAGGAAGGGATTAACGCGGTCATGCTCGATTTTGCACACGTGATGATCGACATGATGCGTGTGAACACACCTTTTCTTAACGTGTTTTGGTATAACTCGCCGACGCCCGATTTTCAAAGTGGACTGAATCTCGTTTTTTGGCTGATTTTCATTCTGATTTTTATCGGTCTGGCATTGCAGGATTCAGGCGCCAGAATGAGCCGTCAGGCGCGTTATTTACGCGAGGGCGTTGAGGATCAGTTGATTCTGGAACAGGCAAAGGGCAGTGAAGGGTTATCACGCGAGCAACTTGAGTCGCGTATTGTGGTACCGCACCATACGATCTTTTTACAAATTTTCCCGCTCTATATTTTGCCGGTGATCGTTATCGTGATTGGCTACTTCTTCTTTTCATTACTGGGTTTTTTGTAACTGCTGCACTATCAGGCCTGACGCGTTGCGAAACGCCAGGCCAGATAAGCAACGTGCGACTTTGCTAAGCCGCCAGTAACCTGTCCAGCGCTTTCTGCGCCACGACCAGATGCTGTCCCCCGAACAGAATAGCCCTGTTCAGCAGCGTATAGAGCTGGTAGACAGGCTGTCTGTCGAGAAAATCCAATGGTAGCGGAGAAACAGACTGATAACCGTTATAGAGTTGCGGCGGCTGATCGGTATGTAACGGCAGCATTGCCAGGTCACACTCTCTGTCCCCCCAGTAGCAGGCAGGGTCAAAGATGTACGGGCCGTTCGGGCCGAGAGCGCAGTTCCCGGACCACAAATCACCATGCAGAAGAGACGGCTGCGGCTGATGAGAAGAGAGACGCTGCTGAACATGCTCGACGATGGCGTCGATATTGCCAAACGCAATGCCTTTTTCAGCGGCGAGTTCCAGCTGCCAGCCAATACGCTGCTCGGCAAAAAAGGTTGACCAGCGACGTTGCCAGGTGTTGGGCTGCGGCGTGGTAGAGAGCGCATTATCGAAGTCGAGCCCAAACTGCGGCTGATCGCTCCATTCATGCAAATGCGCCAACTGTTGGCCGAGGATAAACGCGTTGTGCGCATCAAGCGGACGGGGAGGGAGGAAATCCATCACCAGAAAGCTGTAATCTCTGTCTGCGCCTACCGCCCAGACTTTCGGTACAGACACGGTTTGACTGCGAGAAAGTAGCTCCAGCTGATCGGCTTCCGCCGTAAAGCCGGTTAACAGCTCTCTTTCATCGCATTTAACGAAAAAATCGCGCCCCGCATAGCGTAAATGCCATGCGGCGTGGATCTCTCCGCCGGGCAGTTCGTTACGCAGTTCGATTTCGCCTTCACCTAATTGCTCGCTTAAAAGACGACTGATAGCCTGCCACATGATGTCTCTCCCCATGTTGTCTGCCAGATCATAAGGTTAGCGCAAGAATGCGGTTAAAAAACACGAACTGACGCACACCACGGACGCGTCATCGCTGGAAAGGCACTTAATGTGTGTCGTTCTTCTTCACCTCGCATAGTTGTGAAGACGCCTGGTCGCACATGATTCACTGCTTTGTAATCACGTGATTTTTCATCATAGACGTATAACACCTATGCCGACAGTTTTACGGGGAAATCCCCTTGTAGCTAAACAAGGGGAAGCCGTTATTACTGAGCCAGATACGCGTATATTTTTTGCGTATCGTCTAAAGCGCACAGACGCGTACCCTGATTCAGGGTGGCGGCGCTACCTGCGGCGACACCGTAACGAACAATATCTGCAAAAGGTGCGCTCTCAGCCAGTTTAAGCGTCATGGCCCCGACCATACTGTCGCCCGCGCCTACGGTACTTTGACTCTTCACTGGTGGCGGAACCACCTGGACACAGGTTTCACGATCAACGCCCAGCGCTCCTTGTGGTCCAAGCGAGACCACTACGCGATGCGCTTTTCCGCTTTGCACGATTTCCTGCGCGGCGTTGCGCACATCATCGGGCTGCGTGAGTTCGCGATTCACCAGCGCGCTCAGTTCTTTGAGGTTGGGTTTGACCAGTTCGATATTGCCGATGGTTAATGCTGCCGCCAGCGCTTCGCCAGAACTATCGACGATACAGCGAATCCCTTGTTTTTGTGCTGTGGTAATGAGCCGGGTCAGCTTCTCAAGCTGTACGCCAGGCGGCAAACTGCCGCTAATAACCAGCAGTGCGCCAGACTCAATTTCCAGCACCTGATCCTGAAGTTGGTAAAACTCATCATCGGTGAGCGCAGCGCCTGGCATGACGAAGCGATACTGTTCGCCGCTGGACTCAACGTGGACATGGAGATTTTGTCGGGTCCAGTCTTTAGCTTCGACGGTGGACACGGGAACATTTTCGTCGGCGAGCAAAGCAACAAGATGCTCTCCGGTGGCGCCACCCGCAGGGAAGATGGCCGTAGCGGTGCCGCCAAGATGGGCAATCGCGCGAGCGACGTTGATACCGCCGCCGCCGGGTTCAAAAACCGGCGAGGTACAGCGAAGCTTACCTTCCGGGTAGATTTGCGGCGTGATTGTTGCGCTATCGAGAGAGGGCGCAAGTGTTAACGTATAGATACGTACCATCTTTACCTCCTGTTAGGCTGTCCTCAGTCTGGCACTTAACCCCCCGAAAGTGAAGTAATTAACAACATGATTTTTCATATCTTTATTTAAAATAATCGCGTTAAAGATATATAAATAAAAAAACGGTTTAGGAACGCTCTTATTCAAAAAATGAAATAAGAATTTATTGCTATGTTATTCGAGTCTTTTTATAATTTGTTACCTTTCAAGGGTCTTTTGTCATTGATCCATATGAAAGTTTCCGAGACCGTTATGGTCTCTTTTTTTGTTGTACGGACTCTTAATAAATGAAGCTTTTGAAGACAGTGCCCGCAGCGTTACTGCTGACGGGTGGCCTGCTTGCGTCAATGCAGGCTGCCGCCGATGATTCCGTTTTTACTGTCATGGATGACCCTTCCAGCGCGAAAAAACCCTTTGAAGGTAACCTGAACGCGGGATATCTCGCCCAGTCAGGCAACACAAAAAGTTCTTCTTTAACTGCAGACACCACCATGACCTGGTACGGTCAAACTACGGCGTGGTCTTTGTGGGGAAATGCCAGCAATACCTCCTCAAATGATGAGCGTTCATCGGAGAAATATGCCGTAGGTGGTCGTAGTCGTTACAACATGACCGACTATGATTATCTCTTTGGGCAGGCAAGCTGGCTGACCGACCGTTACAACGGCTATCGCGAGCGTGACGTGCTGACCGCAGGTTATGGTCGTCAGTTCCTCAACGGACCAGTGCACAGCTTCCGTTTTGAATTCGGTCCTGGTGTGCGCTATGACGAGCACACGGATGGCACCACCGAAACACAGCCGCTGGGCTATGCGTCCGGGGCCTATGCGTGGCAGATGACGGACAATACTAAGTTTACGCAAGGTGTGTCGGTATTTGGTGCTGACGATACAACGCTCAATTCTGAAACAGCCTTGAACGTTGCCATCAACGAACACTTTGGGTTAAAGGTGGCTTACAACGTTACCTGGAACTCTGAACCACCGGCAACAGCGCCGGAGCATACCGATCGTCGTACAACTGTGTCACTCGGCTATCGTATGTAATGACAAGCCGGGTCAAATAATTGGCCCGGCTTTTCTCAATTAACGTTAAATTTATTTAATATTAAATCTGTGTTTTATTTTTAATACTTATCAATAACGCGCTATTTTCAGACGAATTCGATTTAATTGATAAATACAACGGAACCGGAACAGCGTGTGCCAGTATTTTAACCCCAGATCATCGCAGCCCAACGTAGCATCAGCATTGCCGCACAAATAACGAGCAGTATCACAACCATCTTCCAGTGTTTCTTCGCAAAGCGATTTGTTGGCATTGTCCTTTTCCTGCTCAGGTTAGATGACTTTATACAAGTGTAACAAAAACGTCAGGGTGTCAGTGAATTGATTTACATCATAGAGTGCGCGTTGATTGTTGCTTTGATCGGCTCGTAATGCCGTGTACACTGTCAAACGGTGTTATCAAAAAGCGGGTGTAGGTCCAGTGTAGCCATTAAGGCGACCAGTGACATATTTCGCAGAGTGAAGCGGGAATCAGCCCACACCTTTTTGATGATTTTAAATATTGAATCTTTGTATGTGATCTTACGTGTAAGTACCATCCAGAATTTCACTTCATTCCCGTCTGTTCCTACCTGTTTCACCAATTCCGCATCACACCTAACTTTCTTTAATTTACCCGTTTCAATTTAGTTCATCTTATCCTAGTTCGTGTCGTAGAATCTGTGTACCAAATCGTGTACCAATTCCGACAAAGCTGAACAGGGACAAGCATGCCTCTCAACGATACCAAGCTCAGGCGTATAGCTGGCAAGCCATATGATGGACCAGAGGAGATAGCAGATGGTGGTGGACTTTCTGCCAGGATCAGCCCAAAGGGACTTATCACCTTTCAGTACCGCTATCGCTTCAACGGGAAACCGGCCAGACTAAAACTTGGCACCTACGGCAAGATGTCTATCAAAGAAGCGCGTGACGCGATGGAGGAATGCAAGGGATGGCTGGAAGAGGGTCGCGATCCGGCAATGCAGCGGAAGAAAGCCAGGGACATCGTATCCAGCTCGCCGAGCATCAGCACTCTCGTTGATGAGTGGCTGGAAACACCATCAGTGAAAGAGATGGTGAAGTATGAATACTGGAAGCGGATGCTGAAGCTTCACGTTACCGACAATTACGGCCGACTGATAGCAGATGAGATGAGCCCCGTTGAGTGGGAGCAGATATTCCTGCGCATAACGAAAGGTGGTTCGCCGGTTCAGGCAGGTAACGTTCTGGTGAAGATGAAGCAGGTGATCCGCTATGCGCTGCGCCGAAAACGTATAACTTCAAATTCGCTAATGTTGCTTGAGATTAACGATGTTGGTAGCCGTCCTGATGACGGGGAAAGATTCCTGAACGACGAAGAGATAGGCGTGTTCTGGAATGCCATAGATAAAACCAAGATGTCATGGCAAAACAAAATGCTGATCCGCCTTGTGGCGCTTACCGGATGCCGCGGTGTTGAGTTGAGGCTGGCAAGGAAGGGTGATTTTGACCTGAAGGCGAGGGAGTGGGTAATACCGAAAGAGAACTCGAAAACGCGTAAACGCTTTGTGCGTGGGATTTCTCAGCTGGCAGCTGATTATCTGCAGAAGGTTTTTGATGTGTACCCCGATCAGTCAATCGCGTTTCCACCGGCTAAGCTGCAGGTGGACAGGCCTATGTCAGCCAGTACATTGATTTCCATCGCGGGGCAGGTGGAAGATGTCATGGGTGGGGAACACTGGTCTCTGCATGACCTACGAAGAACGTGTAAAACAAAGATGGCTGAGCTTGGCGTTGCGCCTCACGTATCAGAGAAGATACTCGGGCATAAGCTAACGGGGATGCTGGCTGTTTATGACCAGTATGATTACATCCCCGAGCAGCAGGCAGCAGCGGAATTGTGGGCTGATAAGATTCAGGCGTGTGCAGCCAACAGCCCTTTATCTTTGCAGAACTGAATGACTTCTACGTAGCGGAAGAGAGCGCCACCTTTCGGAGGGTGGATTTCTTCCACTTCCTGCGGAAATGGTGTGCCAGATTCTTCCCACTGCTTGCGCTTGCGATAAAACGTGGTTCTGGAGATACCACCAAGCATCTCCTGAACTCGCTCACGGTTAACCAGAACCGGCTGAATGCTGATTGTTGTTTGCATGTTTTTCTCCAGGCAAAAAGAATGCCCTCACACTGGAGGGCAAATGGGGGATAACGTGGCAGTGCATTCGCACCCAATAGCCAGCTCATAACTGGCTATCAGTTGTGTCATGGTTTTGATGCGCGGTAATCATCTAAAGCTGTAGCAATCGTCGAAATGGGGTCATGCTCCTGGCTGATAATTTCACGGATGCTTTCCTCGCTTGGATTTAGTCCTTCTCCGTCTCCGAAGTAAAAGGCGAGAGCATTCATAATTTCTTCGTGTGCTGACATAATCTCTCCTCATGCCGCCCGCATAGCGCGGAGGCGTTTTAAGTGTTCTGCTGTTTCAAGTTCGGCGCGTATCTGTGCAGCCTCGTGTGGGTCGAGGTGCTCAAAGTCATTGTTAAAGCGGTCGATTGAAGCGGTGTTGATCCGTCCCTGTCGCCAGTAGCGGACTATCTGTGATGTGACGGAGTGAATTATTACCGGCCACCCGGCATTGTCAGCGTATATCTGACCCCGTTGAATTAGCTGGAACATTGGCTGAGTCCTGCATCATGAGGAATACAATCATTGCGGCGCGAAGAGGGTTTTTATCGAAAACTGGACATACTCCATTAGCGTCAACACACCACTCTGTTAATTGGTCAAGAATGGATATCCTGTTTCTGATAATAATCGGCCATGCAACCGAGGCGTCATTGCAGTAGTTAAGTTGGAATCCATTCTGGTGCGTGACGAAAACAGAGCCATCTCTGTTCCTGAGTCCTGTTTCTGTTCCACGCCCCCAGCACCACCCTTTGCTTACATATTGACGATGACTTACCTCCTGCGCGTCGTCGGTATAAAAGCCTGATAAAATGAGTTGCTTGGTAACTAATTCATTGATTTCTTCGTCGCTCAGCTTGCTGTAATCCATCACATCACCCTCGCTTATCACATTTAACGCACCAACCACTAAAGCATTTACGTCCGCAGTGTTTGCATATAGGCCACATCACATCCTCCCAATCTTCTTACGCAATTCCATCTCACCCTGACAACTGACACACATCGTGCATCCCGGATACGCTTTCCGGCGAGCATCAAGTAACTTGTCACCGCATTCCTCACAGTGCGTTGCTGATACTGCTGAGTGGTTGAGTCTGTGTGCCTGAATAGCATGTTCGCGCATCATCTCTTCGAGAGCGCTGGCCTGAACGATGATTTCTGATGTCATTTGCGACTTCTCCTGCGTTTTTTGGCTGCCCGGCGTGCTGCTGCAATACCCGTCTTCCCGCCACCAACTGGATAACTGGCATCCATACGTAAAGCAGGAGATATTTCAGAGAAACTCCACGATTTTATTGACGCCATTGACGCGCCGATAAGAGCTATTGTGTTTGTTAAATGCTTCATCAGTGCTCCATGAACTGTCGGTTAATTCGGTTGAAGGTGAACGCGAAAAAATAAAAAGGCCGACATAGCGACCTTGTGATTCGTTTGGTTAGCGTCATGCGGCCTCCGTTTTCACAACATCAATGGCGCAGCCGGGCAGCAATTCAACCGAGGCGGTGGCGCACTGATTTCCCCAGTGAGCCCAGCCTGGCGCCGCGCTGCGGCTAAACAGCTCAATGCGCGGCACATCGCCGTAAAGCAGTTCCAACCGGTTGCGCACTTCCCACGGCTTTTCGCTGTGCGCGCCGAGCGGGCTGTATACCACCTGCTTAATCCCGGCGTGCTTTCTTTCCAGCCCGGCGCCGCGGGTGGCAATCAACAGGTCTTCGGTATTGGCCCGGGTGTGGTTGCCGCCGTTCATGCGCGTCTCGGCGTTAAGCAGATCGAGAAAGTCGTAAAAGTCGGTGACTTCACCCTCAGACAGCGCTTTGTTGATTCTCAGCTCGGCATTTTGATTCAGCTTTACCCAGGTAAAGCCTTTCATCGTGCGAACTGTGAAGCCCCAGGACTCGGCAAGTTCGATGGCCTCCTGGTTATGCGTTCCGGTGTACCACATCGCCAGCACCGCGTTTTCGGCGGCAAGCTCCCACACCGGCAGGCGCTTGATGTCGATTAGCTTCATGGTTGAGTAGTGATCGGCGGCAGCGCCGTTGCTGATGGTGTTGCCGTAAGACCAGGGCGGATCAGCGTAGATAAGAGAGTATTTTCCGGTCATGCCGCCAGCTCCTTAATCGGGATGCGGTTCATGTGCATCGTGTATCCAGTCTTGCCCTCCAGTGTCGCGTACTGCTCCAGCAGCTCAGGGTGGTGCGCCCCTCCGTTCTTCAGGTCGTTACGGCTAGCCATGATGCAGAACACGCAGCTAAGTCGCTCATTTCCAAGCGCATAAGCGTAATGTGGTTCCTGACCAGCCTCGCGGATGGAGGCAAACACCTCGTCTTTCTTCATCTCATGAATAGGCAACCACTCGTACCAGGTCAGCACCGAGTTGGAATCCGTCTCGTTCTTGCGGAACGCCTGGCGCTTTGCACGGCCAGGAGACTCCTGAGCACGCAGACCAAGGCAATTGACGATCACCTTGAAACCGTTCGCCTTTGCGTAGGCTCTCACCTCACGCTGGATAGGACCGCGCTTCAGATCACTGGTGCATTGCCTGGTGCTAGCTGACGGCCAGCTCGGCACCTCCGGGCGGTTCGCAAAGCGTCGCTCAACCATCTCCAGCAGAGTCTTGCGCGCCCTGGCGACGATGAAAGGCAGTCCGGAATCCCCAGCCTGCTTCTCGGCCAGCTCCAGCGCGCCAGGCCATTCCATGGCACCCAGCGATGCATGCACTACGACGAGCTGTCGCGGCGGTACGACCTCAAGCAGCTTGATGAGCATCGCCTGGCTGTCTTTGCCACCAGAGTGGTTGGACACGAATAGGGCGCCTGACTTTATGAGGGAGTTGATGTCTTGGTGGGGGATGGTATTCATGCCGCCTCCTGTCTTTCCCGATATTCCTCAGCTAGTCGCTGCGCTTTTAATGGATTGCTGACCACTTCCCCCCATGGCATTAGCCAGCCGTTACCAATGAAGGGAAGGCACAGTGTGCCAACCCTGATGTCGTCGTGAGCGTGAGTCATAGCGATGCCTTTTTAGAAAGGAATGTCATCGTCGAACTGAGGATGTTGATTGTTCTGCGATACCTGCCGATTGGCCTGTTGCAGGCGAGAGTCAGGTACAGCGTTTGGGTCCACCTGATTACCACCCCATCCGCCGCCGCTATATGATGGCGCACCCCAACCACCTCGGGAAGAATCGTGAGGCTTGCGGTCATCTTTGTCCTTCATGGTGCGCTCGAGCGTGGCAATCGCTTCTGCTGGAGCTTTCTCATTGAACTCTTTATAGGTCAGTCGTGTTCCTGGCTGGAAAACGTGGCGAACCTCAAATTTGTAGCTGTCACCACTCCCATCCTGCTTGGTGGTGAGGATCTTCTGCAGAAAGAGTCCGACCCGCTTACCTTCAAGAGCAGGTAGGCACCATTCAGGGCCACCTTGTCCCTGACGCTGTTGTGCCTGTGCGTCTTTAACCTGCGCGGCCCACATGATGGCGGCGATCAGGCCCATGCCGAACGTCTGGCTGCCATCGCGACCGAGGAAGTTGATGCGCAGGAAGTTTGCTTTCTGGCCGTCAGCGTCGAGTGAAAGAACCAGCGCCTGAGATTGTGATCCGTCCTTGCCGAATTCATACACTGCAGACGTAATTACACCCTCATATGCGCCTGTTTCAGAAATGCCAGCGGAGGATCCTGCTTTGAGTGCCGCTTCTGCAGACTGCTGGTTCCAGGTAAAGCTGATTGGTTGGTTCATCGTTATCTCTCTTATAAATCAGTGAATTCAGAAATTGCGTTGTCGAACGCCGCCAGGTCGTTATCCATGTCAGTCACTTCCGCCCCGAACAGGTCAGGTGGACATTTCACGGTGTCGTTGTCGTCGCCTTTCAACAGGAAAAGGTGTTTGCCGTCTCGCTTGATGATGCGCAGAACGATAGGGAAGTAGCCTTCGGGTGTGAGCTTTTCGTTAAGCATCTTGCCGACTGTCTTCATCCTGATTTTTCCTTCGCTCTCTTCGGTGTGAGCGAGGAAATAGACGCGGAAGTCGTCAGGTAATTGGGTGGCTGCTTCAATGATGCGCCAGGCGTGTTCTGCCATTTCGGTGAACTTGGTGTAGCCAGTCTCATAGGCCCGATCCATGTTCTCGTGCTGCATGATGGCCTGGAAGTCATCAATGATGAGCATTCGGCGACCGCTTCGCGCAGCGTTCTGGATAACCTCGAACAAGTGGCGTGCGTTGCGGATATCTACGACGTTTCCGCGCTGCACAGTGTTATCTGGCAGGCGTTTCCCGTGGAGTTTCCAGCCGGTATTGCGGAACGGGAGGGCCTTACGAATACAGCGAGCGAGAATGGCGTTTTCCGGGTTCACGTTACGGATGCTGTACGTCTTGCCATACCCGACCATTCCGGCTGAGGCGTTCCAGCAGTCTGTCGAGGGCGCGTACTACGCCAAACAGTTCCGCTGGCTTTACACCAACAAGCGGATCGGGCAAATCCCGGACAACTCGCACCTCCCGGTTCATACGTTCTGGGATATTGGCGTGGGCGACTCCACGGCCATCTGGTTCGTTCGCGAGGTAGGCAATGAGTTCCACATCATCGACTACTACGAAAATTCCGGCGAAGGCCTGAGGCACTACATGAAGGTGCTGAAAGACCGCGGCTATGAGTACGGTGAGCACTGGGGTCCGCACGACATCGAGAATCGCGAGTTCGGCGCTGACGCTAAATCGCGCAAAGAACTTGCGCAGGAAGGCTATGAAATTGACGGACAGGTCTACTCGATGACATTCAACGTTGTGCCTAAAACTGGTGTCGATACCGGCATTGAGTCGGTGCGTGAAATTCTCCCATTCTGCGTCTTCGATGAAGAGAAGTGTGCCGAGGGCATATCTCACCTCGAAGGTTATCGCAAAGAGTGGGACGACAAGCGCGGGTGCTGGAAAGACAAACCGCTTCATGACTTCACATCACACGGTGCTGACGGCTTCCGTTACTTTGCAGTAGCGAAGAACAACCACAAGCAGGTCGGCGCAGTATTCTTCTAAGGAGCTCATCAGTGAGTGAACAACAAGGCGAGGTTTCATTCCTCGTTAATGCCCTTGCTGATGCTATCGGGCGGCAGCGCATGCTGTACGCAGGCCAGCCGGGAAACACCAAACGCACGAAGTTGTGGGATGAGTTCGGCTACCGCGGCGCGCAGCCGGCACATGTTGGCCTGGTACTGAACAGGCAGGCGCTGCACTCGCGCGGCGAGAATGGAAGCGTACGCATGGATTCATTGCTGGTCATTCAGCGGGCATTCACTAAAGTGGAGTTTTTCGAATATGGCGTTGATTGAACTCCAGCGTTTCCCGGGAACGCCAAAAGAACGCTACAGGGTGCCAAACGGCACCCTTTTTTATGACTGGCTTGCAGCCAATGACGCTACCTTTCACCGCGATCTGCTGATCGTTCGCAATGGCGTAAAGTTTGGCGAAGATGATGAGCTGGCGTTTGAGCTATGCGAACTGGACACCGTCCAGATTTTCGACCAGCCGAAGGGTATCATTGGCGACATTCTCAGCCCGATCTTCAAAGTTGTCGGCGCGGTATTCTCTTTCCTTGCGCCAAAGCCGGCGATCGCCAATACCGGCGGCAACACGATTGACTCGCCAAACAATAGCCTGACCGGCCAGACGAATACGGCGCGCGTCTACAAAGCAAAACCGGACATCTACGGACAAATCCGTTCGTTCCCGGATCTGATTCAGGAGTCGCTGTTCGAATACGTGCGCCAGAGCGACACGGATGGCGGCCTGAAGTACGTTACTGAGTGGATGTGCATCGGGATCGGCAAATACAATTACGAGTCCGTGCGTTATTCAGAGTCCAGCCTCGGAAGCATGGCCGGTGCAGAGTTTCAGTTTTACCAGCCGGGCGAGGTGATACCCACCATCAACGAAGGGTACGGTTTCGACGACGTAGACGGCCAGGAGGTGCCCGGGCAAAACGAATCGGACAATTTCCCGATCGAGACTGCTACGGCCACCACGGTTGTAAGCGGAACTTACTCCGGCGGGCAGATTGCAGTAAAAATCATCAAGCAGGCTGATTTTGATTACTTCATGGGGCTGGTCCTGCCGCACGCCGTTACCTTTACGATTAACGTCACCTACAGCACGCCAACCGGCAACGTAACGCAGGATGTCGATTTCTCCGGCACGCTGATTTCAGCTGTCGAAACTAACGACGGCGCGGTGGTTAACCCGGTCCGATGGTACACATTCACGATGGGGGATCTGATCGGCCCTCCTGACGTCCCGGCAACGGCGACAATTAACACGACGAAGTTCATCCTCAACGATAACGAAGCGCTCGTCGTTGGCCCGTTCTTCTCGCCGGTAGAGTCCTCTCAGTTGTGGCTACACACTCAGGTACAGCTGGGCGGCAAAAAGTCCGCTGACTGGAAGGTCACGATCTGGAAGATTGACGATGACTACAACCAGGTGCCGGGTACTCAGCAGACGTTCACGTATCACCAGGGGACGCCGCACAAATCATCCAGCGAAGTGTTTTATCGCACCGATAAGCTGACGCCGACCGGCGGTTTCGGCAAGTACGCCATTAACTTCCAGCGCACAGATAACTCTAGTGATGCCTCTATCCTGAAGGTTGAGGAGATCCACTCGGTCAACGTCAGAAACAACGTCGTGCATCCAACCGATACGCTGGTGCGCGTGAAGGTAAGGGCGACGGAGAACGCCCTGGGCAGCCGTGACCGAAAATACAACGCTCTGGTGACGCGTCAGACCATCAGTTACAACCTGGCGACGCAAGCGGTGGATTACACCCTGCGGGCCTCACGCTCATTCGCTGATGCAGTGACGCATACCTGGCTGATTATGGGCGAGCAACCTGTTAGCAGCATTGACCTGTACGGGCTGTACTCAATTGCTGAAAGCCTGACAGATGAGCGCCTGGGTTACTTCGACTACACGTTTGACGATGAGAACGATTCTCTCGGCGACCGCGTGCAGGCTATCTGCAATGCAGCGTCTGTCATGGCGTACTGGGATGACGGTGTACTGACCTTCACCCGCGACCAGAAGGTTGATTATCCGGCTGCTGTATTCAACCGGGCCAACATGAAGACAGACGAGTACAAAATTACGTACGAAGCCACGCTTCCAGGTGGTTATGATGGCGTGCAGGTGTCATACGTTCACCCGACTACGAACAACAAGACGTACATCAACTACCGCGTTCTGAACGGAGTTATCGTCGAGCAGGAAGCGGAGAACCCGAACAAGCTCGAGATAGTAGGCTTCCGTAACGAGTACCAGGCTCGGGAGCGAGCGCTACGCGAAACAAAACGTCTGATTTACTCGCGGGTGAAGATGAACGCCAAGGTGTTCGAGGACGGGATCATTCAGGTCGGCAGCGTCATTCAGATGCCGGATATCTACGACAGCAACCAGCAGCAGGGTTACATCACCGGGCGTTCTGGGAATGATTTCGATACCAGTGAGCCGATCATGTTTACCGGTTCTATGTATGTGCTGGTAACTGACAGCATGGGAAACCCGACCCTGCGTTATCCGGCAACGGCCCGAAGTGACACAAAATACGGTTTCACATCGGCAATGCCAGATATTCAGCTCAACATATGGAACGGAGACACTGTGCAGCTTCCATCGCGCTATCTCATCGCGACCGTGGAAGAGTTGGACAGCCAACTATGGACAGTTAACAGCATAAAGCCAAATGGCGACAACACAGTATCTCTGACCGTCGCAGAGTATAGCGAAAACATTTACCCATAACCCCATCTCAATCAACACAACCCGGCCACTGCGCCGGGTTTTTTTATGGAAAAAATATGGCTACTCAACCAACCAGTCTGCCAGTGCCGAGTGAGTCTCCGCGCGATCTGAAATTTAACGCCGGGAAGATTGATGAATTTGTCACGTCGATGGGATGGACATACACCGATCGCTTTGGCAATAAGCATTACACGATTGAAGGTATCAATTACCTCGCTCAACAAGTTATGAACGCCTTTGGATATGTCACGCTTACTGGGGTGACATTTACCACGGGGGCCACGGTATCCACTCCAAACGAAGTTCTGTTCAACCCAACTGATAACTCATATTACAAGTGGACAGGTTCATTCGCCGGTGGACCTAAAGTGGTTCCGGCTAATTCAACACCTGAGTCTACAGGTGGCATTGGACCAGGGGCGTGGATTAACGTCGGTGATACGGCATTGCGTTCTGAGCTGCAGAACGGTGACGGATCTCTCGTGAATACACGGTATGGTACGCTGGCCGAGTATGTTGAGAAAACGCCAAGCCTTCTGGCAACAAAGTATATGGATGAAACTGAGATGGCTGCACTTGCGTCCGGTGATTTGTCCGTTAACCATCAGCCTAAAATACAGCAGGTTATGGACGAGGCGCATGGTCTGAAGTGCTCGGTTTACTTTCCGCCTGGTACATACTGCTTTGATACCGCTGTTAACGTCTGGTCTTATGTCCGTTCTGTGTGGGGGGATGGTAGTGCAATTATAACTCGTAGGTACGGAAGTAGGTTTATATCGGGAACCACCAACATTGACCCAGTCAATGATACGCGCAAGCTATTTCGAATGCTGGGTGGTGCTGTTGGTAGTCAGTCCATTCATAGCCTGATCATTGACGGCGGTGCGCGTCGATTTACGGTGCCGAAACATACAGATACCGATCAGTCACTTCCAAATCAAACCTACTATGGCGATGTAGAGCCAGCAGATGTCGGCCCTTATATCTTTGGTCCTGACGGTCAGACGCCTGTATCTGGAACTTCATGGGATAATCACGATAAGAAAGAGTCCGGTTTAAGCATTTTTAACATGGTCTTCAAAGACCAACCGGGCGGAGCTGTTGTTGGTAACGGTCAGAATATTCGCGTGTATGGCAACCACTTTATGGGATGGTATGACCATGCGGTATACATCGCAGGGAGTAGTTTTGCCAATGCAGGCGATGGCATTCTTTGTGGTGATATTGTTGTAACAGGGAACGTATTCCGTAACAGAATTAATTCGCGTGGTAATGGGGCTGTTAAAGGACGGTTCGGTTTCACCAGATATGCGGTAACTGGGAACTCGTTTGATATTAACGATTACTGCATGGCATTCGAGACGGGGAATGCCCCAGCTCAGCAACCGTGGGGCGAAATTACAGTTACTAGTAACGTCTGCAATTCTGACGGGTTGTTTATGCAAATTGGTAACGATACGGGAACAAAATGGTTTAATACGGGCTGGATTAGCTCTATCGTTATCGCGAACAACGTCGCTAAATCGCTGGATCGTATCTTCCTTCTTGGGGTCAGTGGTTCTTCGGCGTATGTTATGGATAGCTACTCCGTCCAAGTCACCGGTAATCGGTTCTATGCCCCGTCATTCATGTCCATGTACACGTACATGACAAATACAGAATGGATGCTGGCTAACAATATTATTGAGATTACTGGCACCGCGATGATTACTGGTGTCGATCAGGCTACTGTTAACAACTCGAAACTACACCTCAAAAATAATGTCATGGGCGTCCTCCGGACAGATGTTCAGGGCAACGCTGCAATCAGCAATTTCCAAAAAGTCACTGTATCAGGAAATGCTCTACGTAATATCTACTTCCAGGTAGGTAGTTACTCTACTGAAGTGATATTTAAAGACAACGAGGTGGACTACACAGTGTCCTTGTCTTCTCGGAACTTTGCGCTCATGTATTCAGGGGGCGGCGGCGGTTTAACCCGTGTAAAAATCATCAACAACGTGTTTACAGGAGGAGTAGGGCGTTGTCAGCTTAAGTTCGGTAGTCAGGCGACAATGCAATGCACTGGCAACGAGTTCAATACAACGAGTGCGCCGTTCCTAGAGTTGCATACGTCCGGATACACCCCTACGAGAATGCGTATAAATGGAAATACGATGGTGGGCGGTGGGACTTTGCTCGCACCTTTAGCTGCTGGAGTACAATTATCCAGCGCCGGAAATTATATGGAGATAATGAATAACCTTTGCATGTCGGCATCACCGACTGCCCCAGAAGTAGTAACTCTCTATAACGATACGGGTGCCCAAAGTTGGGTCGCACACTACGAGACTATCCGGTGCACTAAAAATAGTTTTAAGTCAGCATTGGCGACCATCAATGCAACAGGAACGGCGCAAACTGGTCTGAGTACGACAAATAAATTCTGGTTTGGGGAGAACGCCACAGTAAACACAACTGTTGTATGCAGTTATCCGGCAACTAACAAAGCAAACACCGATATAGTACAGAGCACGAATATATAAATTGGGGCGGGCCTTGCCCGCCTTTTTTATAATTTAAATGTCTTTATCATTTCTCTGAAAACGAAAACTGTCATAATTACTTCTGAGAAAAAGAATGTTCTTGGTCTGTCATAAAATATTGATGGGGAGAAACCTAATGCAAAAACTATCAGTATTGAAGAAAGGAAAATAAATGCCAGCACCAAATTCACTTCTGAATCATCAGTGCTGAAATTGATTGTTAAAATATAAATACTCCAACATACTGAAATTAAAAGCATTAATTGAATATGCCAACCTTCAATTCCTGTAAAAGCATAGATATATTTCATGCTGGTCAAGCATATAATTGATAGTGATATTGAGGTAATAGTTGCAGTTGTAAACTTACGTTTTCTTACAGCATTTATAATTGCCAAAAACATAGCGATATACAGAATGAAATTATATTTTCCAGCAATGAAAGATGATACTGCGGTTGTTCCGTAGTATATTTTCCCTAACAATCCAATGTCGAAGAAATCGTTAAATCCAATACCCATCTCTTGAGCAAATCTTACGGAGTTGCCGGGCGCAAGGAATACAATGGATGCACAAATTAATACAGTAATGTATTGAATTACATGAAGTTTATCGAGGTTTTTTTTATGTATTTTTACACCAATCAAAACACCCATGACCATTATGGAAAACACAGCTATTTGTTCATTAAAAACAGAAAAAGCTGTGCATAATATCAAAATAATTCTGATGTATTTGCTTTTTATATCTTTTATATAAGAGAGAAAACCCAATAAAGAAAAAGCTGAAGGCCATAGATAGTTAAATGAACCTGTAACCCACCACACTGAATCCTTTAGGATTTCATTGGTGAAAAGAAAAAATAAAACTGAACAAATAATGAAGTCATAGTACTTGGTTTCTCGATTTACGCCTAACCGCGCATATAAAACAGACGCCATAACAATAGTTAGAATTAGTGTCGAGTTTATTACTCTAACCAAATTTATGTGGTTTATGAAAATTAACGTTGATAAATCAATAGGAATGCGTGATGACCATGTGAAATATCTTTTCCAAATGAAAGAAAAATAATCACCATTATTACTAATGGTTGTGTAATACATATCGTCAGCAAAGTTCATTTTATTAGTGTGAAAAAATGTCAACGCTAATATGAAAATAAAACACGATATGATAGATGCTGTTATTTTATTGTTAAGATTATATCTCATGATTAAATACCGCAATCTGTTACTGACATCCACGATTCACCTTTACTATTAACTTTAATAGCAACCTTTCCCGTGATTTTATTTTTATCTATCATTGCAAATGATTTAAAACCAGAGTTTGTATAATTAAGGTTATCAGAAAATGCTTTATTTGCTGTTCTAGAAGCATCTCCACGAACAGTGAGGATAGATTTATACTCACTAACTCCATTAGTTGTAGGCACTAAGATGGTAATGGTTTTTTCATCCATTGCTACTCCTTTTCTTATTGCCCATCCACTAATGGTTAAAAAATACTCTCCAAAGCGACATTCTTCAATTTTGTAAAATAGCTGATTTTCAGCTTGGGTCCCTGTATATTCTTTAGGGATAACCTTGCCAAGAAAAAAATACACTGATGAGCAGATGAAAACAGAACTCATCAACAATAATACAATTATTAATATTAATTTTTTATTCATTTTAGTTTTCTCTTTAATAGGTATTTTGGTCTTTTCTTGGTTTCTAGGTAGATTCTTCCAATATACTCACCAAGGACACCAATCCCAATCAGCTGTACGCCGCCAAGAAACAGTATTGAAACCAGTAGCGATGGATAGCCTGGGACATTATTACCGAATAGTAGCTTATCGACTATCAACCAAGCGCCATAAATAAAAGAAAGTCCTGCAACTATAAGACCAATGTATGTCCACATTCGTAGAGGAAATGTTGAAAAACTAGTAATACCCTCTAAGGCCAAGTTCCAGAGCTTCCAACCATTAAACTTAGTGCTACCTGCTATCCGCTCCGCTCGCACATACTCGACAACGTCAGTATTACCACCAACCCAACTAAGCACACCTTTCATAAATAGGTTTCGTTCGGGCATAAGCTTGATATTTTCCACAACTTCACGTGACATCAAGCGGAAATCACCGACGTTTTCTTCAATTTGCGGATTGCTAATTTTATTGTGTAGCTTGTAAAACCATTCAGCAGACTTTCGCTTTAAGCGGCTATCAGTTGATCGGTCAGCACGCTTTGCCAGAACCATATCTGCTCCATCTTGCCACTTCTGAATCAGATGTGGGATAACTTCAATAGGGTCTTGCAGGTCAACATCTATTGGAATTACTGCATCTCCAGTGGCATGCTCAAGACCGGCAAACAGCGCAGGCTCTTTCCCGAAATTTCTGGTGAATGAAAGAGACTTAACAAGATGATCGGACATGGAAAGTGCATCAATTATTGATTCTGTTGCGTCTTTGCTTCCATCATTGATAAAGACTATCTCTACTTCATGTAGTTGAAGGTCTTTAAATTCCCGCACAGTTTTATAGAAAATAGGTATCGTGGCTTCTTCATTGAAGACTGGGACGACCAGAGAAATTTTCATTTCGCATTCCTAAAAACAATGAATTTTGAGTATAAGAATCCTGCCGTGAGGCTGAATGCAGAAAATACAACCAGCGTAACAACCGGCGGCAGGCCTAGACTATCAGCCAAATAGCCAGTAAATGTCGCCATCATACCCATAAACAAAACAAAAGCCACATAGCGACCAGAGGTCGCCCGGGTTTTGAATGTCCATATAGCATTTGCGAAGAAACTGAATGTTACCGCGACAGCGAATGCGACTAAGTTAGAGATAGCCTGACTTTCCTCAAAGTAATACAACAAAAAACCGAAGCACATCCAATGAATAATGGTATTGACAACACCGATAGAAACATATCTAGTGAAAATCTTTAACATATATAAAATTCAGCTACTTAGCAAATAGGTGTAGTTTATCATTACTTTAGAGATTGATCGACACTATTGTGCTAAATTGACGAATCCTAGGTATGAATAATGTGAGAAATAGTAGCATTTTAGTGATAGATATGTGGGGCGCTCATGAATTAATTTCTGTTTGTTGCTAATAGTTTTTGTAAGAAATTATATTGGTTTTTTAAGTTAACTGAAACAACTCATTACTAATATTATGGCTTCTGTTTTCAATGAGGAATATGTTACATCGCCTGCATCTGCAGGCGATGTGTATGTTATTTCATTTTTAGATATTTCTCACCTAA
Organism: Citrobacter sp. Cb004; assembly: GCF_030337065.1. Taxonomy (NCBI): domain Bacteria; kingdom Pseudomonadati; phylum Pseudomonadota; class Gammaproteobacteria; order Enterobacterales; family Enterobacteriaceae; genus Citrobacter; species Citrobacter sp. Cb004. Next base: position 107,758 of record NZ_JAOWCH010000046.1, on the reverse strand, counting down.
TAATTTAGAACCCAACCAGTTTAAGTGTCCGCCATCTCTATAAAGTATAACCCCGTTTATTTCCCCTGAGCATAGGCTATCATTACAAATCGCCTTGTTAGGGTCTATGTATTTAATTTGTGGGTATTTCTTTACCAAGTAATTTATAAATTCATCTGCACCCTTAATCTCTTCTTTTTTGTATTTGTTCGTGGAAATATCTTCCCCGCTAATTTTCCCCGCTTTTATCTTATTGTAATCAATACCATTAACCGAGTTAAAAAGGATGATTATTACGCCGTGACTAATGTATTTAGAGATCATATCCTCAATTCTGGTTCTATATTGGTTTGTTATTTTATTACCATATTGATCATATAACTCACATTCATGAGGCACGCCGCGAAGTTCATCATTGAAACATTTATCATACTGTCTCCAGTCTGCTGCTAGTATTACATATTTATATTTAAGTGATTCGTTAAATATCCATGATGTAAATTTTGCGGTATTTATTTTGTCTGCCAAGCCAAAAGTAGGTCGGCCATAAGACGTTCCTGGTATTGGTAAAGTCCAACTGATTGTTCTTTCTTGAAAATTTAAACCATTGGCCTTTGCCCATGCATCAAAAAATCCTGTACTTGCATTAGCGTAAGAGTCTCCCCATAAATATCCATCAACAGATTTTGATGTGTCACCAATGTTACATTCTGGAATTATTCTTTTGATATCCCAATTATTTTTGTAATAACTTGTATGACAAGTGCTTCTCATTTTACTTGGGTCGTTGCTAGCACTTAATTCATCTAAATAGCCCTTGAATCTATATGAGAACCCATCTGTTTTATATGAGGCAATAGTGATTCCTGTAAACGCAATGACAGGTAAAATGAAAAATAGCAGGACTGTTTTTTGAAATGAAAAATTCAGATACCTAGTCTTATTTTCAATAAAATGAAATGTTATGCTTGATAACAATAGTGTGGTAATGATAATGGTTAATTGATTTAACGGTGTTAGAGGCAGGCCCCTATAATTATAAAAGGCAATTAATGGCCAATGCCACAAGTAAGCGGCATAGGATATTTTCCCTATGTAAACAATCGGCTTAAAACTAAGGATTTTGTTAACTGATGGATAAATATTGCCATTACCAGCAATTATTATCATTGCAGTTCCAAGACATACAGGAAGCGCATTCAAGCCTGGGAAATTTGAATGCTTTGACAATATTAATGATGAAGCAATAATGATTATTGCACCTAACGATGCAAGTAAAGTTCTGATCTTGATTGTAGGAAATGTATTTTTTAGATAAATGGAACACATACCACCGATTAACAACTCGAAAGCTCTAGATGGTATCATGTAGTAAGCAAACGAAGGGTTGGTTAATGTTAGATATTGAGAATATCCAATGGATAATAAAAGGGAAGTTATGAATATAAACATCCCCTTCTTAAATCTAAATGCTAATGTTAATATTATCGGCCAAAGAATGTAAAACTGCTCTTCAACTGATAATGACCATGTGTGTAAAAGCGGGAGATTGTCTGTAGACTGATCAAAATAACCACCAGTGTTCAACATGAAAAAGAAATTGCTTAAAGAAAGCAACGATGCAAGAGCACTATTTATGAATTCTTTAAAATCTGTTTGCATCATAAAGAAATATGATGCAATGAATGTCACCGCGACTACTAATAATAGAGTTGGATAAATTCTTTTTATCCTTCGCAGATAAAAGTCTTGATAGCTAAAGGTCCCAGCTTGCAATTTAGGATATATGATTCCAGTAATGAGATATCCAGAAATCACAAAAAAAACATCAACACCAACAAAACCACCACTTATCCCTTGCACTCCAACATGATATAAAATCACCATTAATACGGCCAATGTGCGTAAGCCATCAATATCAGGTCTGTATTTAGCAGAATTCATACTGTTCTCTGTTTTATCCATTTTTGCCATGCTTGGCAGAATTCTAGATGTTGACTAAGTCACTGCAATCTTGGGCAATATTCTACCATCATACATCTGGATGATCGACATAGCATGGAAGAGAAGCCCAATCAGGTTGGCTTTTTGATATGTAAGGTGAAGTGAGACAAAAGCGGGACACACAAAGCTTTGCATCGGTTTGCAAGTGTTTGTGCTGCCCTTATCTAGTCGATTACATCCACTGTTGCAAGACAATTTGAAGCGATGTGAAACAGAGTGGTGCAATCACCACTTTTTTAGTGTTACCATCATTTTACCGGGTGAGGGACTGAGGATGTCAGTTTTTCATTTGTGTACCAGATTGTGTACCAATTTAGCGATTGTTGGTTAGATGGTTGCACAACTTACTGTAAACAAATAAATTTTCTCTTTGTATGTGATCTTACGTGTGGGTCACCACTGCAAATAAGGATATAACATGCCTGTTATTACTCTTCCTGATGGCAGCCAACGCCATTACGACCACGCTGTAAGCCCCATGGATGTTGCGCTGGACATCGGTCCAGGTCTGGCGAAAGCCACTATTGCTGGCCGTGTTGACGGTGAGCTGGTAGATGCTTCCGATCTGATTGAGCATGATGCGAAGCTCTCCATCATCACCGCGAAGGATGAAGAAGGTCTGGAGATCATTCGTCACTCCTGTGCGCACCTGTTAGGGCACGCGATCAAACAACTCTGGCCGCACACCAAAATGGCGATCGGACCGGTTGTTGATAACGGTTTTTACTACGATATCGATCTTGACCGTACGCTAACCCAGGAAGATGTCGACGCGCTCGAGAAGCGGATGCACGAGCTCGCTGAGAAAAACTACGATGTCATTAAGAAGAAAGTCAGCTGGTACGAAGCGCGTGAAACCTTCGTGAAGCGTGGCGAGACCTATAAAGTCTCCATTCTTGATGAAAACATTGCCCATGATGACAAGCCTGGCTTGTACCATCATGAAGAATATGTCGATATGTGCCGTGGCCCGCACGTGCCGAACATGCGTTTCTGTCATCACTTCAAACTGATGAAGACCGCTGGGGCATACTGGCGTGGCGACAGCAATAACAAGATGCTGCAGCGTATTTATGGTACTGCATGGGCCGATAAAAAAGCCCTGAATGCCTACCTGCAACGTCTGGAAGAAGCGGCCAAACGCGACCACCGTAAAATCGGTAAGCAGCTTGACCTGTATCATATGCAGGAAGAAGCGCCGGGTATGGTGTTCTGGCACAATGATGGCTGGACAATCTTCCGTGAACTGGAAGTCTTTGTTCGCTCAAAACTGAAAGAATACCAGTATCAGGAAGTTAAAGGTCCGTTCATGATGGACCGCGTGCTGTGGGAAAAAACAGGTCACTGGGATAACTACAAAGATGCGATGTTCACGACCTCTTCTGAGAACCGTGAATACTGCATTAAGCCCATGAACTGCCCGGGTCACGTGCAGATCTTCAATCAGGGTCTGAAATCCTATCGTGATCTGCCGTTGCGTATGGCCGAGTTTGGTAGCTGCCACCGTAATGAGCCGTCAGGCGCGCTGCATGGCCTGATGCGTGTTCGTGGCTTCACTCAGGATGATGCACATATCTTCTGTACAGAAGAGCAGATCCGTGATGAAGTTAACGCTTGCATTCGTATGGTCTACGATATGTATAGCACCTTTGGCTTCGAGAAAATCGTCGTCAAACTGTCCACTCGCCCCGAAAAACGTATCGGTAGCGATGAAATGTGGGACCGTGCTGAAGCTGACCTGGCCGTTGCGCTGGAAGAAAACAACATCCCGTTTGAGTACCAACTGGGTGAGGGCGCATTCTACGGTCCGAAAATTGAATTTACCCTGTATGACTGCCTCGATCGTGCATGGCAGTGCGGTACTGTACAGCTGGACTTCTCTCTGCCGTCCCGTTTAAGCGCCTCTTATGTTGGCGAAAACAACGAGCGTCAGGTGCCGGTTATGATTCACCGCGCAATTCTTGGGTCGATGGAACGTTTCATCGGTATCCTGACCGAAGAGTTCGCTGGCTTCTTCCCGACCTGGCTTGCGCCAGTTCAGGTTGTCGTCATGAACATCACCGATTCACAGTCTGAATACGTCAACGAATTAACGCAGAAACTACAAAATGCGGGTATTCGTGTAAAAGCAGACTTGAGAAATGAGAAGATTGGCTTTAAAATCCGCGAGCACACTTTACGTCGTGTCCCTTATATGTTGGTCTGTGGCGACAAAGAGGTAGAAGCAGGCAAAGTTGCCGTGCGCACCCGTCGTGGCAAAGACTTGGGCAGCCTGGACGTAAATGAAGTGATTGAGAAGCTGCAACAAGAGATTCGCAGCCGCAGTCTTCAACAACTGGAGGAATAAGGTATTAAAGGCGGAAAACGAGTTCAAACGGCACGTCCGAATCGTATCAATGGCGAGATTCGCGCCCTGGAAGTTCGCTTAACAGGTCTGGAAGGCGAAGCTTTGGGTATTGTGAGTCTGAGAGAAGCGATCGAAAAAGCTGAAGAAGCTGGAGTAGATTTAGTTGAAATCAGCCCTAACGCCGAACCGCCAGTTTGTCGTATTATGGACTACGGCAAGTTCCTTTATGAAAAGAGTAAGTCTTCTAAGGAACAGAAGAAAAAGCAAAAAGTTATCCAGGTTAAGGAAATTAAATTCCGTCCTGGCACCGACGATGGCGATTACCAGGTAAAACTCCGCAGCCTGGTACGCTTTCTGGAAGATGGCGATAAGGCTAAGATCACGCTGCGTTTTCGCGGTCGTGAGATGGCCCACCAACAGATCGGTATGGAAGTGCTCAACCGCGTCCGTGACGATCTGAGTGAACTGGCAGTAGTCGAATCCTTCCCTACGAAGATCGAAGGCCGCCAGATGATCATGGTGCTCGCTCCTAAGAAGAAACAGTAAGGCCTTCAAGAAGCAATGTCTGTGGAGCCTACGGGTTCCACAGCCGTTGTTCGCCTACGTTTCGTTTATTAACAATGCGAAGTGGAAGTTATTAAAATGCCAAAAATTAAGACCGTACGCGGTGCTGCTAAGCGCTTCAAAAAAACCGGTGGTGGTGGATTTAAGCGTAAGCACGCAAACCTGCGTCATATTCTGACCAAAAAATCTACTAAGCGTAAACGTCACCTGCGTCCAAAAGGCCTCGTTTCTAAAGGCGATCTGGGTCTGGTTATCGCGTGCCTGCCGTACGCATAAGCCGTTAACGTTTAATTAATTTTTTTACTAAGAATATAGATACAGGAGAGCACATATGGCTCGCGTAAAACGTGGTGTAGTTGCCCGTGCACGTCACAAGAAAATTTTGAAACAAGCTAAAGGCTACTACGGTGCGCGTTCTCGCGTATACCGCGTTGCCTTCCAGGCTGTTATCAAAGCTGGTCAGTACGCTTATCGTGACCGTCGTCAGAAAAAGCGTCAGTTCCGTCAACTGTGGATTGCGCGTATCAACGCAGCAGCACGTCAGAACGGTATTTCTTACAGCAAATTCATCAACGGCCTGAAAAAAGCCTCTGTTGAAATCGACCGTAAGATCCTGGCTGACATCGCAGTATTCGACAAAGTAGCGTTCACCGCTCTGGTCGAAAAAGCGAAAGCAGCTCTGGCATAAGCCGGTGAAAAGAGGGAGCCTGGCTCCCTCTCTTTTATTTGTAGTGCAATCAATTGGTTGACAATTTATCCGTAAGCCTTTTCAATAAAGGTTGTCCGGTTTTTACCACACAAGGTAACGCAAGCATGAATGCTGCTATTTTCCGCTTCTTCTTTTACTTTAGCACCTGAACTCAGGAGGCTTGCGCGTGAAAGAAGAAACGGAAAACAGCGCCTAAAAGCCTCCCTGGTGGAGGCTTTTTTTATACACGTTATCCTTCAGGCTGCCTCTGCGTTGGCTGCAGTCGCTTCCCCCAGTCTCGTACTTGTGTACGCTCCTGAGGATTAGCGCTTTACTGCTGCCTTGACTCAGCCAGAATGATTTTGTGTATATACGAGCGACTAGTGAATATCGCAACATAACGAGGAAAACCATGTCACATCTCGCAGAGCTGGTTGCCAGTGCAACGGCCGCCATTAACCAGGCTTCAGATGTTGCCGCGTTAGACAATGTCCGCGTCGAATATTTGGGCAAGAAAGGGCACCTGACCCTTCAGATGACTACCCTGCGTGAACTGCCGGCAGAAGAGCGCCCGGCAGCAGGTGCGGTGATAAACGAAGCCAAAGAGCAGGTTCAGCAAGCGCTGAACGCGCGTAAAGCCGAATTAGAAAATGCCGCGCTGAATGCTCGTCTGGCTGAAGAAACGATCGATATCTCCTTGCCTGGGCGTCGTATCGAAAACGGCGGTTTGCATCCGGTAACGCGGACTATCGATCGCATTGAAAGTTTCTTTGGTGAGCTGGGCTTTACCGTGGCGACCGGTCCGGAAATCGAAGATGATTATCATAACTTCGATGCGCTGAACATTCCTGGCCATCACCCGGCGCGCGCTGACCACGACACTTTCTGGTTTGATGCGACGCGTCTGCTGCGCACGCAGACTTCCGGCGTGCAGATCCGCACCATGAAAGAAAAACAGCCGCCGATCCGTATTATCGCTCCGGGCCGCGTATATCGTAACGACTACGATCAGACGCACACCCCAATGTTCCATCAGATGGAAGGGCTGATTGTTGATACCAACATCAACTTCACCAACCTGAAAGGCACGCTGCACGATTTCCTGCGCAACTTCTTTGAAGAAGACCTGCAGGTTCGTTTCCGTCCTTCCTACTTCCCGTTCACCGAACCTTCTGCGGAAGTCGATGTGATGGGTAAAAATGGCAAATGGCTGGAAGTATTGGGTTGCGGAATGGTTCATCCGAATGTGCTGCGTAACGTCGGTATCGATCCGGAAATCTACTCTGGCTTTGCATTCGGTATGGGTATGGAGCGTCTGACCATGCTGCGTTACGGCGTAACCGATCTGCGTTCTTTCTTCGAAAACGATCTGCGTTTCCTCAAACAGTTTAAATAAAGGCAGGATAAAACAATGAAATTCAGTGAACTGTGGTTACGCGAATGGGTAAACCCGGCTATTGATAGCGATGCGTTGTCAAACCAAATCACGATGGCGGGTCTGGAAGTTGACGGTGTGGATCCTGTTTCTGGCGCGTTCAACGGCGTTGTAGTGGGTGAAGTGGTTGAGTGCGCTCAGCATCCTAACGCTGACAAACTGCGCGTCACCAAGGTGAATGTCTGCGGCGACCGCCTGCTGGATATCGTCTGCGGTGCGCCAAACTGCCGTCAAGGGCTGAAGGTGGCTGTAGCAACCGTTGGTGCCGTTCTGCCGGGCGATTTCAAAATCAAAGCCGCGAAACTGCGCGGTGAACCGTCTGAAGGCATGCTGTGCTCGTTCTCCGAGCTGGGTATTTCCGACGATCACAACGGTATTATCGAACTGCCTGTCGATGCACCAATTGGTACCGATATCCGTGAATACCTGAAACTTGACGATAATACTATCGAAATCAGCGTCACTCCGAACCGCGCCGACTGCTTAGGCATTATCGGTGTAGCACGTGACGTTGCTGTACTGAACAAAGCCCCTCTGGTTGAGCCGGAAATAGCGCCAGTAGCCGCAACCATTAACGACGTCCTGCCGATTCAGGTCGACGCGGTGGAAGCCTGCCCACGCTATTTGGGCCGCGTGGTGAAAGGCATTAACGTTAAAGCGCCAACCCCGCTGTGGATGAAAGAAAAACTGCGTCGTTGCGGCATCCGCTCGATCGATGCCGTGGTTGACGTGACTAACTATGTGCTGCTCGAATTGGGCCAGCCGATGCACGCATTCGACAAAGACCGCATTGAAGGCGGGATTGTTGTCCGCATGGCAAAAGAAGGTGAAACCCTGGTATTGCTGGACGGCAGTGAAGCGAAGCTGAATGCGGATACGCTGGTGATTGCGGACCATAACAAAGCGCTGGCAATGGGCGGCATCTTTGGTGGCGAGCACTCCGGTGTGAATGATGAAACGCAAAACGTCCTGCTGGAATGCGCGTTCTTCAGCCCGCTGTCTATTACCGGTCGCGCGCGTCGTCACGGTCTGCACACCGATGCCTCTCACCGCTATGAGCGTGGTGTCGATCCGGCGCTGCAACATAAAGCCATGGAACGTGCTACGCGCCTGCTGATTGATATCTGCGGCGGCGAAGCGGGTCCAATCATTGACGTGACGAACGAAGCCTCGCTGCCAAAACGCGCAACCATTACGCTTCGCCGTAGCAAACTGGATCGTCTGATCGGACACCATATTGCAGATGAGCAGGTGAGCGATATTCTGCGCCGTCTGGGTTGTGATGTCACGGAAGGGCAAGATGAGTGGAAAGCGGTAGCGCCGAGCTGGCGTTTCGATATGGAGATCGAAGAAGACCTGGTCGAAGAAGTCGCCCGTGTATACGGTTATGACAATATCCCGAATACGCCAATTCAGGCGGGTCTTATCATGGGTACGCATCGTGAAGCGGATTTGTCGCTGAAACGCGTAAAAACCATGCTGAATGACAAAGGCTACCAGGAAGTTATTACCTACAGCTTTGTCGACCCGAAAGTCCAGGCGCTGCTGCACCCGGGTGAAGAAGCGCTGTTGCTGCCAAGCCCAATCTCGATTGATATGTCGGCAATGCGTTTATCCCTGTGGACCGGCTTGCTGTCTACGGTAGTGTACAACCAGAATCGTCAGCAAAACCGCGTGCGTATTTTCGAAACGGGTTTACGTTTCGTACCGGACACGCAGGCTAATCTCGGGATCCGTCAGGATCTGATGCTGGCGGGCGCGATCTGCGGTAACCGTCATGATGAACACTGGAATCTGGCAAAAGAGACCGTTGATTTCTATGATCTGAAAGGCGATCTGGAAGCGGTTCTCGACCTGACCGGCAAGCTGGCGGATATTCAATTCAAAGCTGAAGCGAATCCAGCACTGCATCCGGGGCAGTCTGCGGCGATTTATCTGAAAGGTGAACGCATTGGTTTCATTGGGGTTGTTCATCCTGAACTTGAACGTAAACTGGATCTGAACGGTCGCACTCTGGTGTTTGAACTGGAGTGGAACAAGCTCGCAGACCGCGTGGTGCCTCAGGCGCGTGAAGTTTCTCGCTTCCCGGCGAACCGTCGCGACATCGCGGTCGTTGTGGCAGAAAACGTTCCCGCTGCGGATATTTTATCCGAATGTAAGAAAGTTGGCGTAAATCAGGTAGTTGGCGTAAACTTGTTTGACGTGTACCGCGGTAAGGGTGTTGCGGAGGGTTATAAGAGCCTCGCTATCAGCCTGATCCTTCAGGATACCAGCCGTACACTTGAAGAAGAGGAGATTGCCGCTACCGTCGCCAAATGTGTAGAGGCATTAAAAGAGCGATTCCAGGCATCATTGAGGGATTGAACCTATGGCGCTTACAAAAGCTGAAATGTCAGAATATCTGTTTGATAAGCTTGGGCTTAGCAAGCGGGATGCCAAAGAACTGGTCGAGCTGTTTTTCGAAGAGATCCGTCGTGCTCTGGAAAATGGTGAGCAGGTAAAACTCTCTGGTTTTGGTAACTTCGATCTGCGTGATAAGAATCAACGTCCGGGCCGTAATCCGAAAACGGGCGAAGATATTCCCATTACAGCACGGCGCGTGGTGACCTTCAGACCCGGACAGAAGTTAAAAAGCCGGGTTGAAAACGCAACGCCGAAAGAAGAGTAATCTGAACTAACTAAAAAGGCCGCGAATGCGGCCTTTTTTCTTAGTGGGCCAGAAGGAAAAACAGCCCGGTCAGTGCTGCGCTCAGCAGGTTAGACAACGTGCCCGCCAGGATCACTTTAAGCCCCATTTTAGCAATGAAACTTTTTTTCCCCGGCACAATCCCCCCCAGTACGCCAATCAATGCGGCAGGAGAGGACAAATTGGCAAACCCAGCCAGCGCCATGATCGTTATTATCTGCGAATATTCCGACAGTTGGTCTTTCATTGGAATAAAGCTGGTATACGCGACGAACTCATTCAACACCAATTTTTGACCTAACAGGCTGCCAATTTGCAAGACTTCGTTAGCGGGAATGCCCAACAGCCAGGCAACCGGAGCAAAGAGGTAACTAAAGATAAATTGTAGCGTGACGTTACCATAGCCGAAAAAGCTACAAAACCAGCCCAACAAGCCGTTCACCATAGCAATTAATGCAATCAGTGCCAGAAGCATTGCCCCCACGTTAGCGGCGAGCTTCAGCCCGATAGTCGCGCCATTTGTCGCCGCTTCAACGATGTTGATAGGCTTTTCATCTTGACCAAGCATATCGCCTGACACGTCGGCAGTGTTTTCGGGTTCCGTTTCTGGAAACAGCATTTTCGCCATTAACAGACCGCCTGGTGCTGACATAAAAGAGGCGGCTACCAGATAGCGAATTTCGATCCCCATACTGGCATAGCCAACCAGCACTGAGCCTGCGATAGAGGCCACACCACCTGTCATGAGGGCAAACAGTTCTGAGCGCGTCATGCGTGGCGCATAAGGCTTCATCAGGACGAAGACGTCAGTATTGCCCGCAAAAATATTGGCCGTTGCAGCCATGGATTCTGCGGGGCTGGTGCGCAGCAGTTTATGGATACCCGTACCGATGAGACGGATAATCCACTGCATGATGCCCAGGTAGTACAGCACGGAGAACAATGCCGACATAAAAATGATAATCGGCAGAACATGCACGGCAAATACAAACCCCATTTTGAACTGTCCGAGATTACCGAAGAGAAAGTTAATCCCTTCCGACGAATAGTTCAGCATGCCTGACAGACTGTTTGATATGGCGAGTAAGATTTTTTCCCCTAAGGGGACATACAGGATAAATGCAGCAAAAAGAGCCTGGATTGCAAAGGCGCCGCCAACGGTGCGAAACCGGATAGCTTTGCGATTTTCTGAACATAGCCAGGCAACGAGTAACAGGACAACAATGCCAAGTATGACGATGAGTATCTGCATGGTTTATCCCTCATCGGCATCAATGATGCTACGGAAAAGATCTTTAAAGAGAGCATCCCGCTCAATAAATTTTGCGACCTGAATGACGTGACGGCGGTTATCAAAACTCCAGCTCAGATTGTCATTGATCAAAGGGGATGTACGGTATTCACAGGTGAACCAGTCAGGATTCAGGACATAGCCAACCGTAGTGATATCCCAAATGACTTTGCGGGATGCAAAACCAATCCAGGGGCATCGCGGGGCAATTTCAGCAAAGTAGCTACCAATGCGGCTGGTCTCTGCAAAATAGTGCTGCATCTCTGGGACCGATGAGGCCATAGTGTTAGCCACGCCAAAGCAGGGGATTTGGGTGAGCGCTACGCCGCTATCAAAAAGTACCCGACTCGCCGCAATGTCCTGCATCAGGTTGAATTCATGATTATCTTTCCAGGCATAACTGTTACCCCCAAGCCAGATGACATGAATCTTTGTGACGATGTCCGGCGCGAGGAGCAGTGCGTTAGCGATATTGGTCGGCGCGGCGATTGCGAGTACATGTAATGTTTGCTCAGCCGTTCTTGCCCGGTTAATCAAATCCTTTACTGCAGCTGACATCTCCGGCTGATTGCTATCTTTCAGATAGCGTGTTGAACCCTGGAATATTTGCGGTATGTTTTCGCGGCGGGGGAGTTTGTTAAATACGCGATAGATCTCATCGACGCTCAGTTGCATGCCTACTGCGGGATCGTCAACATATGTGTGCGAGCCCTCTTTACCAAAATAGTGGTTGGTAAACGGAGCGGCGTAAACAGCTTGCAGATCGAGGCGCTCCGGGTGTAAGAATGCCCAGGCAATGGCCATCTGATCGTCAATTTCATTGTAGGTATCGCTGTCAATAATGATAGGCACTTTTCCATGCTTAGGTGGCGTAATTAAGGCAATACGCTGCGCTGAAGTTAATTCAGGCCAGTGGATACTTAACATCGTTAATGTTCCTTAAGTTAGAAGTCGTAGGCCAGTCGATAAATGAGAATATCGCCATATCCATCCGCACCAAGTTTGTTATAGAAGTATCGATACATTAATGTGGTGGATATATGAGGCATGATTTTCCAGGTAATATTCAGACCGCCGTTTAAACCATTGCTACCATGATTGTTAGCGGTATAGTCATCATTACGGTCAAGTTCTATTTCATTCCAATTGGACAGTAAGAAGTCCTGATTGAGAAGATTGAAAGCATAACCAGCGTTCCATCCAATTGAGAAACCATTGAGTCCATTAATATCATAAGCTGGGCCAAAATTACTGTGTGCGGTAATGTACTGACGAGCAATCCAGGGTTTAAACCACCATCCATCGCCTTTCAGGTCGGTATAGCCAAGCCCAATAAATTGATTCGTCTCTTTAAAATTGGGACTTTGCGAATTATAGACTTTTGTAAATAGGCTGGCACCCGTTTTCCAGAGGTAGGTATGGATTTCACCATTCGCAGTCTGCCCCTGATTTCCCTCGTCGTCTAGGATATTTTCAAAATCATAAAAACCGTACATTTCACCCCAATCAAAACCAATACCTCCCTCAATACCAATTAAGGCTTGTTCATATTCGAGGTCTTTAACACCGGCATCCCAGGATTGATAGTCAAAATGTATATTTCCCCAGCCGTATTGTTGTTCAGCTAATGAGGAAAAAGCTACGCACGATAATAAAGCCCCGAAGGCGATTTTTTTCATTTTATATCCCTATTTTGGTGGTGGATTAATATCAGTATTTAGTACAAACTAATCGTTTTAATACGAGTTCATGGGATGGCATGTTGGCTGCACCTTCACGCTCTACGGCCAGTGCTGCAAATACACAGGCGTAATGAATTGCGTTGGCAATATTTTCTCCACAGGCAAGTCGTGCCGCGAGTGCACCATTAAATGCATCACCGGCGCCGGATGTATCAATATTAACGGCGGGATATGCCGGGAACTGTTGGTGTGTAGATCCATCAAATAACCAGCACCCATCTTTGCCTAACGTAATTAGAATATATTGTGGTCCCATTTGGTGCATGGTTTCGGCGGCCTGACGAATATCGTCTGGCGTACGAATAGCCTTGCCAATTATCGCCTCTGCTTCTGTGAGGTTTGGGGTTAGGATGTGTGTCCAGCGGAGAAGGTCTGTCACCTCCTTGCGCCATGGCGCTGGATTCAGGATTGTCATCACCCCGGCGGCATGTGCGAACTTAATAGCTTGAGCTGTAGCGTCAGGATTGTTTTCCATCTGCGTCAAAAAAACATTGGCGGTGCCTATCTCGTCATAACAGGATATAATTTCTTCACTCGTTATTTCCTGATTAGCCCCTGGATTAATAACGATTATATTATCGCCAGCCTCTTCGGATATCATCACTACGGCACTGCCGGTTGGTGCATCATTTTTGGTAAAGATGGTTAGTTTTTCTAATCCTACGCCATTTAAAAAATGCTGGGCTTTGGTTGAAAACTCATCTTCACCTAATTTGACTGTAAAATAAGTGCGAGCATTGGCTTGTGCGGATGCTATCGCCTGGTTGCTGCCTTTCCCTCCGGGTAAACAACAGGAAAAAAGCGCGCGCGTGGTTTCCCCTGAAATAGGAAAGCGGTGAAGCCGATAGACTAAGTCGGTGTTAAATGAACCCAGAATGTAAACTTTACCATTGTTTTCGTTCATTGATATTTCTCGTTCGATCTTTGATTGGTTAATGATGATGTTTTGGTGCAAATAAAGAGAGTTGTTCTCATATAATGGGAATGCATTGTCGTGATTATATACAGCACCTCCATAGCATGAGCGGACATGTCCTGTTTTTACAAGGTCATTGATGTCGCGGCGGAGTGTTCTTTCCGTAACATCAAGTACCTTAACAAGAGATGATATTTTTACACTTCCTTGTTTTTTGAGTAGTGTTAAAATATAGCGAAGACGCTGTTTTTTGTAACGACAGGGCATCTAATCCTCACTTTTCATGAATGTGATGAGAGGTCCATGTAATAAGTTTATTTTGTCTATACGTTAATTTTTTTTGGTGAATGAATTTATTTGTTGAATAAATAGTTAAAGATCTGATTACCACTAAGTACACCGATGATACCAAATACACCAGGCCAGACAGTAGGGGCTGGAATGGGTAGTTTTATTAATGTAAATATGAAACCAATAATTGCACCGGCAATAAGCGAAAGAATTATATCCATAAGATAATTCCTGAGGGTGTTATGATGATACGAAGACTACACAATATATTTACGTATTGATGAGAAGACAATCACACAAAACTTCTGCAACCGGACATTCTGTCCGGTTGTGGTTATTTATTTAATCTCAGGAACGATATTAATAATGACAGCGACTACCTGGTATTGCTGCCAGCATTGCATTAGGCAAAAGTCTAAGGTTCATGCTGTTTTGGGCCATTGCCTCATTTGCGGTAGACCTTCCTTCCATGTTTTTTGCTTTCATCGTAAAATTAATGAGATAACCCATAAAAAAAGTATAAACATGCAACCTTTTGCACAATTACAACGTCGGCGAGACCGATACTGGTTAGGCACTTTATCGCTGTTGCTATTGGTCATGCTCGTGATTAGCTTATGCGCAGGAGAACAGTGGATCGCCCCCGGCGACTGGTTCAGCGCCCGCGGCGATCTGTTCGTCTGGCAAATCCGATTTCCCCGTACCCTCGCCGTTTTGCTGGTAGGTGCTGCGTTGGCCTTATCTGGCGCAGTGATGCAAGCTCTCTTTGAAAACCCGCTCGCAGAGCCTGGATTACTGGGCGTGTCTAATGGCGCGGGCGTCGGGCTCATCGCCGCGGTGCTGCTGGGGCAGGGGCAGCTCCCCGGCTGGGCGTTGGGCTTATGCGCCATCGCTGGGGCGCTGATTATCACGCTTATTCTGCTCCGTTTTGCCCGCCGTCATTTGTCTACCAGCCGTCTGCTGTTGGCGGGGGTGGCGCTGGGCATTATCTGTAGCGCGCTGATGACATGGGCCATCTACTTCTCCACTTCTTTTGATTTGCGACAGCTAATGTACTGGATGATGGGGGGCTTTGGTGGCGTTGACTGGCATCAGGCCTGGCTCATGGTGGCGTTGATTCCAGTGCTGGTGTGGATCTGCTGTCAGTCGCAGCCGATGAATATGCTGGCGCTGGGGGAGACTTCTGCACGTCAGTTGGGATTGCCATTATGGTTCTGGCGCAACCTGCTGGTGGTCGCCACGGGCTGGATGGTTGGCGTAAGCGTGGCTCTGGCGGGAGCGATTGGCTTTATTGGGCTTGTGATCCCACATATTCTGCGGCTGTGCGGCTTAACCGATCATCGCGTGTTACTGCCGGGCTGCGCGTTGGCTGGCGCTATCGTATTACTGTTGGCTGATGTTGTCGCGCGTCTGGTGCTGGCCTCGGCTGAGCTGCCAATTGGCGTGGTGACGGCCACCATGGGCGCACCGGTATTTATCTGGCTATTGTTAAAAGCCGCGCGCTAGAACGCGTTGATTCGGTCTATGATTAAAAACTAAAATCCACCTGTTGTTCTGGAGATGCTATGCAAAACACTATCCTCGATACAGACGTGACGACCATCGACGGCGAGGTGACCTCACTGCAGCCGTATGCCGGAAATGTGCTGTTAATCGTCAACGTTGCTTCAAAATGTGGGCTAACGCCGCAATATGAGCAACTGGAGAATCTGCAGAAAGCCTGGCATCAGCAGGGCTTTACCGTTCTTGGGTTCCCCTGCAACCAGTTTCTGGGCCAGGAGCCGGGCAGTGAAGAGGAAATAAAAACGTACTGCAGTACCACCTGGGGCGTTACCTTCCCGATGTTCAGCAAAATTGAGGTCAACGGCGAGGGACGCCATCCGCTGTATCAGAAACTGATTGATGCCGCGCCAACCGCCGTTGCGCCTGCGGATAGTGGATTCTATGAGCGTATGGCGAGTAAAGGTCGGGCGCCGCTCTACCCGGACGATATTCTGTGGAATTTCGAGAAGTTTTTAGTGGGTCGGGATGGTCAGGTACTGCAACGATTTTCACCCGATATGACGCCTGAGGATCCTGTTCTGGTGCAATCCATCAAGACGGCGCTGGCAAACTAATGTCTCGATTGATGCAGCTACAGGACGTAGCAGAATCGACCCGACTCGGCCCACTTTCTGGTGAGATAAAAGCAGGGGAGATCCTGCATTTAGTGGGACCTAACGGCGCAGGAAAGAGCACACTGTTGGCGCGAATGGCGGGGCTGACGACCGGCAAGGGCAGCATCACCTTTGGTGATGTGTCATTGGATGAATGGCCGGCAGCAAAGCTGGCGCAATATCGCGCTTATCTTGCGCAACAGCAAAACCCGCCGTTTGCGATGCCGGTCTGGCATTTTCTGACGCTGCATCAACCCGATAAAACACGCACCGATCTGTTACAGGAAGTCGCCGATGCGCTTGGGCTTGGGGATAAGCTGGGACGCAGCGTGAATCAGCTCTCTGGCGGTGAGTGGCAGCGCGTGCGCCTGGCTGCGGTTATCCTGCAGATTTGCCCACAAGCGAATCCATTCGGCCAGCTTTTGCTGCTGGATGAGCCGATGAACAGCCTGGACGTGGCGCAACAAAATGCACTGGACCGGATGCTGGGTCAGTTGTGTTTGCAGGGCATCGCGATTGTAATGAGCAGCCATGACCTTAATCACACCTTACGTCATGCGCACAAGGCCTGGCTCCTCAAACGCGGGAAGCTGCTTGCCAGTGGTGCTCGTGATGCGGTACTAACGCCGGCCAATCTGTCTGCGGCTTATGGTGTGAACTTCCGTCGTTTGGATATTGAAGGCCACAGAATGCTCATATCAACCACTTAAGTTAAATGGGTTCTTGAAAATCATATAATTTCCACGCTAAATTGACATAAAAATATAATTCAGAGGATTCGTCCTGAATGCGCTTTTGGCTTCTTTTCATCACAGCATTGTTTTTGGCGGGCTGCAGCAGCCATCGTGCTCCTGCGCCAAATGCCCGCTTGTCGGATTCTATCGCCGTTATCGCCGGGCTTAATGACCAGTTACAAACCTGGCATGGCACACCCTATCGTTATGGCGGCATGAGCCGTAACGGAGTGGATTGTTCTGGATTTGTATTGATGACAATGCGCGATAAATTCGATCTGCAACTCCCGCGTGATACCCGCACGCAATCAAAGATTGGTACCGAAATTGATAAAGATGATTTGCTGCCCGGCGATCTGGTGTTCTTTAAAACCGGGTCTGGGGAAAGCGGTCTGCATGTCGGAATTTACGATACCAATAATCAATTTATTCATGCCTCAACCAGCCGTGGTGTGATGCGCTCATCACTGGACAACGTTTACTGGCGCAAAAACTTTTGGCAGGCGCGACGTATTTAATCCTCATCAGTCACGAGGCTGCCTACGGCTGAGCAGCCTCGACATTTCCATTTGTTAGTAACTTCTTATTTCTGCCGCCAGCCGGACAATACCCCTGAACATTAAGAGCGTATCTTGCTAAAAATATGATTTATTCCGAGATATTAAAAAGTGCAAAGCTGGATATTCGCTTATAATCAGGATAAGCTAAAAAAAAGGGATTCGATTTACTGGCTATAAAGGGAAAAATGAAAGGGCCTCTACTTGCATCAGCAATAACGTATTTCTCCATCCTTTGCTACAGGATGCCGGATAACACCTATGCAGAGGGGCTGGCACGATGATTGTTTCAATGGATACTCTTTACCATTCAGAGTTCTCTTTTCTCCCTGCGAGAAACGAAAAAGGCGATCTTGAATACGTAGATATCATTACCAGTTTTGCCAGTGCGCAGGGGGATGTGCGTATACCCACCGAGCTGGTCCTACCTCGGATGTCGGGCGAAGAGCAATGTCGCTTATTTACCGAAAAGCTTGAATTAATCGAAACGTGCCAACATTTTTTTATTCAACGAAAGGTTTCTGCCTGGATTAATTTAACGCCGGCAATTGCTAATACTTTATTATCAGATGCTAAATTTGCTTCACAAGTTGAACGATTGTCATTTCTGGAACTGGCTATTAATGAAAACTATCCAGAGTTAAATAATGGAAAAGCGAATCCAACGCTGGCTGCACTGGCGGCGCGATTTCCATTAGTACTGACAAACTATGGTGCTGGCGGCATATCAAACCGGGCAATTTTTGATGGGCTGTTCAAACGCGTCGTGCTCGATAAAAACTTTGTTCAACAAAGGATTACACATATTTCGTTTGAGCCATTTATGCGGGCTATCCTGGCACAGCTATTTCCCAGCAGTGAGTCAATTATCATTAGCGGTATTGATACACCCGAGATGTTAGCGCGCGTACTGCCTCTGGGATTCAGCGCCATGCAGGGCGCGCTGTGGCCTGCTGTGCCCCCCGCGCAGATAATTTCGCTCGCGAAGATATAACCCTCATATTTGCTGGTGTTTAACAGGCTTTTAACAGTCTACACTAGAGACAGGAGGCCCTATGACCCTGTCTTTTACCACCCGCTGGCGTGATGAATTACCAGCAACCTATACAGCACTTTCACCCACTCCCCTGAAAAACGCGCGCCTGATCTGGCATAACGATGCGCTGGCGGAGCAATTAGCTATTCCAGAGACACTATTTGATATTCCAACCGGAGCCGGTGTTTGGGGCGGTGAATCGTTGCTTCCCGGGATGTCGCCTTTAGCGCAAGTTTATAGCGGACATCAATTTGGCGTCTGGGCGGGCCAGCTTGGCGATGGACGCGGGATCCTGTTGGGCGAACAACAGCTCGCTGACGGCTCAACGTGTGACTGGCACCTGAAAGGCGCCGGACTTACGCCTTATTCCCGTATGGGGGATGGTCGCGCCGTACTGCGCTCGACAATTCGCGAAAGCCTGGCCAGCGAAGCGATGCATTACCTGGGAATACCGACCACGCGGGCATTGTCGATTGTTACCAGCGACACGCCGGTGTATCGCGAAACGGTAGAATCAGGGGCGATGCTCATTCGCGTGGCGCAAAGCCATCTGCGCTTTGGCCATTTTGAGCATTTTTACTATCGCCGCGAGCCGGAAAAAGTGCGCCAGTTGGCTGACTTTGCGATTCGCTATTATTGGCCACAATGGCAGGAAGAAGCCGATAAGTATCAGCTGTGGTTTAACGATGTTGTCACGCGTACTGCGACGTTAATCGCGGACTGGCAGGCGGTGGGATTTGCGCATGGTGTCATGAACACCGACAACATGTCGATTCTGGGACTGACGATGGATTACGGTCCATTCGGTTTCCTTGATGACTACGTGCCCGATTTTATCTGCAACCACTCAGACAATCAGGGGCGATACAGTTTCGATAATCAACCGGCCGCGGCGCTTTGGAACCTGCAACGTCTGGCGCAAACTCTGTCGCCATTTATCCCGGTCGAGGCGCTTAATGATGCGCTGGACAGTTATCAACTGGCGCTGTTAACACGCTACGGTCAGCGGATGCGACAAAAGCTTGGCTTCTTTAGCGAGCAAAAAAACGATAACGAACTGCTTAGTGAACTGTTTAACCTGATGGCGCGGGAAAGAAGCGACTATACGCGAACGTTTCGCATGCTCAGTCAGACGGAACAACACAGCGCGCAATCCCCGCTGCGCGATGAGTTTATCGACCGCGCAGCGTTTGATGACTGGTTCACACGGTATCGCTCACGCCTGCAGCAAGACAACATTGCCGACGCAGTCAGACAAACGCAGATGAAGGCGGCTAATCCGGCGATGGTATTACGTAACTGGTTGGCGCAACGGGCGATTAATCAGGCAGAGCAGGGGGATTACGCTGAGCTGCATCGGTTACACGAAGCGTTGTGTACCCCATTTGTCGATCGTGATGATGACTATGTCAGCCGTCCACCTGACTGGGGCAAACGGCTGGAAGTGAGCTGTTCAAGCTAAGGGGCCAGAAACACCTGCGGGGATCCGTTGGCCGGATGCTGGCCAACGTGTACCTGCGCGCCATACCAGCGCTTCAGGTCATCGGCCTGTAACACGGCTTCAGGCGTTCCCTGCGACACCAGCCTGCCGTTGTGCAGCAACACTATTCTGTCTGCCCACAGTGCGGCGAGATTCAGATCGTGAAGCACAATGCACACATGCAGCTCTTGTGAAGCGGTAAGCGTCTTCAGCAAGCGCAACAGATGCTGCTGGTGGTAAAGATCCAGCGCAGAGGTCGGTTCATCAAGGAATAACCAGCCGCGAGGCGCGCCGTCGCACCAAAGTTGCGCCAATGCACGGGCTAACTGTACTCGCTGTTGCTCGCCGCCGGAAAGCGCGGCGTATTGCCGGCCCGCCAGCGGTGTACATCCGGTCATTTCCATCACCTGAGCGATAAGTCGAGGTTCCGACCGCGAGGTCCAGGGCGCACGCCCCATCGCGATGACGGCCTCTACCGGCCAGTCAAATCCCAGTTGCGTTTGCTGGCGCATCACCGCCCGATGCCGCGACAGTGTTTGGGTATGCCATTCATCCAGCGGTTTACCCGCCAGCACGCAGCGCCCTGTAGCCGGTTTCAGAAAACCGGTCAGCAGGCGCAGCAGGGTGGATTTCCCCGCACCGTTTGGGCCGATGAGCGCCACCAGTTCACCTTTTTCGAGAGCAAGAGAGACGTCGTCAATCACCGCTCTGCCCGCGACGCGATAGTGAAGCCCTTCAGCGATGAAATGTTCAGCCATGCGGTCCTCGCTGACGAAAAATAAGCCATAAAAACCACGGTGCGCCGAGAAGACTGGTTAGCAAACCGACCGGCATTTCCGCAGGCGCAACCGCCGTACGGGCCAGCGTGTCGGCTATCAGCAATAAAAATGCGCCCGCCAGCACTGAACCTGGGATAACGGCCCGATGGTCTGAGCCGAGCCACATGCGCATCAGATGCGGGATAACCAGCCCGATGAAGCCTATTACGCCGCTTACCGCCACGGCTGCGGCAACCAGCAATGCGCTACAAAGTAGCAAAACACGCTGAACGGTACGCACATCTACGCCGAGGTAATGCGCCTCTTCCTCACCTAACTGCAGCAGGTTCAGCGCCGGTGCCAGACGCCAAATGATCAGCACCGTCGGGACAGTCAATGAAGTGACAGCCAGCAGCGTGGACCATTGCGCGGCCCCCAGACTGCCCATCCCCCATAGCGACAGCTGGCGCAGTTGCGCGTCATTACTGACCCACGACAGAACGCCAACCGCCGCCCCGCACAGCGCGTTGATGGCAATACCGACCAACAGCAGACGTGAGAGTGAAGCGTCGCGCTGTTGGCTAAGGATAAAAATAACCACCGTTGCCGCCAGCGCACCGAGAAAAGCGGCCAGCATGGGGGCGTACAGCATCAACAGCGCGGGCAAAGAGACCGGCAGCACTACCCACAGGGCGACGGCGCAGGCGGCTCCGCTGCTTATCCCCAGTAATCCCGGATCGGCAAGCGGGTTGCGAAACAGGCCCTGCATCACGCAGCCCGCGAGCGCCAGAGAACCGCCAATCACCAGCGCCAGCAGGACGCGGGGCAAGCGAATGGTGAGCCAGATTTGACGCAGTGCCTCATCGCCATCACGCCACAGCAAACTTACCGGCAGGCGCAACGCGCCAAAACCGGTAGCCATGATTGTCATCACGACCAACATGAGTGCGAGTGTCCATAAAGAACAACGGATACGTCGCGACATCAGGGCAATTGCTCTGCTTTAGCGCGAAGCTGCAAAATGGCCTGCGGGGTGCGTACGCTAAAGCCGAGCAGCGCCATATCGTCAACCTGCAATACCTGTTTATTCCGTCCGGCAGGCGTCTGCGCCAGGCCCGGCAGCGCCCACAGGTTATCTTCGCCACCCATCGCCTTAACGCCGTCCTGTGAAATCACCACCAGATCGGGTTGGCTGGCAATGACACCTTCCTGCGACAGCGGCTGATAGCGGTTAACACCCTGCACTGCGTTGCGCAAACCGGCGGCACGAATAGCCGCATCGGCTGCGGTTTGCTGGCCCGCTGCCATCGCGGTCATCCCGCCATGATTGAGAATAAACAACACTCGTTTGTTAAGTTCAGATGACGGCAGCGCCGCCAGTTCCTGACGGAAGCGGGTGCGCAGCGTTTCGCCATCGGCCTCCCTATGGGTGGCTTCGGCGATGACGCGAATTTTTTCATCAATTACATTAAGCGCGTTGCTTGCCGGGATCGTCACAACCCTGACGTTGCTCTGTTCGAGCTGTTTTAGCGCCAGAGAGGGCTGCGCCTGCGCGCTGGCAAGGACCAGCGTAGGATGGGTGGCAAGGATCCCTTCGGCGTTGAGTTGGCGCAAATAACCGACATCAGGTAGGGCGTTTGCTGCTTCAGGCCACTGGCTGGTGCTGTCTCGCGCCACAAGGGAAGACTGTGCTCCCAGTGCGTATACAATCTCGGTGACATCGCCACCGAGAGCAACAACCCGTTCCCTGGACGCAGCCATCGCGACGATGGGCAGTAGCGCAATCAGGACCAGTAGTTTTTTCATGCGGCCAGCCCTTTCGGCGTCAGTGCGTCAATTTGCGCGCGCCATTGCGTCTGCTCCGGTTCGCCTTCCGTTCGTTGACCATACAACTGGGCGATTTGCGTGCCGTCGGCAGCAAACAGTTCCAGGCTGGTGACGTGGCCATCGGCGGTCGGTTTGCGCGTTACCCATGTTTCTGCCACGCTCTCTTCCAGCAGGTGTAAGGTAAATGTCGGGTTGAATATATTCAGCCAGCCTTTCATCGGCACCAGTTTTTCTATCACACCGGTGAAAATCTGTACGCAGCCACGATTACCCACAAAGACCATAATTTCATTGCCATCCTGGCGCGCGGTGTCGAGTAACTGCGCCAATGCGCTATTTGCGACTTTACAGGCCAGATCGTCGCCCACCAGGTTAAACGCCTGTTGGCGGGTGAGATCGTGGCGTTTCAGCAGACCGAAGAACTGGTGTACATCGGTCATGGCTCGCCACTCTTGATCCACGGTCTGCGCATCGACCGTGACGGTAGCTGGAGCAGAAGGGGTGGCGGGTTGCAGCGCCAGAGGCGGGTTTTCCGCGAAGATGAAACGGGTCAGCAACGCAGCCCATTCCTCAATGAGGGTATTCTGTGTGGCATAGACCTTCAGCAGCGCATCCCCCTGATGGTCAAAGAACTGAATGCTCTGACGCTCACCGTGGGCGGTTGTTTCGCTGATATGGAACACGCTTGCCCACTGATTGAGGAACAGGCGCAGGTCGAGGGCGCGCGGATTGAGTACCAGTCCGGCATGACCGTTCAGGTGCTGATTGGTAAACGCACCAACCTGCTCATGCACAGCATATTCGTTGCGGCATATACATTTGGTTTCGCCGACGGCTTCCAGTGCGCCGAGGATTTCACGCACTTCGCCACGTAAGCGCCAGGCGTCATGACCGACGCGCGCGAAGGTCAGTTCGGCTTCGCTAATATTCATCAATCCCGCAATATCACGTGCGTATTTGCCAGGATTTTCTTTCTTCAGTTCCAGCCAGCGAGTGTAATGATTCATTGTCTCTTCCTTCCAGATTGCTGCCCCGGCGAACCGGGGGAAAGTGATTACCACTGATAACTCACGAAAATTTTGCCATTACGACCATCCTGCGGAATGCCCTGCGGCGACCAGTACTCTTTGTCGAAGGCGTTGCCCAGTACCAGCGTGGTGGTCATGCCTTTCAGCGCTTGTTGGCCCTGATAGCTCACGTAGAAATCATTTACCGCATAACCGGGCTGTTTCGTGTAGCTGCTACTGATATGCGTTGAACGGTCAGCAAATGTACCTATCCAGCCAACGGAGAAACCGCTGTGCGCAACCGGTACGTTCAGTTTGCTGGTGACGGTATCCGGGTTAATGCTGGAAATGTATTCGCCGGTGTCTGTATCTTTGCCGCGCGTACGGTTATAGGCCATGTCGAGGCTGAACAGATCGGCGGAATATTTCGCCATCACGTCCCAGCCCCAGATTTTGGCGTTGGGTACGTTATAGGACATGGTTGTCGCGGCGGCAAAGTCGACGCTGGTGGAGATGTAATCTTTCGCTTTGGTGTCGAAATAGCTGGCTTTAAATTCGAGCGCATCGCTCGCCATCAACAGATCGTCAAAGCGCAGGCCAAATCCGTATTCCTGGGTTTCGTTGGTTTCCGGGCGTAGGTTAGGGTTCGGCACCCAGTAGTTGGTGTAAAAACGGCCAATCGAGAAGTGTTTCGCATCGTTATACATCTCGCCCATGGTCGGCGCACGGAAGGCCTGAGCGTATGAACCGAACAGCATCAGCCAGTCGGTTGGCGCAACGGTGAGCCCGGCGCGGGACGACCATTTATCGGCATCGACATCTTCATAGCCGTCGCTGCTGCCGCGATAAGAGTCATAACGGGTACCGCCCAGCAGCGTAACCGGCAGGTCGCGCAGGGTGATTTCATCTTGTAACCAACCGGAGCTGAAATCGATTTTTGCCTCCGGGAAACCGGTGGTTGCGCCGCCTGGCTGTTGTTCCTGACGATAGTATTCCCCGCCGTAGGTCAGCAAATGAGATGCAAAAGAGTCGGTAAACAGGCGGCTGCGGTTGTCGATTTTGCCGCCTTTGGTGGTTTGTTTGCGAAACTCGCCGGTGTTATCCGTGTTTTGCGCATTAATGCGTGCTTCGGACCAGTAGACGCGGGCATCCGCGTTCAACCAGTCATTGTCGGCTGGAGCAATCGAGTAGGTCAGTTGCGCGTCGCGCTGGATGGTTGAGCGATCGGTCATCGGGTTGCTGGTGGCATCCGCCGCGCTGGTTTGCGGGTTTTTAGGTTCACGGGCGTCATTGTTGTAGTAACGCAGCGAGCCGGCCAGCGTCTGGGCGCTGTCAATTTTCCAGCTGCCTTTCGCCAGCATATTGTTAATCGCTTCGTCGTTTGGTGCCGTAGTACCGTTGCTCTGGCGCAAATCACCGCGATCGCGACTGGACCAGGCAAGCAGTCCGTCCAGCGTATCGGTGCGACCAAACGCGCTGGCGCCCATACCGAGGCTGTGATCGCCAGTTGCCGCGGTACCGAACACGAGATAACCGCTGTTTTGTCCGGCTTCCAGCAGATCTTTGGCATCCGCAGTGTCATAGGCGATCACACCACCTAACGCGCCGCTACCGTACAGCAGTGCAGAAGGGCCACGGACGACCTCGATGCGTTTGATCAGCGCCGGATCGAGGAAGGTACTGTTCAGGTGTCCGGTGTCGGTTCCCTGACGAACGCCATCAACCAGCACCAGAACGCCACGTCGATCGTAGCCGCGCAGATTCACGTCCTGGCCGTTAGTGCGACCGGTGCCGTCAAGGGTCAGGCCCGGAACCGTACGCAACAGGTCGGCTGCTGAGCTGGCGGTCTGGTTTTCCGGCGCGGTGGCATCAATCACGCTAACCATCATCGGTGCTTCAAAAGCACTACGGGCATTGCCGGTAGCGGTGACGGTCATATCTTCTACCGCCGCATACGCGACGGCGGGCAGGTTACTGATAATCGCCAGCGCCAAGAGCGAAGGGCGCAGGGATGCAGTGTGCAGGTGTGGCATAGCAACTCTCCATTAGGAAATCGAAAAGCGCTGGCTGCCTGGGTATTACCTGGGTGGCTGGCGAAAAGTGGTGTTTATTTGGTCAGAATGAGTTTTCCGGCTTGTGTCTGGCGCAGTAAATAGAGCTGACCATCGTGTTCTATGATCACGCGCCCCTCTTTGCCCAGCAGACTTTTACTGTCAATTCGACGCTCGTTTGGCGCGACGGCTGGCGGTGTTTTTTCTTTTGCGGGCGTTGTTGTGTTATCCATACGTGAATAGTTTTTAAAAATAACAATCAATTTAACAATGATAATCATTATCATCAAACTGCAAAATTGCGGCAAGCCTTTTTGTGAAATAATTGTGACGAGAATAGATTTTGTACAATAAGGAGGGGGAAAACAAAGGATTAGCACCGGGCAACGTGATGTTACCCGGCGAACAGCATTAAAAACGGCTATCAACCGCAGAGGCGAGTTTTTCAACCAGTAGTTCAGTATCTTCCCAGTTCAGGCACGGGTCGGTAATGGACTGGCCGTAAACCAGCGGCTGGCCGCTAACGATTTTTTGCGTACCTTCACGCAGGAAACTCTCCGCCATAATCCCGGCAATCGCCGTCGAACCATTGCGAATTTGCTGGCACACATCATCACAAACGTCTAACTGACGACGATGCTGCTTCTGGCAATTGCCATGGCTAAAATCGACCACCAGATGTTCAGGCAGGGAAAATTCGTGCAGGGTATCGCAGGCGGCGGCAATATCTTCAGCATAATAATTCGGTTTTTTACCGCCGCGCATGATGATATGCCCGTAAGGATTACCGCTGGTCTGATAAATGGTCATCTGGCCGGTTTTATCCGGAGAGAGGAACATATGGCTGGCACGGGAGGCGCGAATCGCATCGACGGCAATACGCGTATTGCCATCCGTACCGTTTTTAAAGCCGACCGGGCAGGAAAGCGCAGAGGCCATTTCACGGTGGATCTGGCTTTCGGTGGTGCGTGCGCCAATGGCTCCCCAACTGATTAAATCAGCAATAAACTGACCGGTCACCATGTCGAGGAATTCTGTTGCCGTGGGTACGCCCAGTTCATTGACCTGCAACAGCAGTTTACGCGCCAGTTCAATGCCGTGGTTCACGCGGTAGCTGCCGTTTAAATCTGGGTCGGAAATTAAGCCTTTCCAGCCCACTACGGTGCGCGGTTTTTCAAAATAAGTGCGCATCACGATTTCCAGACGCGCCTGATGTTTTTCGCGCAGCGCCTGTAAACGCGTCGCGTATTCCATGGCGGCATCAAGATCGTGAATCGAGCAGGGACCTACGATCACCAGTAAACGAGCGTCTTCACCATTTAATATTTTTTCTATCCGGCGTCGGGAGTCCGTAACATGACGGGCGACGGAGGACGAAACAGGATGCCGTTGCGCAAGCTCTGCTGGAGTGACCAGGTTGTCAATACGCGCAGTACGGAGTTCATCGGTTCTGTTCATTACTTGTCTCAGAAATTTGTTGCTTCAACGGCAGGACTACCGGGAAGTGATGTATATCACAATATCATACTCATCCTGCCTGGTGGCGAGCATAATAACAAAAAATCGAACCAATGCACTAGCATTCTAGTACATGCGGCGATTCAGCCCCATGATGTCGAGGATCTTGGTAGCAATCTCTTCTACCGAATAATTGGTACTGTTCAGCCATGGGATCTGGTTTTTCCGGTATAGCGCTTCCACCTCAGCAACCTCCATCCGGCACTGGCGCATCGAGGCGTAACGGCTGTTTTCCCGGCGCTCTTCGCGGATGGCCGCCAGGCGCTCAGGGTCAATGGTCAGGCCGAACAATTTATGCTGTAACGGCTTCAGGGACGCTGGCAGCACCAGATTATCCATATCATCGGCAATAAAGGGGTAGTTGGCCGCGCGAATGCCAAACTGCATGGCCAGATACAAACTGGTCGGGGTTTTACCGCAACGGGAAACGCCAAGCAGGATCACCTGCGCCTGATCGAGGTTGCGCAACGAAATGCCGTCGTCATGGGCGAGGGTATAATCAATGGCGGCAATGCGCGCGTCGTACTTGTTAAGGTTGCCGGGGTTCAGGCCGTGGGTACGATGGGCGATCGGCGTAGGATCGAGCTTCATCTCTTGCTGTAGTGGGGCAACCAACGCCTGCACGATATCCTGACAAAATCCTTCGCTTTGCAAAATGATCGAGCGAATTTCCGGCAAAACGATAGAGTAAAACACCAAAGGGCGCACGCCAGTTTGTTGATAGATCGCGTCAATCTGGTCTTTGACCGCTCGCGCACGACTCTCATTTTCCACAAACGGCAGCGTAATGCTGCTGATCGTAACCGGAAATTGCGACATTACCGCGTGGCCCAATACCTCGGCGGTGATGGCCGTACCATCAGAAATATAAAATACGTGACGATCAACAGCATTATCCATTTTGCTCATCCTGGGGCTGACATAATTCTCTGAAAGCATAAATTAAAATTCGCCAGAAGCGAATATTGCTGCATCTATTTTGTAAAATGAAACGGTATTTTTATATTTACTGAAAAGTACATTTCATTTTTCGGAACAAATGTTTATACCGGTAGTTTTTGTGGTGATCCCCTGTGGCTCGCGGGTTTGCGCAAATGCGGAAACAATCTGAAAAAATAAAAAATAAAGTTGCTTGAACGATTCACCGTTTTTTTCGCTGAAGTAAATATGCAAAGATAATTACGCAAAATTGAGTTTCCTAACCTCGTTCATATATAAGGATTGTTCGATGTCCAACAATGGCTCGTCACCGCTGGTGCTTTGGTATAACCAACTCGGCATGAATGATGTAGACAGAGTTGGGGGCAAAAATGCCTCCCTGGGTGAAATGATTACTAACCTTTCCGGTATGGGTGTTTCCGTACCGAATGGTTTTGCAACGACCGCCGATGCGTTTAACCAGTTTCTGGACCAGAGCGGTGTAAACCAGCGCATTTATGAGCTGCTGGATAAAACGGATATTGACGATGTCACCGAGCTTGCGAAAGCCGGCGCACAGATCCGCCAGTGGATTATCGACACTCCTTTCCAGCCGGAGCTGGAAAATGCCGTCCGCGATGCCTACGCGCAGCTGTCAGCAGACGATGCCCATGCCTCTTTTGCCGTGCGCTCTTCCGCCACCGCAGAAGATATGCCAGATGCGTCATTTGCCGGTCAGCAGGAAACCTTCCTCAACGTCCAGGGATTTGATGCCGTACTGGTTGCTATCAAACACGTCTTTGCCTCGCTGTTTAACGACCGTGCAATCTCTTATCGCGTTCACCAGGGTTATGACCATCGTGGCGTGGCGCTCTCTGCTGGCGTTCAGCGGATGGTGCGCTCAGACCTCGCGTCTTCCGGCGTAATGTTCTCCATCGATACCGAATCCGGTTTCGATCAGGTGGTGTTCATCACTTCCGCATGGGGCCTCGGCGAGATGGTCGTGCAGGGTGCCGTTAACCCGGATGAGTTCTACGTGCACAAACCGACTCTGGCGGCAAACCGTCCGGCGATCGTCCGTCGCACAATGGGTTCGAAAAAAATCCGTATGGTCTACGCGCCAACCCAGGAACATGGCAAGCAGGTGACGATTGAAGATGTACCGCAGGAGCAGCGCGACATTTTCTCCCTGACCAACGAAGAAGTGCAGGAGCTGGCGAAGCAGGCGGTACAGATCGAGAAGCACTACGGTCGTCCGATGGACATCGAATGGGCGAAAGACGGTCATACCGGCAAGCTGTTCATTGTGCAGGCGCGTCCGGAAACCGTGCGCTCGCGCGGCCAGGTGATGGAGCGTTATACGCTGCATGCTCAGGGTAAAATTATTGCTGAAGGTCGTGCTATCGGTCACCGCATTGGCGCGGGTCCGGTCAAAGTCATTCAGGACATCAGCGAAATGAACCGTATCGAACCTGGCGACGTCCTGGTTACCGACATGACCGACCCGGACTGGGAACCGATCATGAAGAAAGCGGCGGCGATTGTCACCAACCGTGGCGGTCGTACCTGTCACGCGGCGATCATTGCCCGTGAACTGGGGATCCCGGCCGTGGTTGGCTGTGGTGACGCCACCGAGCGTATGAAGGACGGTGAGAAAGTCACAGTCTCCTGCGCCGAGGGTGATACCGGTTATGTTTATGCTGAGATGCTCGACTTCAGCGTGAAGAGTTCCAGCGTGGAGACCATGCCGGATCTGCCGTTGAAGGTGATGATGAACGTGGGTAACCCGGACCG
Source organism: Citrobacter sp. Cb004 (assembly GCF_030337065.1). Lineage (NCBI taxonomy): Bacteria > Pseudomonadati > Pseudomonadota > Gammaproteobacteria > Enterobacterales > Enterobacteriaceae > Citrobacter > Citrobacter sp. Cb004. The sequence goes on along the minus strand of NZ_JAOWCH010000046.1, from coordinate 77,979 downwards.
GGCTTTCGACTTCGCCTGTCTGCCAAACGAAGGTGTCGGCCTGGCGCGTCTGGAATTTATCATCAACCGCATGATTGGCGTACACCCGCGTGCGTTGCTGGAGTTCGATGACCAGACGCCTGAGCTGCAAAACGAAATCCGCGGCATGATGAAAGGTTTTGATTCCCCGCGTGAATTCTACGTTGGTCGTCTGACGGAAGGGATCGCCACGCTGGGTGCAGCGTTCTATCCAAAACGCGTTATCGTGCGTTTGTCAGACTTTAAGTCCAACGAATATGCCAACCTCGTCGGCGGTGAGCGTTATGAGCCGCATGAAGAGAACCCGATGCTGGGCTTCCGCGGGGCGGGCCGTTACATTGCTGATAGCTTCCGCGACTGTTTCGCGCTGGAATGTGACGCAGTGAAACGTGTCCGTAACGATATGGGCCTGACTAACGTTGAAGTGATGGTCCCGTTTGTACGTACCGTTGCCCAGGCGAAAGCGGTAGTGGAAGAGCTGGCGCGTCAGGGGCTGAAACGCGGTGAGAACGGACTGAAGATCATCATGATGTGCGAGATCCCGTCCAACGCCTTGCTGGCCGAACAGTTCCTTGAGTACTTTGACGGTTTCTCCATCGGTTCAAACGACATGACGCAGCTGGCGCTGGGACTGGACCGTGACTCTGGTGTGGTTTCTGAACTGTTTGACGAGCGTAACGACGCGGTGAAAGCGCTGCTGTCGATGGCGATTCGTGCAGCCAAGAAGCAGGGCAAATACGTGGGTATCTGCGGTCAGGGTCCATCCGATCACGAAGACTTCGCCGCCTGGCTCATGGAAGAGGGGATCGACAGTCTGTCGCTGAACCCGGACACCGTCGTGCAGACCTGGCTGAGCCTGGCTGAACTGAAGAAGTAACATCATGCCGGATGGTGGCGTAAATGCCTTATCCGGCCTACGGTTAGTATGCAACGTAGGCCGGATTAGAGGTGTTAGCGTCGCCATCCGGTACTTTACCCTTCAACGCTTTCCACACTCTCCACGCTTAAACGCTGAATGATATCCTGACGCAGCAGGTATTTTTGTACCTTACCTGACGCCGTGCGCGGTAACGTTTCGACAATGACGATGTGTTCCGGATATTTATACTTTGCCACCCGTTTGCGACTAAAAAAGGCCACCACTGATTCCAGCGACAGCGAATGATGCGGCGGTTTCAGCACCACATAAGCGCATGACCGTTCACCTAACCGATCGTCTGGCATCGCGACAACGCAGGCATCATGAATGCGCGGATGCTGCAATAAAATATCCTCCACTTCGCGGCTGCTGATGTTTTCCCCTCCGCGCACAATAATATCTTTTTTACGCCCGGTAATTTTGATGTATCCCGCTTCGTCCATGCGGCATAAGTCGCCACTGTAATACCAGCCATCTTTGTCCAGCGCGCGGGCGGTCAGTTCAGGCTCATCGAGGTAGCCCATAAAAACATTGGGGCCACGCGAGGCTTCTTCACCTTCGATCCCTGCAGGCAACGTATTGCGCGCTTCATCGACGACTTTAATTTCCACGCCTGCGGCGGCATATCCATCGGTGTTCATCATGCGTGAAAGTGAATCGTCGAGATTGACTAGCGCATGCGGCGAGCTCTCCGTCGAACCATAGATGCTTAACAATTTAATGCCGCGCTGTTGGCAGTCACGGGCAATCTTTTGCGGAATAGTGGTGCCACCGCATAAGAAAAAACGTAGTGATGTGAGATCACAGGGCCGTTTTTCCAGGCTACACAACATGTCGTAGACGAAGGGGGTTGCACCGAGCACGCAGGTACAGCGTTGTTGCTCGAGCAGTTCAAGACAGGCGGTTGGGGTGAATATATCCAACAATACGCTGCGTGCGCCGATTAAAAACGGCGCGGTAACGCCATGCAAAAAACCGGTAGCGTGTCCCAGTGGGGCAGGCATCAAAAACACATCCTGCCAGGTAAGATTGAGTCGGGCACAGTAGGCGCGTTCGCTGGCAAGGATATTGTTGTGGGTTAACATTACGCCTTTCGGCATTCCCTCAGTCCCGGAGGTAAACAGCACGGCAGCCAGTTCATCGGCGTGAACGTTAATAACCTGGGTTAATGGCGGAGCCAGAAGCAGTTGGCTGAACGCCAGCGAAGCGGTGGCCGGTGCCAGTTTATCTACGGCGACAATCTGTTGCAGATGCGGCAACTGGTTTTGCAAGGGGAGGATCAGATCGACCGGTCGGGTCTGTTTAAACAACGTCGGTGCGAAAAAAATCTTCGCTTTGCATTTGTTCAGTACCCACACCAGTTCCGCTTCGCGCCAGGCAGGCAGCAGTGGTACGGAAACGGCCCCGGTTTTCAGGCAGGCCAGGTAGATAATGGTGAACTCGCACCAGCCAGGCAACTGAAAGGCAATGCGATCGCCGGGTTGGATCCCGCAGGCTACAAACCAGGTTGCCAGACTGCTGGCAGCATCGTCGAGTGCAGCGTAGGTATATGAAGCACCATGATTATCAACCACGGCGATTTTATCCGGCATGGCTCTGGCGGTTTGGTGCCAGTAATCGCCAAGCGAAGCATCTCCCCATAAACCCAGTTGTCGCCAGACCTGGCGATGTTCGGCGTTAAACGTAAGTGTGATACTCATGAAGTTATTCCCAGGATTATTTCGGCATACATCTGACCGGATGGCCAGGCGGGGCCAATCCGGCGTACAACATGCAAAATCCGTTAGCCGTAGCGGAAATCAACGCCAAATGTTCCGAGCGGGTATTCCCATTGTGTGAGGATCGTGTCACCGCACAGCACCCGGCAGGTGCCGCACTCCAGGCAGCCTGCGGAATCAAAATGAATATTTCCACTCTCATCCTGTTTATACAGTCCGGCGGGGCAGGCTTTCAGCAACTTGCGAAATTCATTAAGGTCGGGATGTTCAGCCAGAATGATGTGCGGGTGGCCTTCATCAACATTAAATTTATTGACGCCCAGTTTGACGTCGACGTTAACGTTAGTGTCCTGATTCATAGTGCGGTGGCCCCCTTGATGCCGTCTTTCAGTAAGTTTATCAGCCCAATTTGCCTGGCATGGGACATGATCATCTTGCGAACGGGCTGATTTGGGCTTCCGTCGACGGTAAACATATCGTTCATGATATCGACCACCATGCGGGGATACTGGGTGAACAGGCGCGGGTTTTCCATCAGCGCCGGGATCTTGCGAAAATGCTGTAAATCACGCATCACACAGCCTTGTTCGAGGGCGCGTTTGTAATCCATCAGGCTACTGGCCGAGTAATCCTGGCGTTCTTTTGCTGCAATGGCTGTTTGGGCGGCGGCTTCTGCGGAAGCTATCGCCAAATCCATGCCGCGCACGGTATAACCCAGATTCAGACAGAAACCAGCGGCATCGCCGACGATCATTACCCCGTCATCAACCAGCTTCGGAACCATTGCCAGACCGCCTTCCGGTACCATATGTGCGGAATACTCCAGCAGTTCACCGCCGGCAATCAGCGGACGAATAGTCGGGTGTCGCTTAAAGTCTTCCAGCATTTGCGGAATGCTTTTCGTGGCATGGGCAATATCCCCCAGACCACACACCAGGCCCAGAGAGATGGAATCCTGGTTGGTATACAGAAATCCGCCTCCCATCAGTCCATCAGACGGTGAGCCTGCGAACAGCCAGGCTGCACCTTCGTTGCCTGACAGATTGAACCGATCCGCAATCACCGCCGACGGTAAGCCGATCAGCTCTTTTACGCCAACGGCATAGTGCTGCGCAGAAGAGGGGGGAACCATTCCCAGCGACCGTCCCAGCATAGAATTAACGCCATCGGCTAGGATGACAATATTGGCTTCAAGGATATCGTCCCCGGCTTGCACTCCGGTGACCTTATTGCCTTCGCGAATTAGCGCGTCGACGCGCACGCCGGGGATGAACTGCACGCCAGCCTGTTCCGCTTTTTCCATTAGCCATGGGTCAAGCCGGTTGCGCAAAACGGTATAAGAGTCCTGCGCTGGCGCGTTGTCTTTTTCACGATGGAAGTCGAGGGTAACGGCGCTCTCTTCGGTCAGGAAGGAGATTTTTTCGCGAGTGACTTTACGTTCGAGAGGCGCTTCCTGCGCGAATCCGGGCATGATGCGCTCAAGGCTATGCGCGTAGAGTCTCCCGCCGGTCATATTTTTACTGCCCGCACTGTTGCCGCGCTCAATGACCAGTACGTCCAGTCCGGCCCGGGCCATAACGTAGCCTGCCATTGTACCCGCTACACCAGCACCGACCACAATGGCATCAAATTTTTCATCTGACATGCTTTATGCTCCTTTCCCGCCGCGAGGGCAGCGGGAGATGTGCGTTAACGGGATTAGCGGCTGAGATGGTCGATAAGGGCCGGAACCACTTTGTAGATGTCGCCCACCAGACCGTAATCGGCGTAATTGAAAATAGGGGCTTTTTTATCTTTGTTGATGGCGACAATGACTTTCGCGCCGTTACCGCCGACCATATGCTGAATTTGTCCTGAGATGCCCAGCGTGAGATACAGGTCTGATTTCAATAACACGCCAGAAACGCCAATGTAGCGTTCGCGTTCCATCCAGTTTTCGCCTTCGGCAATCGGTCGTGAACAACCCACTTCAGCACCCAGCACCGATGCCAGTTGGCGCACCATTTCCAGATCGTTTTGCGCCACCAGGCCGCGACCCACACCCACCACGCGCCTGGCTTTGCTGAGATCCACGCTGCTCACGGATTTGGCACGACGCTCCAGGTACATCACTTCATGGTGCGGTGCGATGTACGTTGCTGAGACAACCGGGCAGTTGTGTGAGGCGTTTTCCGCGACCGGTTCAAGCTGGCCTGGGGCAAGCGTGATAATCGCCAGCGTACTTTTGATTTTTTCTTTGCCAAATGCCAGACCACCATACATCCGGTGTTCGGCGAACAAAATGCCTGCATCCAGCGTTACCGATGTGGCGTCGTTCACCATCGCTGCGTTGAGCTGAATGCTTAAGCGTGCGCCAAGGGATTTGGCTCGTTTAGTCGCGGACATTAGCAGCAGCCCGGCGTGTTCCTGCATCAGGGCGGCGATGGTCTCAGCGTAATTTTCAACACGCTGTAAACCGGAGGTTGCGTCGAGCACGACTATCTTATCGGCGCCCAGGGCTTGCAACTGATTGGCCTGGTCGCTGCCTTGTACGATAAGGTGTACCTGCTCACCCCACAGGCGAGCGCCGGCCATTAATTCTGCATAGCGTTCTACGTTATCGCTGAACACCCAGACGTTGGCTAATTTACTCATGATGATTTCTCTCCGTTGGGCTTAGTTCAGGGCTTTTTTCAGGTGTTCAGCCAGTTCGGCAATGGCTTCTGCTGAGTCATTTTCCAGAATGATGTGCTGACGTTCGGTTTGCGGCGGCACGGTGAGGCTCACCAGCTCCGCTAACGGTGACGCAGGTATCCAACCAATATCGCTGGCTTGCCACGGGGTGACCGGTTTTTTACCCGCGCCCAGAATCGCCTTCATCGAGGGAATACGCGGTGTGTTGATATCCGACGTCACGCACAGTACGGCGGGGAGCGGCAGATCAATTACTTCGACTTCATCTTCAAGCGTGCGCTCAACCACAAGGCGGTCGCCATTACGTTGGATGCTGCTGACGGCATTAATCACTGGGAGCTGTAATAGTTCCCCAACCAGTAAGCCGACCTGCTGCGCGTAGATATCCCCCGATCCTTCACCGAACAGCATCAGGTCGAAATCCATATTGTTGGCCGCACAGGCCAGCGCCTGAGCGGTATCCCGGGGTAATGAATGCTCCAGTTGTGGATCCTGCACCATATACAAACTGTCCGGCCCGCGGGACAGCACGTCTTTACGCACTTTGGAGTTTTGTAGTAGCGACCCGCCCACCGTTAAGGCGACGATTTCATCACCCTCCGCGCTAAGTTGCGCTGCGGCCTCTATCGCATTTAAGTCAAACTGGCTGATTTTGGCATCGGCCCGGTCAAAGTTAAGCGAGCGCTGTGGGGTAACAACAATGTCCTGTTCTTCAGGCACCAACTTAAAGCAGGTTATTATTTTCATGGCATCTCCAGTGATTCTCGTGTGGATGATGACGTGGTGCGTCATTATCGACAGTAGGGAAAATTGACTGAAAATAGTGTGCGACAGAGGGAGGGCTGTTTTCGACGGGGAAATCTGTTTTCATTGCCAACAATCTTGCAAAAAAAACGTCCCGGGAATGCCTGGTTTATCAGCAATAATCAGACGGTGCGTACCAGAGGAAAAAACGGGAACACAAAGACAGTGAAAATAATTGCGAAATGCGTCATGTTTTTAATCGCCTCTGCGCTGAATTTGTTTCTTATATGTAAATTATTAATGCAGACTTAATAACATTTATTCTTTTTGATTATTATAAAACGCAAATAATCAATGGCAGCAATGTACCAAAGCAAAAGGTGTCATCTTGCAGACGGCGCAAATAATTTTGTTTCGCCGGGAAGGAATAACGTTGTATAACGTCATTATCGTTTTTATTTTCTGATATTAATAATCCCAAAATTGCTGCCTTTAGGTGGAGGTTGTCATGTATCAACGCTGCTTTGATAATGCCGTGGAGACCCTTTTTGAACAGGGAAAAACCCCGAGATTCTCGCGATTCGTCATCAGTGATGACCCTAACTGGGAGTCGGGTCATCACGTTCACGATAATGAAACAGAGCTTATTTATGTCAAAAAAGGGGTCGCAAGATTAATTATCGATTCGTCGCTGTATGTCGCGCATGCCGGGGATATCGTGGTGATAGAGCAAGGGCGACTTCATGCGGTTGCTTCGGATAGTAGCGCGCCTGCAACGACTTACACCTGCGCGCTCTACGGTTTTCGTTTCAACGGCTGGCAGGATAATCAGCTATTGCAGATGCACTCGTGTCCCGTGATTAGCGTTACTCAGGGGAAGGAGGTTATTAAGAGTATCTTTAATGAGTTGGGGGTTATGCTCCCCCAGAGCAAAAATAACCTGACATCTTCAGCCTTCGACGCTTTTGCATATGCTCTAACCGTTTTATTTTACGAAAACTTTAAAAATGCCTATCGTTCTGAGCAAGGTTATATTAAAAAAGATGTCTTAATTAAAGATGTGCTGGTTTATTTAAATAATAACTTCCGTGAAAAAATTACTCTCGATCAGTTATCCAAAAAATTCCGGGCCAGCGTGAGTTATATCTGCCATGAATTTACTAAGGAGTATCGAATTTCGCCGATCAATTATGTGATTCAGCGACGAATGACCGAGGCGAAATTTGCCCTGACGAATACGGAAGCTTCGTTAGCGGAAATCTCCTGGCGGGTAGGGTATGAAAATGTCGATCACTTTGCCAAACTCTTTCAGCGGCATGTGGGTTGTACCCCCAGTGATTATCGCAAGCAGTTTAAAAATAATCTGGTTGAGCAGGAATGCTTAATGCCAGAGGTCTGATTATCCTGGCTCGTGCCGGAAAACGCTTGTGCGCTATCCGGCACGATTTACCGCTTACTTATTCTGATAATCTTTCAGGATTTGGCGTCCGGCGACGTAAATCATAATTTCGTCGGTGCCGCCGCCAATGCGCTCGCAGCGAACATCGCGCCAGAATCGGGAAACGCGCGCTTCATCGGTGTAACCCAGCCCGCCCATGATCTGAATGGCGTCATCAATCACTTCCATTGCCGTGCGGGCGCAATACAGTTTTGCCAACGCCGCGCTGGTCCGCAGCGACTGTTCCTGATCGGCCTGCCAGGCCACTTTCAACACCATATTGCGCATGTTTTCAATTTTAATCGCCATCAGCGCCAGTTTTTCCTGGATCATCTGGTTATGGCCAATCGGTTTACCAAATGCGATGCGCTGGTTAGCGTAACGGGCGGCATCTTCGAAGGCGCACTCGGCGAAACCGGTACTACGCGCGGCGTTGATCAACCGTTCCATCTCAAAGTTGTACATGACGTTGAGGAAGCCCATGCCTTCTTCGCCGACCATATCGCTTTCGTCTACTTCAACATCATCAAGATAAACTTCGCAGGTGCTGAGCATGTGCCAGCCGATTTTATGCAACGGGTTCACCTTAATGCCGGGTTTCTTCGAATCCACCCACCACAGTGTAAAGGCTTTCTTCGGATCTTTCGGCTCCGGGTCGCGAGCCAGTACCAGCATATAAGGATACTCTTTAGCGCCAGTGATAAAGGTTTTTTGCCCGTTGAGATATACCTTGCCGTTTTTGCGGGTGTAGCTGGTGGTGGCGCTGTTATTGTCTGAACCTGCTCCCGGTTCGGTTAATGCCAGCGCATAAGCCGGATCGCCCGTTTCCATGGTGCTTTCTGCTGTTTTACGTAACTGCTCGGCGGAGCCAAAACGACGCATACTGTGAATGCACTGACCGTTCGTGATTAAAAAAGCGGGTGCGCCGCATTTGGAAACTTCCATCAGTGCCAGCATCTGCGTGACGTAATCTGCCGGGATACCGCCGAACTCTTCCGGAACGCCCAGCATTGAAATACCGTTGTCCGCAAGGGCGCGCATAAACTCTTTCGGATAGGTAGCCGTCTGATCGCAGGTACGGAAATATTCCTCCGGGAAATTGCTGGTAATCAGTTCGCGAATGCTGGCAAGCAGCAGCTCTTGTTCTTCAGTTAATGAAAAATCCATCAGGGTACTCCTTTTAATTGGCGGCATCGGGCAATATAAAACCCATCGAAGCATCGATAAATAATCTTTCGTCCATCAGTTTCAGTTCCGAAGAAATAACCGGAGGGAAATCCATTTTGTCCAGAATGTCTTCCTGTAAAGAGACTCCTGGCGCAATTTCGACTAAATGAAGACCATCTTCTTTTAACGTAAATACAGCACGCTCGGTGATGTAACGCACATCCAGTCCGCGCTCGAGTGCAATTTTTCCGCTGAAAGTGACTTCAGGTAATTCGTTGACGAATTTTTTCACCCGGCCTTCCTGCACGATATTTAATTTGCCATTGGCAACTTCCGTTTTCAGGCTTCCGGCAGTTAAGGTGCCGCAAAATATTATTTTCTTCGAGGTGGCGCTAATATCGATAAAACCGCCGGTCCCCATAATTTTGCCATTGAATTTATGTACGCCGACGTTGCCGTGGCGATCCACTTCGGCGAAGCTTAAATAGCATACATCCAGCCCACCGCCGTGGTAGAAGTCAAACTGGGAGGTCATATCCAGAATCGCGCGGGTGTTGACGTTGGCGCCAAAAGCGATGCCCTGGGAGGTAATTCCGCCAATCGGGCCGGTCTCGACCGTCAGAATAAAGTCGTCAGCGCAGCCTTCTTCGCGTGCAACGAGACCAATACCATCGGCGATACCCACGCCAACGTTGCCGACCGCGCCTTTACGCATTTCGAACAGGGCGCGTCGGGCCACCAGTTTACGCTGATTGAGCGGCAGGGCAGTCTGCTGGCTGTCATCAAGGACAAAATCGCCCGAGATAAAGCGGTTAACCGGCGCGCCGCCGTACAATTGAGTTTGATCGGGATCGATGACCACAATATCGACCAGATAGCCCGGAATACGCACGGCTTTTGGGTGCAGTGTGGCTTTCTTCACCATTTTTTGCACCTGCATCATGACGATACCGCCGTTGTTGTGAACGGCCTGAGCAATCACCAGCGCGTCAAGATACATAACTTCATCTTCAAACGTGGCGTAACCTTCGCTGTCGCAGGTGGTGGCGCGAATAAAGGCGATGTTTGGCGCAATGGCTTTGTAGTAGAGGTACTCTTTGTTATCAATTTCCACCAGCTTGATCAGATCTTCGGTGGTCACTTCATTCAGCTTTCCGCCCTGTTGGCGGGGATCGACAAATGTTCCGATACCGATCTCACTCAGAATACCCGGCTGGTGGGCTGCCGAGGCACGCAGGGTCTGGGTTAATACGCCCTGAGGATAGTTATAGGCGGCAATTTTATTCTGCTCAGCGAGGTCGGAAATTCGTGGTGATTGTCCCCAGTGGCCGCATAATGCCCATTTGACTAAACCTTCTTGTGCTAACGGGCTAATTCCACGGTCAGCACGGTCACCTAATCCCGTTGGGCTAATCAATGATAAGTTTCGGGGTGAATGTGCGTTTTTATATTTTTCAGCCAGCGCATTAATTAATGTTGTTGCTTCGAGAATACCGCCACCTGCGCCTAATACACAGAGCGTTGCCTCATCAGGAATATAATTAATGGCATCCGCTGCGGATAATACGGGGACCCGACCATCAATGCGTTTTGGTCTTGATAATTTCATGTGAACTCCAGATTATATGCGTGCGACTACCTGTCGCTATATTCGACAATAATAATGTGAGTTATTTAATAATGTCCGGCCATCTGCCCGATATTCGTGATTAAGCGAATATCTGGGGCAGGGCATTACTGATATTAATATGGATAAACGGTACTATTACGCCTGATGCAATATGGTCAAAACGGTACGTAGGTCGGTGACCGAAATTTGCCCAGGGGCAGAGGCTTTTTTCACCGCACCAAAGGTTGCCGCTGAACCGAAAACCTCACCGGACAGACGTGAAATCACCCCTGTTTTGGCCATCGACATAGTAATGATCGGGCGATCGGCATAGCGTTCCTGCATTTCCAGCGTGGCGCCAAGCAGGGTCAATACATCCGTTTTGTTTTGCGGCATCAGGGCGATTTTCGGGATATCAGCGCCAAGCTCCTGCATTTTACGCAGGCGCAGGACAATCTCTTGTGCCGCTGGCGTCTTATGGAAATCATGATTCGACATAATGACGGCGACATTTTTTGCATGTGCATATTCGACGGTGGCTTTAATCAGTTCGTCTCCGGTGAAAAGCTCCAGGTCAATCATATCGACCAGACCGCTATCTACCGCCGCACGGTTTAGCGCAATATAGTTTTCGACAGCCAGCGCCTGTTCACCACCTTCTTTGGCACTACGGAAGGTGAACAGCAGCGGTTTGTCAGCCATCACATCGCGGATGGCGCGTGCAGCTTCCAGTACGGCATCAACGGAGGACACCTCGGTGAAATGGTCAACGCGCCATTCCAGAATGTCGAAATCCGCCTCGCGATAGGCCAGCGCTTCGCTTTTTACCGTTGCGATGTCTTTACCCATCAGTGAGACAATGATCTTCGGCGCACCCTCGCCAATGACGAGGTTTTTTACGGTTACGGTTTTCATCGATTACCCTTTAAATATTTTACAAATGCTTGCCCATCAGGCTGCAAAACCCATAACCTGTTTCACATACTCAAGAGGGAAATCTTTCCCGGTCCAGAGTTTGAACTGTTCAGCCCCTTGCCATAACAACATGCCGTAACCATCAATCGTTTTGCAACCGGCAAGTTGTGCCTGTTGCAATAATTTGGTCATATGCGGGTTGTAGACGCATTCAGTCACCAGCAGGTCCGGGCGTAGCAGGGAAACGTCGGTCACCAGAGATTCGTTCTCCAGCGGCTTCATTCCCACTTTCGTACCGTTGGTCAGAATATCCGCGCTGGCCAGTGCGTCCGCAAAAGCCTGTCGATCGTCGAGATCGATAACGGTGACCACGCAGTCGGTATTTTCATTAACACGTTTGGCGAATTCTTGCGCTTTGGCAAAGAACTCATCTTGACGGTTAAAGAGTTTGATTTCTTTGATGCCTTCAATCGCCGCCTGGGCGCCAATGGCCGTTGACGCGCCGCCTGCGCCCAACAGTACCATGGTTTTACCCCTGATATCGAAACCGCTTTCCTTGATGGCGCGAATATGCCCCGTGCCATCAGTATTGTAGCCGCGCAGGTAACCATCATCATTGACGATAGTATTAATCGCGCCGACCAGTTTGGCTGCAGGCGTTAATTCATCAACATATTCACATGCCAGTTGCTTGTTGGGCATTGAGACTCCGGTACCGCGCATTTTTAAGGCCTTCAGCCCGGCAATCGCATTAGCAAACGTGGAGTTATCGACTTCAAATGCCATGTAGGTAAAAGGTAATCCCGCTTTTTCTAATGCCTTATTTTGCATTTCAGGCGACAAGCTGTGTCTGATAGGATAGGCCATCAGACCAATCAGTTCATATTTTGCAGTTACGTCCATTTGATACTCCTTCTAAGCAATTTATTGAAAATAACGTTCGCCCAACCGCACATCATTTTTGGGAATATCAAATACGCGGTAGTAACGAATAAAGACGATGATGGCGGTGATGAAGGCCAGCAAAGCAAATGCGAGGTCCAGCAAAATGATGTACTGCAGGCCAATGTTTGAAAGGTATCCGGTGATTAATGGGATAATAAAGTTGGCTACGCCCCCCATCATCATATAAATACTGGTGACCTTGGCTTTGCTCCTGGGGAAAAACTCTGACATCACCGAAACGCCGAGCTGTAAAATACCGCCTGCGGCAGAAAACCCGATAAGAAATGAACCGGCGTTACACACCAATGGGGATGGATATAAATAGATAACCGCTGCGGTGAGGGTTGCCAGCCCGGCGTTAAACACATTCGCCCAAATGGGTCGAACCATTTTCTTGAGCAGTACAGCAAAAATAAACACGCAGACCAGCGATCCCATACTGTAGTAAGAGATGGTTTTCAGCGCGTCGGCTTCTGCCATGCCGGCAAATGCCATCGCGTATTTCGGCATCCAGACTACGATGACGTAAAAGGTCGAGAATGCGGCCACCCCAAACATAACGGAGGCTACGCCTTCCAGCCAGACCAGCGGTTTACTGTTCATCTGCGGTAGCTCTTTTGCAATGCCCGCATCCACCATCTGGCTGGGGAAACGGCTTTTGAGCAGCATCAACGTTATGACGACGAACAGTACCCCCGGGATAATGACCGCATAGCCATACCAGATATGGTTGAGCAGCATGGTGCTGACGACGATGGGGTAGATCATCTGCCCGAATGAGACCATCGCTTTAACCAGGATAACAGCTGACCCAGATGCCTTAGGGAAGCATTCCATCAAAGCCGGATAGCCACCTGTATCCAGGGCCGAGTTAGCGACGCCGACACAAACAGCGAGAATAAAGGCAATCATCAGATTCGGGCTGGCGGGAATGCCGAAGAAAAACAGCATGTACAGAATTGCCCCTAACAGAATGATAGCCCGTCTACCAAATTTATCTGAGAGCACGCCAAAGAATAAAATACTCACCAGGCGACCAAGACCAATGCCGGAAATTAAATAGGCTATCCCAGCATTGTCAGTGGAGAATTTTTCTGCGAGAGAGCTCATATTTTGCGCCAGTGTAATGACGCTAATGCCGTGTAAAAAATAACTTAAATAAATACAGGTTATCGCCAAAAGAAATGGCGTATTAAAGGTCTTATTTTGAGACATGTTCACAACTCCTTGCGGATTTTAAAATTGTTCTGTGCTCGTCGATTTTGTTTAAATTGCGGCGACCTTGTGATTAATATACCGGGGCGCTGATATTGTGCCTACATAGCATGGCGTTTAAGTTACCAGGTATGTTGCATGCTCAACTGTGAAACTTAATTCTTTCAACCAACATTTTGCTGAAGTTTTAAAACCGCGACCAATTATTTTGCAGCGGGGGAGAACAATATTGCATCCGCATTATTTTACGACCGTCGCCATGTTTAGTTGCTGCTTTGTCGCGATACGGCTGCGATAGCCAATAAACAATGCTAACAGGAAGCCTACCGCGGCTATGCCGGTATCAAACCACATGATGTGAGCAATGCTGGTCTGCGAGAGTCTTGCCGTTATCAGTGGGATGGTGAAGGTCGCAATGCTGCCCGCGCTGTAGTAAATCCCGGTAGCTTTGCCCTTCGCATCGGGAAAGCGTGCGGCCATCAGCGTTAAACCGATTTGTACAACGCCTCCGGCTGAAGAGAAACCGATGACAAACGCGAAGACGATCACCATGTAGATCGACGGATGCAGGCAAACCATCAGCAAGGCGATAAATGAGATAAAGGTGTACAGCATTAACAGAGAGGTTGCGCGCCCCGTCTTTCGTGCCAGTGGCGCGGTGATCAACACACACAGTAGAGAACCGCAGGTATATATGCTTAACAGCTTGATCGATAAGGTGTAGGACATCCCGGCGACAAACTGTCCGTACTGTGCCAACCACTGGCTTATCAGATAAAATGTCGCCATGGCGATGTAGCCGTACAGAGTGTAACTGGTGAGATCGAGAAGAGAACAACGATGTTCAGATTGTATGCTTTTCTGTTCAACGGGTAATGCCTTGAGGGGGGCTTGATGCCCAGGATGGGCCGGGAATCGACAGCGAAACAAAAATACGCCATTAATTAGCATTACCGCGGCCGCCACAAGGAAGGACCAGCCAAACCAAAGTTCTGCCCACACCAGCAGACTGATAATCATCGGCAGCAGAAACTGACCGATGGAAACAAACGCTTTAATTAAGATATTAGCCGTGCCGGGAGAGCGGGGAAACGCCTCCATCAGGCTGGGGTAGGTTCCGGCGTCAAGAAAACTGTTTGCCATTCCGGCTAAAAATCCAAAAGCATAGGCAATATAAATGCTGTGAGTATTGATGATGCCTACAAAGAACAGCAGGTAGCAGACCATACCGAAAATAATAAACGGTCTGCGGCCATAGCGATCGGAAAGCATGCCCGCCACCAATAACACGCTTAAACGGCCAATGCCGAGTGAGGAAATAACAATTGAGACGCCTGCGGCATCGGTGTGCCACTGTTGTTCCAGTGAAGACATATTGAGGCTCATCAGAATGACCCCCATGCCGTGTACCAGGTAATTAAAGTACAGCCCTATCGCAGTGGAGAAATAGGTGTTTTTCATAATATGTTACTCAGCGAAGAGGCTAAATGAGTGTGGCGCTGCGGTCTCTTAACACAAACGCTCAAGATCGTGGGCATACAGTTCAACAGCGGCCGATTGATAGATTTTCCAGTCGAGAAAATCATCGTGCTGATAAACCGCCTGAAAAGAGTTCAGATCGGGAAAGAAACGCATGGTGTTATTACCGATACGGTTATTTATTTTTTCGATAATGGCGTTAATTCTTAACTTTCGTCTGGCTTTCATTTCTGCACAAATGCGCGTGATGTCTTCCGGGATTTCCCTTTCGCCATTCTCCCATTGTTGCCAGGCGGCAACATTGTGATCCCGCGAGATATACATAGCGCTTTCTTCTACCGTCATAGCAAAAATATGGCGGATAGCCTGGAGTTCTAATGCGTTCATTATTTGATCACCTCATAAAAGACGGTGGAATAGTAATAACATTGCTGTGGATATTTCGGCTTGAAGAGAGTCACAGTATCTTGTGCAATATTATTTGTTTATCAACGGGGAAGAGCGGAGCTGTGGTGCGGTAAGGCTGGTGGCGAGGCGCGCGAAGGACAAAAAAAAGCCCATCGTGGGAGATGGGCAAAGACTACACACAGCAATTCGTTGTTTCACTCAGGGGATTTCCATGCTTATAAATCAATGTGTTGATCTAAAGCCATGGGCTAATAGTAGGCATACTGATTTTTTACGTCGATCAGATTCATCTCAATAGTTTAAAAACTGTAAATAATTTGCGAAGAAAATGAGTATTTAAAGAAGGATAACGTTGGGTCTTATTCAGTAAGTGGGCGGAATTGATTAGCAATGTTAAACAATCAGGCGGCGGTGCCGCCTGACGTGGGATTACTTATTGCGTTCGATTTCAGCAATTTCTTCGAGGATTTCGTCGGGATCGCTACCTGGCGCAGGGGCTTCGTTTACCCAGGCGGAGAACAGACGCCAGGACACGGCCAGTACCACCGGGCCGATAAACAGACCAATCATGCCGAAGGCAATCAGTCCGCCGATGACCCCTGAGAGAATCAGGATCAGCGGCAAATCGGCCCCCATGCGAATCAGCATCGGGCGAATAACGTTATCCAGCGTTCCGACCACGCCGCTCCACACCAGCAGCACCGTGCCCCAGGTTGAATCGCCCGTCCAGTACAGCCAGATAATGGCCGGGACCAGCACCGGCAATGGCCCCAGTTGCACCAGACAAGACAGGATCATCAATACCGCCAGCAGCGTGGCGTACGGCACGCCGGTTACCGCCAGACCAATGCCACCGAGCACTGCCTGCACCAGCGCGGTGACCACAACGCCTAATGCGACGGCGCGAATGGCTTGTGCTGCCAGCAGAATGGCGGCATCGCCACGTTTGGATGCCAGGCGACAAGCGAAGTGGCGAATACCTAACGCCACCTGTTCACCGCGCCAGTACAGCAGGGCGCTGAACAGCAGCATCAGACCACAGTGCATCATAAAGCGGCCAAGATGTGCAGCCTGGCCAACAAACCAGGTCGTCGTCGTGCCGATATAAGGACGAACCTTGGCCATGATGGCCGCGCCGCCCATATCCAGCAGACTGTGCCACGCGGCATACAATTTTGCGCCGACCAACGGAATACTGTTCAGCCACGCCAGATCCGGCAGGGTCATATCGCCTGCGGTTACGGCATGGATCAATGGCCCGCTGCCATCAACAATGCTATTGACCAGTAGCGCGATAGGAATGATGAACAACAGCACCAGCAGCAGGGTCATCACCAGCACGGCCAGCGAGCGACGGCCCCAGAGCAATTTTTGTAAGCGTAGCAGGATCGGCCAGGTCGCAATGACCACCGTCCCCGCCCATGCAAAACCGAGGATAAAGGGCTGAACAATCCAAAGACAGGCCACAATCATGACGGCTAAAAACAGCGCCGATAGCAGCACTTGTGCAATATCCTTGGGCTGGCGGAAATTTACCATAAATACTTTTCACCTTTGTCTTTGCGCCAGAACGTTGACGCGACGTGAACACTTAAATGACACCCTGTAATGATGAGCAATTTCAGCGGTTTTTAACAGGCGGATTCTGCCTGTAAATCTGCTGAGCGTATTAGAAAAAAATGTGATACAACAAACAAAGCAACACGCAAACGATTAAATTCACAACACAGACCGCAGGAAAGGGTCACTATAATGATTCCACAAATTTCTCAGGCGCCAGGTGTCGTTCAACTGGTGCTCAATTTTTTGCAGGCACTGGAGCAGCAAGGATTTACGGGCGATACGGCAACGAGCTATGCCGATCGTCTGACAATGTCGACGGATAACAGTATTTATCAGCTGCTTCCTGATGCTGTCGTATTCCCTCGTTCAACCGCAGATGTGGCGCTCATTGCTCGTCTGGCGGCGGAACCTCTTTTCTCTTCGTTGATTTTTACCCCACGCGGCGGCGGCACCGGGACCAACGGTCAGGCGCTGAATCAGGGCATTATTGTTGATATGTCCCGCTATATGAGCCGCATCATTGAAATCAATGCGCAGGAAGGTTGGGTGCGGGTCGAAGCCGGGGTGATAAAAGACCAGCTCAACCAGTTTCTGAAGCCTTACGGCTATTTCTTTGCCCCCGAGTTATCCACCAGTAACCGGGCAACGCTGGGTGGGATGATCAATACCGACGCATCCGGACAAGGCTCGTTGGTTTACGGTAAAACCTCCGATCACGTGCTGGGTATCCGTGCGGTGCTGATGGGCGGCGATATTCTTGATACCCAGCCAATGCCGGTCGAACTTGCCCAAACGCTGGGTAATAGCAACACCACTATTGGCCGCATTTACAAGACGGTTTATGAGCGTTGCCGCGACAACCGACAGCTGATCATTGATAAATTCCCGAAACTTAATCGCTTCCTGACCGGTTACGATCTGCGGCACGTCTTTAACGATGAGATGACCGAATTTGATTTAACCCGCATTCTTACTGGCTCTGAAGGTACGCTGGCGTTTATCACCGAAGCCCGTCTCGATATCACGCCGCTACCCAAAGTCAGACAACTGGTTAACGTTAAGTACGACTCTTTCGACTCGGCATTGCGTAATGCCCCGGTGATGGTGGAAGCGCGCGCGCTGTCGGTAGAAACCGTCGACTCCAAAGTGCTTAACCTGGCACGGGAAGATATTGTCTGGCACTCGGTAAGTGAATTGATTACCGATGTGGCGGATAAAGAGATGCTGGGTCTGAATATTGTGGAGTTTGCCGGTGACGATGAAGCATTGATTGATTCGCAAGTCAGCGCACTGTGCGAACGGCTGGATGGCTTAATTGCGCGTCAGGAAGCGGGCGTTATAGGCTGGCAGCTATGTACCGAGCTGGCAGGCGTCGAACGCATTTACGCGATGCGTAAAAAAGCCGTCGGTCTGCTGGGGAATGCAAAAGGGGCCGCGAAGCCGATTCCGTTTGCTGAAGATACCTGCGTTCCGCCGGAACATCTGGCTGACTATATTGCCGAGTTCCGTGCGCTGCTCGATAGCCACGGCCTGAGTTACGGCATGTTTGGTCACGTGGATGCAGGCGTGCTGCACGTCAGACCGGCGCTGGATATGTGCGACCCGCAGCAGGAAGTGCTGATGAAACGCATTTCTGACGATGTTGTCGCGCTGACGGCAAAATATGGCGGTCTGCTGTGGGGCGAGCACGGGAAAGGTTTTCGTGCAGAATATAGCCCGGCGTTCTTCGGTGAGGAACTGTATCGTGAACTGCGTAAAGTGAAATCGGTGTTTGATCCGCAAAACCGGCTCAATCCTGGCAAAATCTGTCCACCGGAAGATGTTGATGCGCCGATGATGAAAGTGGACGCGGTGAAGCGCGGAACGTATGACCGTCAGATCCCGCTGGCCGTCCGCCAGGAGTGGCGTGGGGCGATGGAGTGTAACGGCAACGGGTTATGCTTTAACTTTGATGCGAAAAGCCCGATGTGTCCGTCGATGAAAATCAGCCTCAACCGCATCCATTCACCGAAAGGGCGAGCTACACTGGTGCGTGAATGGCTGCGTCTGTTGGCAGATCGCGGGATTGACCCGCTACAGCTGGAAAAAGAGCTACCGGAAAAACGTGCCAGTTTACGTACGCTGATTGCCCGTACCCGCAATAGCTGGCATGCGCGCAAAGGCGAATACGATTTCTCGCACGAAGTGAAAGAGGCAATGTCGGGTTGTCTGGCGTGTAAAGCCTGTTCCACACAGTGCCCGATTAAAATCGATGTGCCGGAGTTCCGCTCACGCTTCCTGCAGTTGTATCACACGCGTTATCTGCGGCCGTTGCGCGATCACATGGTGGCGACCGTTGAGAGTTATGCGCCGTTAATGGCGCGGGCGCCCAACGCGTTTAACTTCTTCATCAACCAGCCGCTGGTGCGTAATCTGGCTAAAAAGCACATCGGCATGGTCGACTTACCGCTGCTGTCTGCGCCGTCGCTTCAACGTCAGTTGGTTGGCCATCGTTCCGCCAATATGACGCTGGAACAGCTCGAATTACTCAGCCTTGAGCAAAAAGCCCGTACGGTGCTGGTGGTGCAGGATCCGTTCACCAGCTATTACGATGCACAGGTGGTGGCTGATTTTATACGTCTGGTTGAAAAGCTGGGTTTGCAGCCGGTACTGCTGCCGTTCTCGCCAAACGGCAAGGCCCAGCATATTAAGGGCTTTTTAAACCGTTTTGCTAAAACCGCAAAGAAAACATCTGAGTTTCTCAATCGGGTGGCGAAGCTGAATATTCCGATGGTGGGTGTCGATCCGGCGCTGGTGCTTTGCTATCGCGATGAATACAAACTGGCGCTCGGGGAACAGCGGGGCGATTTCCATGTGTTACTCGCCAACGAATGGTTATCGACAGTTGTGGAGTCACAGCCGCCAGTCGCTGTGGGCGGTGAACCGTGGTACTTCTTTGGACACTGTACCGAAGTGACGGCCCTGCCGGGCGCGCCTGCTCAGTGGGCGGCTATTTTTGCCCGCTTTGGTGCAAAGCTGGAGAACATCAGCGTAGGGTGCTGTGGCATGGCGGGCACCTATGGCCACGAAGTGAAGAATCATCAGAACTCACTGGGGATCTATGAGCTATCATGGCACCAGGCAATGCAACGATTGCCGCGTAACCGTTGTCTGGCTACCGGATACTCCTGTCGCAGTCAGGTTAAACGCGTTGAAGGCACGGGCGTTCGCCATCCATTACAGGCACTGCTGGAGATTATAGGATGATCTGGAAACGTGAAGTCACACTCGAAGCGCTCAACGCCATGGGGGAAGGAAATATGGTTGGGCTGCTTGATATTCGTTTTGTGCACATTGGCGATGACACGCTGGAAGCCACAATGCCGGTAGACCACCGTACTAAACAACCTTTTGGTTTGCTGCACGGCGGCGCGTCCGTAGTGCTGGCTGAGAGCATTGGTTCGGTGGCTGGCTACCTGTGTACTCAGGGTGAGCAGAAAGTGGTGGGCCTGGAGGTTAACGCCAACCATATTCGCTCGGCGCGGGAAGGGCGCGTCAGAGGGGTATGTCGCGCGGTGCATACCGGCTCTCGTCATCAGGTATGGCAAATCGAAATCTTCGATGAGCAGGGACGATTGTGCTGCACGTCGCGTCTGACGACAGCAATTTTGTGATGCATATTGCTTTTGGTCATTATCTGCACAGGGAATGGTGTTATACTGTGCAGGTTTTGAACACAAGCGAGGATGATATGTCTACCCAATTAGACTCGGCCCAACTGGCAATAGAGTTTTTACGTCGTGATAAAACCGATCTTTCACCAGCTCAGTACCTGAAAAGACTGAAGCAGTTAGAGCTGGAGTTCGCGGATTTATTGACGCTTTCTTCGACTGAACTAAAAGAAGAGATCTATTTTGCCTGGCGCATGGGCGTTCATTGATTCCGGTATGCTTATCGTAATGAAACCCCGACACGCGTTCGGGGTTATTTTTTGCGTTAAATCTCAATCACCACTTCATCTCACCAGTATTAACCTTTGCACTTAGCTCCAGAGAACTTGCGTCTGCAAGACCTGGCCATGCCGCGGTGATGGTTTTAATCACATAATCCGAACCTTTCTTCGCCCCTAACGCCTGCTCAAACGATTGCAGATAGTCCTGTGTGAAGCGAATCGCTTTATCGCCCGCAGGGCGTTCGCCGATGTAATGCCCCGGGACCACCTGGGTGGGTTGTAACTTCTGCATTTCGCTCAGTACGCTACGCCACGTGCTACGCTGTTCTGCAGATTGCGTATCCGCTGTCCAGACGTGTATACCAGACGCCACGCCGGTACCGCCAATAATGGCACGGTTCGCCGGGATCCAGACGTAGGCTGCATAATCATTAGGGTGGCGCAGTTCCAGCGTTTCACCATCAACCGTGAAATGCGTTTGCGTTGTCGCTTGCGGAACGGTGAGTGATGTTGGTGCGCCGTCCTTCATTTGCGGACCCCAGAATTGCAGTTTGGCCTCTTTGGTGGCACGGATATGGTCTACTACGTGCGGTGTTGCCAGGACTTTTACCTGTGGGAAGGCTTTGACGATAGGCTGCAGTCCGAAATAGAAATCCGGATCGCCGGAGGTGATCACGATGGCCTTCAGCGTTTTACCGCTGGCGCGAATCATCTGCACCAGCTGTTCACCATCTTTAGTACTGAACTGTGCGTCAAACAATATTGCTTCTTTCGGTCCTGAAACCAGCGTTGAAGAGACCGGGAAAATAGCCTTGTCCTGTGGATTGTAGACGTCCAGCTGTAGCGTCGCGGCAAAGGCTGAAGAGGCGAACAGAGGTAACAGCAGGGCCAGCGTTTTAACTTTCATGCCAGGTATCCTTGTGCAGGAAATTGTCTTTTGATAGTTCCTGTATTTTAAGGAAATTCGGATCTGTTAGAATTCCCTTATTAGGACATGCTGAGTTTCATAAAACGATCGGATGGGATGCAATGGACAGAGTGATGGCGGCAACGGTATTCAACCATATCTGTGATTTGGGCAGTCTGAGCGCCGCCGCGCGTGCGCTGGGGCTTTCCCGTCCGATGGTCAGTCGTTACCTCGACGAGATGGAGAAATGGGCGGGTGCAAGGCTTATCCATCGCTCGTCGCGCCGTCTGACGATCACGCCAGCGGGTGAAGAGGCATTAGTGAAAACGCGTTCTCTGGCGCAGCTTTCGCTGGATATTGGTGCCGCCAGCGCCGCGCAAACTCCCTCTGGCACGCTACGCGTGGCCTGTGCGCATTTTACAGCTATGCATATTTTAGCGCCGGTACTGCCCACGTTTCTGACGAAGTATCCGCAACTGCGTATCGAGGTGGAGATCAATAATCAACCGGTAAGCCTCGTGGGAGAACGCATTGATGTGGCGATCCGTATAACGGAAAACCCTGAACCTGGAACTATCGCGCGTCGCCTTGGCGACTGTAAATCGGTACTGTGCGCGTCTGTAGAGTACCTGCATCAGCATGGCACCCCTGAGACTATCGACGACCTTACGCGGCATAATTGTCTGTACTACAGCGGGTTTGCCGGAAAATCCTGGCACTTTCTGGATGCCCAGGGGCGGGCTGCCGCTGTTGCGATTAAAGGCAATTTGAGCGCCGGGATCTCTTCGTTGCTTTGTGAGTCGGCGTTGGCGGGAACGGGCATTGCGCTGGTGCCGGAACTGGAGGCGCGGGAAGGGCTGGCACAGGGAAAGCTGGTTAGACTCTTGCCCGAGCTTCAACCAAAAAGCCTGCCAATTTATGGTTTATATCTTTCGCGGGAGCATCAGCCTGCAGGACTGCGCCTGTTGCTGGACGCGCTCAGTGAAAAACAGAGCCTAATAATTGATTGAATACGCTTATAAAATAGTCAAATCGCAATTTGTGTTAAACAAAACATATCCGGAAGTGAGATTATTCTTATCGCCCCTTCAAGAGCTAAGCCATCGTGAGTGCCGGAGATAAGCGCCGGATGGGGCCGGAACCCTTAAGCCTGCCAGCAAGCAGCCTTAAGGGTTTTTTGTTGTCTTCACGTAGTGCCCGAACGGGATTGTACCTACTTGCCGTGAGTCTGCAGACCGGTGTTGTCAAAAAATAGCCGTGGTGACATTTAAGTTTAAAGAATCATAACCGCTTTATATCGCGCAGAGAATGCAGAACAGACCCTTTGGTAAATCATTACTGTGTGTGCTGTTCTGGTCACCGTGAAACGTTAACCGGGTTTAAATAATGGTAGAGAATCTTGTTTTCAATTATAAAAATCAGACACCGATTCACTATCGATTCAAACCGGCCTCCAGAGATTGTCGGCATTTGTTGATTGTCATGTCTGGGTTTAATATCCCGGATGCTACCATCTATGACTTTGTCATGCTTGACCATTGCCATTCTGCAATTCTATGGATTAAAGATGATTTTGGCGGTCTGCCAGCTTATTACTTGTGTAATAAAATGAATTTCGATATTGAGCAGGGGGTTAGTCTACTCATGCAGGGGGTGATTGATTTTGTAAAACCCACTAACACGACTATTCTTGGTGCTTCCAAAGGCGGGTCGATGTCGATGTATTACGGCATTAAGCACAACATTCGGAACATCATTACAGCAGTCCCCCAGTTTTACATCGGTAGCTATGTTGCAAAAGGATATTGGACGCACGTCGGACAAGAGATGATGGGCACCATCTCGCCAGCGAATATTAATAAGCTGGATAATATGCTGCAGGATGTTATCTACAGAGATAAACATAAAACTGCGAATATCTATCTTTTCACCTCACCAAATGATAAACAGTTTCCTGTTGAGATTGCGCCAAATTTAGCACTGTTGCAGGAATATAATCATTTCAATCTTGTGGAAACCAGTTCATCCTTTGCAACCGAACATAATCAAATAACACGATATAACTTAAATGTTATTTTATCCATCATCTATCAGCTTGAAAATAATATAACCCCTGCCTACGGGCGAGTGAAAAATGGCAATGGGTGGTTAGCCAGCCGTTAACTTTTGTCCGTTCACCGCTCTGCGAATCTCATCTCTGATAACTCCCTGGTTAGGTATAGCCTGACAGAGGAAGTTACCCCTTCTATCACAGAAATAGTCATTTTCTATACATCTTTTGATTATCGACCTGTCTCGCCGATTGAAATTACTTAATCCATTATTAATCAATGCATTGAACAAAAAAATCCATCCCTGTTAACCCACGCAGCAGGGTCTATGCTTAGTAAAAGGGGTCAAAAAGGGCGATTAACCCGAATGCCCCTGCTGTTGAGGGGTTGAAGTGATAATCATTATCACTAACATGTTGTTATAGCTTGAAAGCTAGTGACTCGAGGTAACCCTATGGAATTGCATTCAGGAACATTTAACCCGGACGATTTTGCCTGGCGTGGTCTGACGTTAACGCCAGCGGCTGCGGCGCACATCCGCGAGCTGGTGGCAAAGCAACCCGACATGTTAGGCGTGCGTTTAGGCGTGAAGCAAACGGGATGCGCGGGATTTGGCTACGTGCTGGACACCGTTCGCCAGGCGGAAAAAGACGATCTGCTGTTTGAAACGGAGGGGGCCAGACTTTATGTACCGTTACAGGCGATGCCGTTTATCGACGGCACAGAAGTCGATTTCGTGCGCGAAGGATTAAATCAGCTATTTAAATTTCATAACCCGAAAGCCCAGAACGAATGCGGCTGTGGCGAAAGTTTTGGGGTATAGGCGGTACTATGTCTCGTAATACTGAAGCAACTGACGATGTCAACACCTGGGCTGGCGGGCACCTTAATTACAAAGAGGGCTTCTTCACCCATCTACAAACCGATGAGCTGGCGAAAGGGATTAACGAAGATGTCGTGCGCGCGATTTCGGCAAAACGTAATGAACCCGACTGGATGCTGGAATTTCGCCTGAATGCCTTTAAAGCGTGGCTAACCATGGAAGAGCCGCACTGGCTAAAAGCGCATTACGATAAGCTGAACTATCAGGAGTACAGTTATTACTCCGCGCCGTCCTGCGGTAATTGCGATGAAACCTGCGCGTCTGAGCCGGGCGCGGTGCAGCAAACGGGGGCGAATGCGTTTTTAAGTAAAGAAGTTGAGGACGCATTTGAGCAGCTTGGCGTGCCGGTCCGCGAAGGCAAAGAGGTGGCGGTTGATGCCATTTTTGACTCGGTGTCGGTGGCGACAACTTATCGCGATAAACTGGCGGAACAGGGCATTATTTTCTGTTCGTTTGGTGAGGCGATTCACGATCACCCTGAGCTGGTAAAACAATATCTGGGTACGGTTGTCCCGGGTAATGACAATTTCTTTGCGGCGCTAAATGCGGCGGTGGCCTCCGACGGCACGTTTATTTATGTCCCGAAAGGTGTGCGTTGCCCAATGGAACTGTCGACCTATTTCCGTATAAATGCGGAAAAAACCGGTCAGTTTGAACGCACCATTCTGGTTGCGGATGAGGGCAGTTACGTCAGCTATATCGAAGGCTGTTCAGCCCCGGTACGCGATAGCTACCAACTGCATGCCGCGGTGGTGGAAGTCATTATCCACAAAGATGCCGAAGTGAAATACTCGACGGTACAAAACTGGTTCCCTGGTGATGGTAACACCGGCGGCATTTTGAACTTCGTCACCAAGCGCGCTCTGTGCGAAGGCGAAAACAGCAAAATGTCGTGGACGCAGTCGGAAACCGGCTCGGCCATTACCTGGAAATACCCAAGCTGTATTCTGCGCGGCGACAACTCTATCGGCGAATTCTACTCCGTCGCGTTGACCAGTGGTTATCAGCAGGCCGATACCGGCACCAAGATGATCCACATCGGCAAGAACACCAAATCGACCATTATCTCGAAAGGGATCTCCGCGGGACACAGTCAAAACAGTTATCGCGGCTTAGTGAAGATCATGCCGACCGCAACCAACGCCCGCAACTATACCCAATGCGACTCGATGCTGATTGGCGCGGATTGTGGAGCGCACACCTTCCCGTATGTGGAGTGTCGTAACAATAGCGCCCAGCTTGAGCATGAAGCCACGACCTCGCGCATTGGTGAAGACCAGTTGTTTTACTGTTTGCAGCGCGGCATCAGCGAAGAGGATGCCATTTCGATGATCGTTAATGGTTTCTGTAAAGACGTGTTCTCTGAACTGCCGCTGGAATTTGCCGTTGAAGCGCAAAAACTTCTCGCCATAAGTCTTGAACACAGCGTCGGTTAAAATTTAAGGAAAGCACATGTTAAGCATTAAAAATTTACAGGTCAGTGTGGAAGATAAGGCGATCCTGCGTGGGCTGAGCCTGGATATTGGCCCCGGAGAGGTACACGCCATTATGGGGCCGAACGGTTCCGGGAAAAGTACGCTTTCCGCAACGCTCGCCGGGCGCGATGACTACGAAGTCACCGGCGGGACGGTAGAATTCAACGGTAAGGATTTACTGGAACTGTCACCCGAAGACCGGGCCGGTGAAGGGATCTTTATGGCATTTCAGTATCCGGTAGAAATCCCCGGCGTCAGTAATCAGTTTTTCCTGCAAACGGCACTGAATGCGGTGCGCAGCTACCGTGGTGAAGAGTCGCTGGACAGGTTTGACTTCCAGGATCTGATGGAAGAGAAAATCGCGTTATTGAAGATGCCGGAAGATTTGTTAACGCGTTCGGTCAACGTTGGTTTCTCCGGTGGCGAGAAAAAGCGTAATGACATTTTGCAAATGGCGGTGCTGGAACCTCAGCTGTGCATTCTTGATGAGTCGGACTCCGGGCTGGATATCGACGCGCTGAAAGTCGTTGCGGATGGCGTGAACTCGCTGCGCGACGGGCAACGTTCATTCATTATCGTCACCCACTATCAGCGCATCCTGGATTACATCAAACCCGATTATGTGCACGTTCTCTACCAGGGGCGAATTGTGAAATCCGGCGATTTCACGCTGGTCAAACAACTGGAGGAGCAAGGTTATGGCTGGCTTAGCGAACAGCAGTAACGTGCTGCAACAGTGGCATCATCTGTTTGAAACGCAAGGGGAGACGCGCTCGCACCACGCCCAACAGCACCTGCAGCAGATGCTGCGTCTGGGACTGCCAACGCGTAAGCATGAGGACTGGAAATACACGCCGCTGGAAGGATTAACCAACAGCCAGTTTGTCAGTCATGTCACTGAGATAACGTCCGCCCAGTGTGAAGCGTTAGCGCCGGCTATTGATGCTGTCCGCCTGGTGTTTGTTGACGGGCAATTCTGTCCAACGCTCAGCGACAGCGCAGAAGGTAGCGGGTTTAACATTACCGTTGATGATGTGCGCCAGTCGCTACCGGCGGCTATCCAACCGGAAGTCTTTCTGCACCTGACCGAAAGCCTCTCCCGCAGCGTAACGCACATTCAGGTGAAGCGTAACCAGCGACCGGCAAAACCATTGCTGCTGCTGCACATTACCCAGGGGCTGGCGGGTGATGAGGTGAACACGGCGCACTATCGCCACCATCTGGATCTGGCAGAAGGCGCAGAAGCCACCGTCATTGAACACTATGTCAGCCTCAGCGAATATCGCCATTTTACCGGTGCACGATTAACGATGAACGTCGCGGCAAACGCACACTTGCGCCACATCAAACTGGCGTTTGAGAATCCGCTCAGCCACCACTTCGCGCATAATGATATTCAGTTGGGCGCTGATGCCACGGCCGCCAGCCACAGCTTTTTACTCGGTGATGCGGTGTTGCGCCATAACACCAGCACCCAGCTTAACGGCGAAAACACCACGCTTCGGCTTAACAGCCTGGCGATGCCGGTGAAAAATGAAGTCTGCGATACCCGCACCTGGCTTGCGCACAACAAGGGATATTGCAACAGTCGACAACTGCATAAAACGATTGTCAGCGATAAGGGGCGCGCGGTATTCAATGGCCTGATCAACGTCGCTCAGCACGCCATTAAAACCGACGGTCAGATGACCAACAATAATTTGCTGCTCGGAAAACTGGCGGAAGTGGATACCAAGCCGCAGCTTGAAATTTACGCCGACGACGTGAAATGCAGCCACGGGGCGACGGTAGGGCGGATCGACGACGAGCAGATGTTCTATCTGCGTTCGCGCGGGATCGGCCAGCAGGATGCCCAACAAATGATTCTCTATGCGTTTGCCGCTGAGCTGACGGAAGCCCTGGGCGAGGAAACGCTGAAACAACAGGTCCTGGCACGGATCGCCCAACGCTTGCCGGGAGGCGTAGCATGACATTTCCCATTGAAAAAGTGCGGGCTGATTTTCCGGTCCTGACGCGTGAAGTGAACGGTTTACCGTTGGCGTATCTGGATAGCGCCGCCAGCGCGCAAAAGCCCAACCAGGTGATTGATGCCGAAGCCGAGTTTTACCGTCATGGCTATGCCGCGGTCCACCGCGGGATCCATACGCTGAGCGCGCAGGCCACGGAAAAAATGGAGAATGTGCGCAAGCTCGCCTCGCTGTTTATCAACGCCCGTTCAGCTGAAGAACTGGTGTTTGTTCGCGGCACAACGGAAGGTATCAACCTGGTGGCTAACAGCTGGGGCGGCAGCAATGTGCGGGCGGGCGATAACATTATCATCAGCGAAATGGAGCACCACGCCAATATTGTGCCCTGGCAGATGTTGTGCGCCCGCGTAGGTGCAGAACTGCGCGTTATTCCGCTCAATAAAGAGGGGACGTTGCAACTGGAAACGCTGCCGACGCTGTTTGACGATCGCACGAAACTGCTGGCGATTACCCATGTGTCTAACGTGCTGGGCACGGAAAACCCATTGGTTGAGATGATTGAGCTGGCGCATCAATACGGTGCGAAAGTGCTGGTGGATGGCGCACAGGCAGTTATGCATCATCAGGTGGATGTGCAGGCGCTGGATTGCGACTTCTATGTTTTCTCTGGGCACAAGCTCTACGGGCCAACCGGTATTGGTGTTCTGTATGCCAGAGAGTCGTTGCTGCAGGAGATGCCGCCGTGGGAAGGCGGTGGGTCGATGATTGCGACCGTGAGCCTGAGCCAGGGGACGACGTGGGCCAAAGCCCCCTGGCGGTTTGAAGCCGGAACGCCAAACACCGGGGGAATTATTGGACTCGGCGCGGCTATTGAATATGTTTCCGCGCTGGGGCTTACTGAAATCAGCGAATATGAACAATTCCTGATGCGCTATGCGCTGGAACAGTTGTCGGATGTGCCGGATTTAACGCTCTACGGGCCGGATAATCGTCTGGGGGTGATTGCGTTTAACCTCGGCAAACATCACGCCTATGACGTCGGGAGTTTTCTTGATAACTATGGCATCGCCGTGCGGACAGGGCATCACTGCGCCATGCCGCTGATGGCCTACTATAACGTTCCTGCGATGTGCCGGGCGTCGATTGCCATGTACAACACCCACGAAGAAGTGGATCGCCTGGTAACGGGCCTCAAGCGTATTCATCACTTACTGGGATAACAGGGAGGCGTTATGGCTGCGCTACCGGATAAAGAAAAGTTGTTGCGTAATTTTCTGCGTTGCGCTAATTGGGAAGAGAAATACCTGTACATTATTGAACTGGGTCAGCGTTTGCCGGAATTAAACGACGACGATCGTAATACGGAAAATAGCATCCAGGGCTGTCAAAGTCAGGTATGGATTGTCATGCGTCAGAATGCTGAAGGAATTATTGAATTACAGGGCGACAGCGATGCGGCAATTGTGAAAGGGCTTATCGCTGTCGTATTCATTTTATATGACCGCATGACGGCCCAGGATATTGTGAATTTTGATGTGCGTCCGTGGTTTGAAAAAATGGCGCTCGCACAGCATCTCACACCGTCTCGTTCACAAGGGCTGGAGGCGATGATTCGGGCTATTCGCACCAAAGCCGCAACTCTTAGCTAAACTGATAAAACACGTCAATTTTCAGCTCGACGTGAAAGAGTGAGGTAGTGCAACGCAGTGACTCGTAGGCCGGATCGGGCGCTCGACGCCGTCCGGCAGGAACGCCAGGGGGGTGAGTATGAAACGCGCGTCTGTTATTACGTTAATGCTAATCGGCGCTTACAGCGCTATTCAGGCCGCATGGGCGGTCGATTATCCTTTGCCTCAGGCGAACAGCCGTCTTGTTGGGCAAAATCAAACTTACACCGTGCAGGAAGGCGATAAAAACCTACAGGCGATTGCCCGTAAGTTTGATACCGCCGCAATGCTGATCCTTGAAGCCAATAATACTATTGCCCCCGTACCTAAACCCGGAACGCTGATTACTATTCCCTCGCAATTACTGCTACCGGATGCACCCCGAGAAGGCATTATTGTGAATCTGGCGGAACTGCGTCTGTATTACTTCCCGCCGGGAGAGAATATTGTTCAGGTTTTCCCAATTGGTATCGGTTTGCAGGGGCTGGAAACGCCGGTAATGGAAACCCGGGTTGGGCAGAAAATCCCGAATCCGACCTGGACCCCTACAGCAGGCATCCGTAAACGCTCTTTGGAGCGCGGCATAACATTACCGCCGGTAGTACCTGCCGGGCCAAATAACCCGTTAGGACGCTTTGCACTGCGTCTGGCGCATGGAAACGGTGAATATCTGATCCATGGCACCAGTGCGCCTGACAGCGTGGGACTGCGCGTAAGTTCTGGGTGTATTCGCATGAACGCGCCGGACATCAAAGCACTGTTTGCTCAGGTCCGCACAGGAACGCCGGTTCGGGTGATTAATGAGCCGATAAAATATTCGATAGAGCCGAACGGAATGCGCTATGTCGAGGTGCATCGACCGCTGTCGCCGGAAGAGGAGCAAAACGTCCAGACCATGCCGTATGTGCTGCCAGCCGGTTTTACCCAGTTTAAAGACAATAAAGCCGTGGATAACAGTTTGGTGGAAAGAGCCTTGTATCGTCGTGCGGGCTATCCGGTCACCGTAACGGCCGGGCAAGCGTCGGTCGTAAGCAATGGCGCGGAAGTGAAGTCTGCACAGAATGGCGTGCCGGGAGAGGATGCAGAGGTGCGTGCTACGCAATAACAGGGAAGGGAAATTCAGAGCAAAAAAAATGGCGCACAATGTGCGCCATTTTTATTACACAGATACTATTACTTGCGGTATTTAGTAGCTGCGTTGTCCAGACGCTGGTTAGCGCGAGCTGCGTCATCTTTAGCAGCCTGAACGTCGGAACGCATTGCGTTCACGTCGTTGCTCAGCTGGTCAACTTTAGCGTTCAGAGTCTGAACGTCAGAAGACAGCTGATCGATTTTAGCGTTGCTGGAGCAACCTGCCAGCAGAGTAGAACCCAGGATTACCGCGCCCAGTACCAGTTTAGTACGATTCATTATTAATACCCTCTAGATTGAGTTAATCTCCATGTAGCGTTACAAGTATTACACAAAGTTTTTTATGTTGAGAATATTTTTTTGATGGGAATGCACTTATTTTTGATCGTTCGCTCAAAGAAGCATCGAATTGTGCAAAAACGGCTAAAAACCCGAGTGAAAACAGAAAGCTTCCATCGGATTCATCTTAGATAATCACGGATTAGATAGTGAAATCCGATTTGATTTTTTATTAATTGTAGCTATCGATAAAATAAAAAAAGCGCCACCAGGGCGCTTTTTTAAGCAAATTAATTCGCGTTGGAATTATTACAGCACGTGAACGGATGCCGTGTTGGTCGTGCCGCTCGGAACCAGTGCACCGGAAACCATCACCACAACGTCACCTTTCTGAGCCAGACCGCTTTCCAGAGCGACTTCTTTACCCAGACGATAGAAATCATCGGTAGAGCTGATTTCTTTAACCACCTGTGCAACTACGCCTTTGCTCAGCACCAGCTGACGCGCGGTAGTTTCGTTGGTGGTCAGCGCCAGGATGGTGGCATCCGGGAAGTATTTACGTACTGCGCGAGCAGATTTACCGCCCTGGGTTGCTACAACGATCAGCGGAGCATCCAGTTTTTCTGCAGTTTCAACCGCGCCACGGCAAACGGCTTCGGTGATGCGCAGTTTGCGGCTGTCGTTGTTGAAGTCCAGACGGCTGGTCATCACGCGGTCGGTACGCTCACAGATGGTTGCCATGATGGTGACGGCTTCCAGCGGGTATTTACCTTTTGCAGACTCGCCAGACAGCATTACTGCATCGGTACCGTCGAGGATGGCGTTCGCTACGTCACCGGCTTCAGCGCGGGTCGGACGCGGGTTTTTGATCATGGAGTCCAGCATCTGGGTCGCAGTGATAACGACTTTACGTGCACGGATACATTTTTCGATGATCATCTTCTGCGCGAAGATAACTTCTTCAACCGGGATCTCAACGCCCATGTCGCCACGAGCAACCATGATGCCGTCAGATGCTTCGAGGATTTCGTCGAAGTTGTTCAGGCCTTCCTGGTTTTCGATTTTGGAGATGATCTGGATGTTTTCGCCGCCGTGCGCTTTCAGGTGCTCACGGATTTCAACGACGTCAGAACGTTTACGGATAAAGGATGCTGCAACGAAGTCAACGCCTTGCTCGCAACCGAAGATCAGGTCCTGTTTGTCTTTTTCAGCCAGTGCTGGCAGCGCGATGGAAACGCCCGGCAGGTTAACGCCTTTGTTTTCGCCCAGGTCGCCGTTGTTCAGCACTTTACAGATAACTTTGTTACCTTCGATAGCGGTAACTTCCATGCCGATCAGACCATCGTCAACCAGAACGGTATTGCCGACGGACAGATCTTTAGTGAAGCCTTCATAAGTAACAGCAACGATTTCGTTGTTGCCGACAACGGATTTGTCGGTGGTGAAGGTGAAGGTTTGGCCCGCTTTCAGGGAAACGTCGTTACCGCCTTCCAGTTTGATGGTACGGATTTCCGGACCTTTGGTGTCGAGCAGGATTGCGGCTTTCTTGCCGGTTTTGCTCATGACGTTGCGCAAATTCTTGATGCGCTGACCGTGTTCTTCATAGTCCCCGTGGGAGAAGTTCAGACGCATGACGTTCATGCCCGCGTCCAGCATTTTGGTTAACATCTCTTCGGATTCGGTTTTCGGACCGATGGTGCAAACAATTTTCGTCTTTTTCATGACAGTCTTAGTCTTTAAGTTGAGAAGGATATGGAAATCTGGCTCCCGCCGCGCACGGACGGGAAGCTAAACCTGAGTTACGAAAGTTGTGATGCCTCGCTCTAAGGATAGGTGACATCGAAAGAGCGTGCAGAGGAATGTGTGCTTGTGTTTCAGCCCAACGGGATGGTGAGTTTTGTAGTCGTTGAGTTTTACAGGTCAATGTGCTGAAACCATTCAAGAGACAATTGGCGCGCATTATACGCTGAAAATTATCAAAAAGGAAAATGGAAACAGCGTTTCAAAACACTTCTGTGCAGTTTTACAGAAAATATTCATTAATTTGTTTCCAGGTATGGATAAAGAGGTTATTCGCAGCAGCATTTGTTGCGCAACAAGGTGTAATTGTCATCCCAATCCCTGACTTTTTGTGTATAACGCCGACCAAACCGGCATATTTCTAAAAGTTATATCAAATGCGTTTTAATTCATTTTAAAAGCCAATCTCACTGATTACACTCGTTTGGACATCCATACTGCTAAACAGCCAAAAGCGCTAGCAGCAGAACAATAAGCAGCAGCGGATACCTAAACGACATGATTGTCCTGAAAAATATTTCGAAAGTGTTTACGCCAGGCAGGCTTGCCATTACCGCTGTCGATAACGTCAACCTGACGGTTGAACAGGGACAGATTTACGGAATTATTGGTTACAGCGGGGCGGGGAAAAGCACCTTAATACGCTTACTTAATGGTCTGGAAAAACCGACTTCAGGCAGCGTAACGATTAACGGCCACGATATCTCTGCCGCCCGTGGGGAATCTTTACGTCAGGCGCGACTGAAAATCAGCATGGTGTTTCAACACTTCAATTTGCTGTGGTCACGAACGGTTAGTGAAAATATTGCGTTCTCTATGCAAATTGCTGGAGCACCAAAAGTATCAATTAAAGCGCGAGTTGCTGAACTCATTTCGCTGGTGGGGCTGAGCGGTCGTGAAAATGCGTATCCGTCCCAGCTTAGCGGTGGGCAAAAACAGCGGGTAGGAATTGCCCGTGCGCTGGCGAACAATCCTGACGTTCTGCTGTGTGATGAAGCCACCTCGGCGCTGGATCCGCAAACTACCGATCAGATCCTCGATTTGCTGCTCGATATTAATCGCCGCTTCAAATTAACCATTGTGCTGATCACGCATGAAATGCACGTGGTACGAAAAATTTGCGATCGCGTCGCGGTAATGGAAAACGGCAGGGTCGTTGAGGAAGGCGACGTGCTCAACGTCTTTACCCATCCGCAGCAGCCGATCACCCGACAGTTCGTTCGTCAGGTGAGTCAGTACACCGAAGAAGACGAGTTTAACCCACAGTTGGCCCGCGAGCTGGGCGGTGTGGTGATCAAGCTAACGTTTACCGGGCAACGTACGCATCGGCCTGTGGTTGGCGAATTGACCCTGCGCTATGGCCTGCCGTTTAACATTTTACACGGCAAGATGACGCAAACCGCGCACGGTGTGTTTGGTCAGCTTTGGGTGCACGTTGTGGCCTCTGAGGAACAATTGAACAATATTTTGGCCGATCTGCGCCAGAGCGACATTGAAGGCGAGGTGATCAACCATGGCTGAAGAACTGTTTCCTCATCTGAAGTGGGAGCAACTGCTGGCAGCAACCCAGGAAACGCTCTACATGACGGTCCTTTCTGGCGCGGCGACCTTTGTCCTGGGCGTTGCACTTGGTCTGGCGCTGTTCCTGACCGCACGCGGCGGACTGTTTCACAATCGCGCGGTGTATAGCGTTATTTCGCTGGTAGTGAATATCTTTCGTTCCATCCCGTTCATCATTCTGATCGTGCTGCTGATCCCGTTTACCAAAGCGATGGTTGGCACCATTCTCGGCGCTAATGCCGCGTTGCCTGCGCTGATTGTAGGGGCCGCACCGTTTTATGCGCGTCTGGTCGAAATTGCCCTGCGTGAAGTCGACAAAGGGGTTATTGAGGCGACGCGTTCGATGGGCGCACGGCTAAGCACGCTTATTTTTCGGGTTTTACTGCCGGAATCCTCTCCTGCTCTGGTGTCCGGGATCACCGTGACGCTGATTGCGCTGGTCAGCTACAGCGCGATGGCAGGGGTGATTGGTGCCGGTGGTTTAGGGAATTTGGCCTATCTGGAAGGATTCCAGCGCAACCACAGCGACGTCACGCTGGTGGCGACGGTGACGATTTTGCTCATTGTCTTCATCATCCAGCTTTGCGGCGATGTGATCACCTCTCTGTTAGATAAACGCTAATAAAATACGGAAACCATTATCATGAAAAAATCACTGACGTTACTCGCCGCAGCAACCTTAAGCGCCCTGAGCTTTGCCTCCTGGGCCGATACTCTGACCGTTGGCGCCTCAAACGTGCCGCACGCGGAGATCCTTGAGCAGGCTAAGCCTATTCTGGCGAAGCAGGGGATCGATTTAGAGATTAAACCGTTCCAGGATTACATTCTGCCCAACACCGCGCTGGCTGGCCGTGAGATTGATGCTAACTACTTCCAGCATATTCCGTACCTGAACAGCGTGATTAAAGATCATGCGGGCGATAAAACCTATGATTTCGTCAGCGCCGGAGCGATTCACATCGAGCCAATTGGGATCTATTCGAAAAAAGTGAAATCGCTTAAAGATCTGCCGGAAGGCGGCAAGGTCATCATGCGCGATGCGGTATCTGAGGAAGGCCGTATTCTGTCGATTTTCGAAAAAGAGGGCGTAATCAAGCTGAAGCCGGGCGTGGATAAAGTCACCGCGCGCATTAGCGATATCGTCGAGAACCCGAAAAAACTGAAGTTCCTGCCTAACGTGGAAGCCGCGCTGTTACCGCAGATGTATAACAACGACGAAGGCGATGCGGTGGTGATTAACGCCAACTACGCCATCGACGCCGGGCTGGATCCGGTAAAAGATCCTATCGCCGTCGAAAGTGGTGAAAACAACCCGTATGCCAACATCATTACCGTGCATCGTGGCGACGAGAAGAAAAAAGATATCGTGGCGCTGGTTGATGTCCTGCACTCAAAAGAGATCCAGGACTGGATCCGCACCAAATATAAAGGTGCGGTGATCCCGGTAAATAACTGATCCGCTGGCGTTACCTTATCCGGCCTACGATGTTCTGTAGGCCGGATAAAACGCGTTGGTGTGGCCATCCGGCGCTAGAGTTTCACTCGCTCAATCCTCGCTGGCAACCCCTGGCGCACCGCTGCACCTGACACCCAGTCAAGCCAGGTATTGGCTACCTGCCGGGTAGGATCCGCAAAGCCCAAATCGTTGAGATTAATCCCCGACCTTATTTGTGCGTCAAACGCCATCGGCTTGCCGTCGAGCGTATGCTGCGCCGCGCCCATTTCTTTATGCCCATAACCGTGTTCAATGGCGATCACGCCCGGCATCACGCCATTAAGCAGGCTTATCTGCGCCTGCGCCTGACCGCCAGGCGTGGTGATACGCACCATATCGCCGTGCGCTAAACCATACCGTTGACCATCCTGCGGATTAAGCGCCACCAGATTAACCGGCTTCAGATGATGCAAACGAGGGATCACCGCCGTGGCGCTGGACATGGTATTGGATTTAAAAGAAATCAGTTTCAGCGGCCACTCTTGTTCCGGGAACAACTCCTCGACCGCACGCCCATCTGACAGGCGTGAAGGATACCAGGCCGGGCAGCCGCTGTAGCGCTCGCCGGTAATTGCATGGCGGTGCGCGGCGACGTCCGCATTCCAGATTTGTAGCGGTTTTTCCCACGCATTGCCTATCCGATTCTCAACCCGCCCGCTGTTGTCTGGCGCAAAACGCCCACCGCGGGAGTAGATAAACGCCACCCGGCTGATTTCATCGGCTTTCAGCGTTTGGGTCATCACCGGCACGATCCGCTGTACCCCAGTCAGCGCCAGGTCTTCCGGTTGCGCTTCAGCGACCGGCGCTTTGCCCATAAACGCAATATTGGCGGCGAGTCGCAGGTAGTAATCTTCCGCACGATTCAACGGATAGTGATTGCCCTGCGGATCGGTAATCGCATTGTCACCAAATCCGGGGAGCCCGATACGTTTTGCCACTGCGATACAGAAAGATTCCATCGAGGCGGGTTGACCATCTGCGGTACTGCTGGTTGCCGCTGTCACTACCGGCCAACGCGCGGTGGTGGCTTTACTGGCAACGCCGGCCCACGGGGCGCTGAATCCCCAACTTTCAAAGTTGTGGGTATCCGGCACGATGTAATCGGCCAGCGCCGTGGTTTCGTTCATAAAGGCGTCAATAGCGATAAAC
Organism: Citrobacter sp. Cb004; assembly: GCF_030337065.1. Taxonomy (NCBI): domain Bacteria; kingdom Pseudomonadati; phylum Pseudomonadota; class Gammaproteobacteria; order Enterobacterales; family Enterobacteriaceae; genus Citrobacter; species Citrobacter sp. Cb004. The sequence goes on along the minus strand of NZ_JAOWCH010000046.1, from coordinate 40,873 downwards.
AGCGGCAGACGCGCAGGATCCTTGAGCTTTTCTTCCGCCACGCCGCGCAACCCTGCGATGCCGTAGAACGGGTTAGTCATGTTGGAGATCCAGGCTTTCAGCGGATAAGGGTAGCCTTCCAGCGCCGAGACGAGGAGTTCGGTAAGCTGGCCTGCGACAAACGGATACCACGGGGCTTTGGCCGGGAAGGGCGATTGTCCGGCGGCCACCTTATTGCGATACTCTTCGGAAGACTCATAAGCAGTTTTACTGCGCGCGATGCTTAATCCTTTTGGTTTTACCTTCCCGGCGAAGCTGTCCATGTTGTAGCGCGGACCGTCGGTGGCGCCATTGAACTTGCCGCCGCCGACAAACACGCCGCCTTCAAGACTGAGATTGCCAATCAGCGCATTGAGCATCATCACCGACCAGGCGTTATAAAATCCATTGCCTGCCATCATTCCACCGTGCGTAATCACCGCTGCCTGGCGGCCATGGCGGGTAAACGCGTCGGCCAGGGCGCCAATGTCAGCTTCAGACACGCCGCATTGTTGGCTGTACTGCGTCAGCGTTAGTTTCCCGGCGGACTCTTTCAGACACTGGAAGCTGCTTTTTACCGTCACCGTCTGACCGTCTGCCAGCGTGACCTGGCGGGTGATGAACAGCTGCGCGCGTGGGCAACTGCTGGCGGCGACAATTTCGCCGGCCTCGTTAATGACCACCGGCTCCTGGGCGGCGTTTGCACTCAAGTGCGCGAGGGTTAAATGCTGTCCGGCAAGGGTTGGAAGCTCATCGGTAATCACCAGATGCGTGGCGTTAGTCCAGCTTTTTTCCCCGGCCTGCTGCATGGCCTGTACGCCGGGAATGGTGAGATAATCGGCGTTATAACGCTGTTTTTCGATAATCCAACGGATCATCCCCATTGCCAGCGCGGAGTCACTTCCCGGACGTACAGGCTGCCAGTGGCCGCGATTGTCAGCCTGCACCGTGGTCAATGGCAGGGCCGGTGCCACCACCACATAACGGAAGTCGTCGCGTAAACGGGCGCTGGCCAGTTGGCGAGCCTGGCGCTTAAACGGGTTACCGGATTGCGCCGGAGACGTTCCCATAAATAGCGCGAATTTGACATTGTCCCAGTCGGGCTTCACGTGGGTATTTTTATCCAGATCGCCCATTAACGCACCGGAACCGGCCCGGTATGCCAGACCACAGTAAGCGCCATGAGCGCCGAAGTTTTTACTGCCAAAACTATTTAATGCAAAGCGGCGCAAAAATGAATCACGTCCTTCATCGCTGGTATTGGTGACCAGCAGTTGATTGGATTTAGGGCCAAAGCCGGGATGCCTGGCATCAAGCGGCGTGTTGGTGTCATGGATTGCCCGCAAGCCGTCAACGTGGCCTTCACCAAACAAGTCGCCGCCTTCCACCACCTCTTTGATCAGCTGTTCGAAGCTGATGCGCTGCCATTTTCCCTCACCGCGTTTGCCGACACGTTTCATGGGCTGGAGAATGCGTAACGGGCTGTATAAACCTTCAAGTAAGGTTGCGCCACGGGCGCAGGCCGTGGAACGCGCGTCAAGACCCGTTTCGCCCGCCAGTTGTTCCATTGCGGTGGCAAAGGGGACGGAGGCGTCAATATGGTGCTCGTGAGACAATGGGTGATAGGGGTTGCCCGCAATGCGCAACACCTTGCCTTGTTCGCTGTCAACGCGCACCCGCACGCCACACTGCGTCCAGCAGCCGAAGCACTGTGTCATGGAGATAACCTGCTGCGGGTTCTGCTGCCAGCGCGGCTGGGCATTGGCTTCGGGGATGAGGGCGTTACCAAAGATGCGGTCTCGGGTAATTTTGCCCGAGGAGCCGTCCAGCAAACCGTCTATCGCGCGCTTTGCCACATCCCGATAACTCAGGCCAAAAGTCACCATACCACCTACGGCAAGGCCTACTTTAAGCCACTGACGACGGGTTAAATTAGCCATGTTGCATTCTCCTTGCGATCGCGTTCAGGGCTTCACGAACAATAATGATCAGTGCTATCCACAGGCCGAAGGTGCCCACAATGGCCAGCCAGCCATCGGTACCACCGGGCAGGGTGTAAGGATTAAACAGCGCGTTAAATTTCGGGATGGTCTGCACCTGGATAAGTAACGTCCAGCGCATCAGCCAGCACAGCGCCATCGCGCTAAATGCAAGTAATATGCGCAGCGGCAGCGATAAGGGGTTACGTAGCACCAGCCCGCACAGGACAAGCGAAACAAGCCATAGCGCAACCCAACCGATGGCGTAGTGTCGTGCTAACGGGGCAACGTTCAGCCATTGGCGAATAGCCGAACCGGAAAGCGTATTGCCGCTCACCCATATCACCACGACCAAAGCCAGTACCATCAGGGTGACTGTCTGCCCCCACGCCAGTTTGCGGGTCAATGTTCCCTCGCGTTTTGTCGCGGCGATGAGTAGGGCGAGAAACGTTTGCAGCGCGCTGAGGAACATCGCAACCGGAAAGGCGTAGCTGAACCAGACGGGACGCGCCTGCACTACCGACACTTCGCGGCCGGTATATACCAGCAACCCGATGGCTGACAAGGCGCTACCTATCGCCAGCCACTTAGTGACACTGTAACTTTTAAGCGTTAACCGTTTAACATGCTGCGCCAGAAACCACAGACCTAAGAAGCCGGTAAAGAGTGGTAAAAACAGCGCGCCCCAGGGCATCCAGGACCACGGCGTTGGCCAGGCGTAGAAATGCCAGACGCGGGCGGTTTGGTGTAAGTCAGCGGTCAGCGCCAGCGGCGCGGTAATCGCGCAGGTCAGGGCGATTAACAGCGTCAGGTTTTCCAGTTCCGGCATCTCTTGTTTACGCCAGTGAAGTACGCAGGCGAACAGCGCGGCGCAGGCGGCAATGCCGATGAAAAAGAAATATTGTACGGCCCAGGGTAACCAGCTTACGTCCTGGGGATGGGCCAGAACCTCTTCAATAACCAGTGAATGGTTCATTTAAACCTCCTGCCAGAGAGCGGGTTGAGCACGTCCCATCAACGGGGTTACAAACGCTTCGTCCAGACCCAGATAGAACACGTGCGGTGATGTCCCGTTTTCCGGTTTCAGGACTTTGATGGCGTCATGGTGTTCACGCAGCATTTGAGAAATCCGGCTGTGCGGATCTTTGATATCGCCTATGATGCGCGCGCCGCCGACGCAGGATTCCACGCAGGCCGGGAGCAGGCCAGCTTCGAGGCGATGAACGCAAAAGGTACATTTATCGGCGGTTTGTGTTTCATGGTTGATGAACCGCGCATCATAAGGGCAGGCCTGCACGCAGTAGGCGCAGCCCACGCAGCGCGTGTTGTCGACCACCACAATGCCGTCTTCGCGTTGGAAGGTAGCCTGTACCGGGCAAACGGGCACGCAGGGAGGATTATCACAATGGTTGCACAGCCGCGGCAGCAGGACGTTGGTGACGCTCTGCTGACCTTCAATCTGCACCTGGTACTGGTTAACGAGGGTGCGAAATTCACCCTGTGGCGTCTGGTTTTCAATGGCGCAACTGACAGTACAGGCCTGGCAGCCGATACAGCGTCGCAGGTCAACCAGCATGGCGTAGCGATGCTGAAGTGAGCCTTCATGGCGTTCAGGCGAGAAGGGAAATTGCGCCTGAGCCAAGGGTACCAGTGATGCGCCAGCGGTCAGGACGCCCAGTTGCTGGAGAAACTGCCGTTTACTGCTGTCCATATTTTCTCCCGTCACGATGCAACAACGAAACATTGGTCACGCCGTTGGTTTGCGTGTGATGAATAAAGAATCTTGATGATTTACAGTGTAAAAATCGTGACGGGGGGTACTCTATTGTGGTTAACCACATACCCGGCTTGTTGTTGATCTAAAACAACATAATTGACAGGGATAATTGAGTGGGACGCAACGTAGCAAAATGTCTGACGGTGCTGGTATCGCTATGGATGCTAAGCGGTGTGGTCAGGGCTCAGACATGGAACATTGGCGTTTTGGCGATGCGTGGGGAGGTCTCCACACGTAATCACTGGCAGCCGCTGGAAACCCTGTTGAATCAGCAAATTCCCGGCGAACAGTTTCATATTCAACCGCTGGACCTGCGGCAGATGCAGGAGGCGGTGAATCGTGGAACGGTACAATTTGTGGTCACTAATCCGGCGCAATTTGTTCAACTAAACAACCGTGCTGCGCTACGCTGGCTGGCGTCACTCCGTTCTACTCGCGGGGGGAAAGCCACCAGTAATGTGATTGGCAGCGCGATCCTCGTCAGGCACGATAGCGGGATAACCTCCGCACACGATCTGATCGGCAAAACGGTGGGTGCCATTGACGCTCAGGCATTTGGCGGCTATTTGCTGGGATATAAAGCGCTCAGCGATGCCGGGCTGCGCCCGGAGCGCGATTTGCGCCTGACGTTTACCGGATTTCCCGCCGATGCCTTACTCTATTTATTACGCGAAAAAGCCGTGCAGGCGGTGATTGTGCCGGTGTGCCTGCTGGAAAAAATGGACGAAGAAGGGCTTATTCGTAAAACAGATTTTACGGCCGTGCTTAACCATCCAACGTCGATTCCCTGTTTAACCAGTACGCCGCTCTATCCTGACTGGTCATTTGCGGCACTGCCTGCGGTAAGCGACGAGCTGGCCGATCGCGTCACGCGGGCCCTGTTCAATGCGCCGCAGAACGCGACGTTTCGCTGGGGGGCGCCCGCCTCGACCCGCGAGGTGGAAGCGTTGCTGCGCGATGTCCGCCAGCATCCGCAGCAGCGCCAGCTGTGGCTGGATGTCAAAAGCTGGTTTATTCAACATCGGCTGGCGATGGGGGGCGCGGCTCTCGTACTGTTGTTGCTGACGCTCAATTACATCTGGGTGATGTTGCTGGTCCGCCGACGCGGCAGGCAGTTGGAGCAAAATAACGTACTGTTGCGCAAACAGGAACAGGAGCTGGAAACCGCTCGCCAAATGAGCGTGCTTGGCGAGATGACGTCGGGTTTTGCCCACGAGCTCAATCAGCCGCTATCGGCTATCCGTCATTATGCGCAGGGCTGTCTGATCCGCCTGCGTAGTCAGGATCAACAGCATCCACTGCTGCCCGCGCTGGAGCACATTGATACCCAGGCGCAGCGGGGGGCTGATACGCTGCACAATCTTCGCCAGTGGGTCAGCCAGGCACAGGGCAATCCGGTGATGACCGATGACTGGCAAGTTGTTAACGTTCACGATGCTATCCATCACGTCTGGCAATTATTACGCATGCCCCAGCAATTTCCGGCGGTAGCGCTGCAAACGCAGATCGGTAAGGCGTTAACATTAACGTTGCCGAGTGTTCTCCTCGAACAGGTACTGGCCAATGTGGTTCTCAACGCCGCCCAGGCGGGGGCAACCACCGTGTGGTTTAGCGCTCAGCGTGAGGATGGTGATATGAGTATTCAGGTGCAGGATAACGCCGGAGGTATTGATGAGGTGCAGCTGTACCAGGCTTTTCAGCCGTTTATGACCACCCGTAAAGAGGGCATGGGGCTGGGGTTAGCCATTTGTCAGCGGCTGGTGCGCTACGCAAACGGAGACATTGAGATCAAAAATCATCTGGCTCCAGATGAAAAAGCGGGCGTGGTGGTGACATTACGTTTTAAGCAAAACCCGGAGGGAGGCCGTCGTGGCAATCATTCATCTGCTGGATGACGATATTGCCGTCACCCAGGCTTGCGCGTTTTTACTGGAAAGTCTGGGATATGAGGTGTGTTGCTGGGAGCAAGGCGAAACATTCCTCGCTGAGGCAAATCTGCACCAGGTGGGCGTACTTTTGCTGGATATGCGTATGCCTGTACTGGATGGGCATGCTGTGCATGAAGCCATGCGCCAGCGTGAGAGTACGCTGGCGGTGGTATTTCTCACCGGGCATGGCGATGTGCCGATGGCGGTTGAGCAAATGAAACGCGGTGCGGTCGATTTTTTGCAAAAGCCGGTTTCCGCCGCGCCTCTGCAAGCGGCGTTAGAGCATGCAGTGCAGATTTCTCACGCCGCCTTTTCGCGACAAGAGATCGTGGTTTGCTATCAGCAGCTTACGCCAAAGGAGCGAGAGCTGGCGCAACTGGTAGCAAAAGGGTTAATGAATCGGGAAATTGCTGATGCCATGAATATTGCCGTGCGCACGGTTGAGGTTCATCGGGCGCGGGTGATGGAAAAAATGCAGGCGGGGAGTCTTGCTGAACTGGTTAATCGACTGCAGAGGATTCAGTAAATTAATGACATTTATTTGATTTTCATTGAATTTTGTCTAATCAGTCAGACTGATATATGCTGTTGGTTTGAGTTAATGACGAGCGGGAAAAAATGGGAAATCAGACCAAAGACGATGAGTTGTACCGTGAAATGTGCAGAGTAGTCGGTAAAGTAGTGCTGGAAATGCGCGATCTGGGACAAGAGCCTAAGCATATCGTCATTGCGGGAGTACTGAGAACCACCCTCGCCAACCAGCGCGTGAAGCGCAGCGAGTTAGAAAAACAGGCTATTGAGACCGTCATTAAAGCATTAGCCGGTTAATCCACAAAAAGAGGATGGTGGTCTCGTTCGCCGTCCTTTTATTCTCGTCACGTTAATCTATCAATATAAATAATTTAGTGCTGCAATTAGAAGAGTAACCTTCGCTGTATATTGAGTTATATTCCGAATGATATATTAAAATATACATGCGAGTAGAGTCACAAATATTTGCAAAGCATGTGAAATATTATTTCAACTTATCTTAATGATAATAAATCTCACTCCACATTAATTATTTCCCTTCCGTTTTTTAATTGATGACGATCAAAACTATGAGCGCTGAATAACCACATTATCTTTACGCCTAACCCTAAAGGATTAGATTCATTCAGTTTAACCACCGTCATTTTACGCGATCAGGTTAGGGCAAAAATTTACGTGTTGTTGGCAACATTAACCGCCCGAAATGGCTTGAGCTGCACGGGTTTAATTTAGCCTGGAGGTGTTGCTAACACAGCGTTTGCGAAGAGGATGCGAAATAAATGAATCAGGTTGATCGTCCATTTTTAGATTGTGGTTTAACGCGGCTTGAATTTCTGCGGATATCAGGAAAAGGTTTGGCGGGATTAACCATCGCCCCTGCACTGTTATCACTTTTTGGCTGTAAGCAGGAAGATATCGACAGCGGTACCGTGGGGCTTATCAATACGCCGAAAGGGGTGCTGGTGACCCAGCGAGCGCGCTGTACTGGCTGCCACCGCTGTGAAATTTCCTGTACCAACTATAACGATGGTGCCGTGGGGACTTTCTTTTCCCGTATAAAAATCCATCGCAACTACTTCTTTGGCGATGATGGCGTCGGGTCCGGTGGCGGACTGTATGGCGATTTAAACTATACCGCTGATACCTGCCGTCAGTGCAAAGATCCGCAATGCATGAAGGTCTGCCCCATTGGCGCTATTACCTGGAAACAGGAAGACGGCTGTATTGCGGTGGATCATAAACGTTGTATTGGCTGTAGCGCTTGTACCACCGCCTGCCCGTGGATGATGGCGACCGTGAATACCGAAACAAAAAAATCCTCAAAATGTGTGTTATGTGGGGAGTGCGCCAATGCTTGTCCGACTGGGGCATTAAAAATTATCGAGTGGAAAGATATTACTGTTTGATAGATAGCAGGCATACCTGATACGCGTCATTAATTGCCAAAAATATCGCAGTTTTGCAAAAAAAACTGCCTGAAGGATGGCGGGTATATCTATTAAACCTTCTTGCAAAGGAAAACATGATGGCTAATGGTTGGACAGGTAATATTTTACGGGTCAATCTCACCACGGGGAATATCACCCTTGAAGATTCCAGTAAATTTAAAAAATTTGTCGGCGGGATGGGCTTTGGTTATAAAATTATGTACGACGAAGTCCCGCCAGGCACCATGCCTTTTGATGAAGGGAATAAACTGGTTTTCGCCACCGGGCCATTAACGGGCTCTGGTGCCCCTTGTAGCTCCCGCGTCAATATCACCTCCTTATCGACTTTTACCAAAGGCAATTTAGTGGTGGATGCTCATATGGGCGGCTTCTTCGCTGCGCAAATGAAATTCGCCGGTTACGACGCCATTATTATCGAAGGCAAGTCCGCGACGCCTGTCTGGATCAACATTAAAGACGAAAAGGTCAGCATCGAAAAAGCCGATTTCCTTTGGGGTAAGGGAACGCGCGCCACAACCGAAGAGATTTGCCGTATTACCAGCCCGGAAACCTGCGTCGCCGCTATTGGTCAGGCGGGTGAAAATCTGGTGCCGCTCTCCTGCATGATCAACAGTCGCAACCACAGCGGAGGCGCCGGTACTGGCGCGGTAATGGGGTCGAAAAATCTGAAGGCTATTGCGGTAGAAGGGACCAAAGGGGTCAATATTGCCGATCGCAAAGAGATGAAGCGGCTCAATGATTACATGATGACCGAGCTCATCGGTGCCAACAACAACCACGTTGTGCCAAGCACCCCGCAGGCCTGGGCAGAATACTCTTCGCCAAACTCGCGCTGGACGGCCCGTAAGGGACTGTTCTGGGGCGCGGCAGAAGGGGGACCAATCGAAACCGGGGAAATCCCGCCGGGTAACCAGAATACCGTGGGTTTCCGTACCTATAAATCCGTGTTCGATCTGGGGCCAGCCGCTGAGAAATACACGGTCAAAATGAGCGGCTGCCATTCATGCCCCATTCGCTGTATGTCGCAGCTCAATGTCCCGCGGGTGAAAGATTTTGGCGTGCCAAGTACCGGCGGTAACACCTGCGTGGCGAACTTTGTCCACACCACCATTTTCCCCAATGGCCCGAAAGATTTCGACGATAAAGACGATGGGCGCGTGGTGGGAAATCTGATTGGCCTGAACCTGTTTGACGATTATGGCATCTGGTGTAACTACGGGCAGTTGCACCGTGATTTTACTTACTGCTATTCGAAAGGCGTCTTTAAGCGCGTACTGCCAGCTGAAGAGTATGCGGAGATCCGCTGGGATCAGCTGGAAGCGGGCGATCCTCATTTTATTAAGGATTTTTACTACCGGTTGGCGCATCGCGTGGGGGAACTCAGCCATCTTGCGGACGGATCGTATGCCATTGCTGAACGCTGGAATTTGGGCGAAGAGTACTGGGGTTATGCCAAAAATAAACTGTGGTCGCCGTTTGGTTTTCCTGTCCACCATGCAAACGAGGCCTCTGCACAGGTGGGGGCGATCACCAACTGTATGTTTAACCGTGACTGTATGGCGCATACCCATATCAACTTCATCGGTTCCGGTTTACCGCTGAAATTACAGCGCGAAGTGGCGGGCGAGCTATTTGGTTCGCAGGATGCATACGACGAAACCAAAAACTACACCCCGATCAATGCCGCCAAGATCAAATATGCCAAATGGACGCTGCTGAAAGTCTGTCTGCATAACGCGGTTACGCTGTGCAACTGGGTGTGGCCGATGACGGTTTCACCACTCAAGAGCCGTAACTATCGCGGCGATTTGGATCTGGAAGCAAAATTCTTCCAGGCGGTCACCGGCGATGAAACCACGCAGGAGAGTCTGGACCTGGCCGCTGAACGCATCTTTACCCTGCACCGTGCCTATACGGTCAAATTGATGCAAACCAAAGATATGCGCAATGAGCATGATCTCATCTGCTCCTGGGTGTTTGATAAAGATCCGAAGATCCCGGTCTTCACTGAAGGGACCGACAAGATGGACCGGGAAGATATGCGTCAGTCGCTGACGATGTTCTATCAGGAAATGGGCTGGGATCCAGAGCTGGGTTGCCCAACGCGTGAAACCCTGAACCGACTCGGACTTGAAGATGTAGCCGCTGATTTGGCTGCACAAGATCTGTTGCCGGCGTAAGGAATGCGAGATGACTAACGTGAGCGACGTTCTGACCCCCGTTGAGGCGTTTCCTGACGAAGTGGATCGCCGAAAGAGACAGTGGCTGCAGGCGTTTCACCCGCCTGTAGAACAGATGAATGCGCCCCAGGTTCAGGAACCAGCCAGCCCGGAGTCGATTGTGGCAGATTTTATCCGCCAGCATTCAGCATCGGGGCAACTGGTGGCGCGCAGTGTCTTTTTGCTGCCGCCTTATTCGGTTCCTGAAACCGATCTTTCCGCGCTGCTGGATGTGCTGGGCCAGGACGCGAATGGTGCGGATATCACCTGTGTGCAGGGTGCGGAAGAAGCATATTTCTATTCGACGCAAACCATGACGGCAAATTACGCCGACATGTGTGTGCAGGTGGTGGAAAACGACATCTGCCGTGCGATTGCCGAGGCGGTACGCTTCGACTGTCGAACGTATCCTCGCCCTTATAAGGTCGCCATGTTGACGCAACCGCCGTATCGCTTTGAGTCTCAACAGATTGCCGCTGCGCTCACGGCCATGGAAACGCATCCCGATTATGCAGATATACGGACTGTGGAATCGTCAAATGCGGAGCCTTATTTGTTCAGCGAACGTTTTATGAGTTATGGCAAAGCGTACGGCCTGTGCGAATGGCTTGAGGTTGAGCAGTATCAGAACCCCTGAATTATTCAGGTTGATGTCATGGAACGTGTGGACGACCACTGTCACAGTATTAGAGGATAACCCGATGTCCTTCACCCGACGAAAATTTGTCATTGGCATGGGGACGGTGATTTTTTTCACTGGCCCAGGTCAAAATCTGTTAGCGAGTACCAGGAGTTCTAAAGACGTACATTACGTCATGATTCACGATGAATCACTGTGTAACGGATGTAATATCTGCGCCCGCGCATGCAGGAAAACCAATCATGTTCCTGCGCAGGGTAGCCGTTTGTCGATAGCTCATATTCCGGTTTCGGACAACGACAACGAAACGCTGTATCACTACTTCCGTCAGTCCTGCCAGCACTGTGATGATGCCCCCTGTATTGAGGTGTGTCCGACCGGCGCCTCATGGCGAGATGACAACGGCATTGTGCGGGTAGACACGTCTTCCTGTATCGGCTGCAGTTACTGTATTGGCGCGTGTCCTTATCAGGTGCGCTATCTCAACCCGCAGACCAAAGTGGCGGATAAATGCGACTTCTGCGCTGAATCTCGTCTGGCGAAAGGTTTCCCGCCGATCTGTGTTAACGCCTGCCCGGAACATGCGCTGATTTTTGGTCGCGAAGATAGCCCGGAAATTCAGACCTGGTTGAGAGAAAATAAGTATTACGAGCATCAACTTGCAGGCGCCGGGAAACCCCATCTGTATCGTCGGTTCGGTCAACATTTGATTAAAAAGGAAAATGTATGAACGCGTCGCAGAATGCCGAACAGTTTCACGCCCAGCTTGCACAGTATGTTCCCCTGTTTTCACCGGACTACTGGCCTGTGTGGTTGGTCATCGCCGGGTTAATGCTGGTGGGGATGTGGCTGGTGCTGGCGCTACACGCCATGCTGCGCTTTCGGGCCGCGCATAAAGCGTCGGCAGGGCACGGTGAGAAAGTCTATTTATACTCGAAGGCCGTTCGTTTGTGGCACTGGTCGAATGCGCTGCTATTTCTGCTACTTCTGGTCAGTGGCCTGGTCAATCACTTCTCCGTCGTCAGTGCGTCGGTGATGAAAAGCCTGCTTACCGTGCATGAGGTCTGCGGCTTTTTGCTGCTCGCCTGCTGGATTGGCTTTGTCCTGATCAATCTGATTGGCGGCAACGGGCATCACTATATTATTCAACGTCAGGGCTGGATCGGACGAGCGCAAAGACAAACGCGTTTTTACCTGTTTGGCATTATGCAGGGCGAGTCACACCCATTCCCGGCATCAAAGCGTTCTAAATTCAACCCGCTACAGCAGGCGGCCTATGTTGGCGTGATGTATGGCTTACTGCCACTGCTGTTGATCTCAGGGTTGTTATCGCTCTATCCGACGGTTGTCGGTGACCTGTTCCCCGGCGTGCGTTACTGGTTGCTCCAGGCGCACTTCGCGCTGGCAATAATCAGTCTGTTTTTCATTTTTGGGCATCTTTATCTCTGCACGACAGGTCGTACGCCGGGCGAAACCTTCAAGTGTATGGTGGATGGCTATCACCGGCATTAAGCGATGATGATTACGCGAAGTGACTTACGGGCCTGGCGCGTTGGGCCCGTAATGTATCGCTGGTTTCTACGCGCGTTTCCAACTGGCGGAAGCTATGCTGATGTCCATCGTGCGCTCCAGCGGGAAGGGTATACAGACTGGGCAAATAGCCTGGTGGAATACGGCTGGTCAAAATGGCGGGAAGAGGCGAGTTTTGCCCAGCAGGATATTCGCGCGATGGGGAATATTTCCCGTGTGCAAACGACGGGGGAAATCAGCCCTCCGCTGGCGAGTGCGGAAGATAATGCCCGATTCAGTTGTGCAGGCGATAACGTTAAAATCACCAGCGCCGGGTATGCCGCACAGATCGCCAGCGCAGGTTACAGCGCACGTATTGGTAGCGTAGGCTATAACGCGCATATCGGCAGTTCAGGCGATCGCGGGCGAATTGCGGTTGCGGGAAATTCGGCACGTATCAGTAGCGTGGGTGACGGGACGCGTATCGCCAGTACCGGCATGCGCGTACGCATCAGTTCGCTCGGCGACAGAAACCGGATTGCCTGCGGTGGTGATTTAACTCAGTTGGCCTGTTTTGGCGCAGAGTCTAAAATCGCCAACTGCGCCGACAACATCCACATTATTGCCAGCGGAGAGAACGCCGTTGTTGCCAGTACCGGTGTTGTCGATTCGATAATACTCGGTCCCGGCGGCTGCGCGGCGCTGGCCTATCACGATGGTGAGAGAATGCGTTTTGCGCTTGCCGTTGAGGGGGAAAATAACATTCAGGCGGGCGTGAAATATCGGCTCAACGAAGACCACCAGTTTGTGGAATGTTGAGCCGTGATCTCATTTTAACGCGAAGCGGCGTTGGGTGATTTTCTCCAGACTCAGGCACAGCAGGTAATAGACCAGTCCGGTAAAGATAAAAATGGCTGCCGGATAGATTTGTACCCGGCTGTTAACCTGACCCGCAACCGTTGTGAGTTCCGGCACGTTAACGATAAACGCCAGCGACGTGTCCTTCAGTAATCCAATAAAAATCCCCGTCAGCGATGGCAGTACGTTACGCAGCACCTGCGGCAATAAGATAAGCCACAGGGCCTGATACGGGCGAAAACCCTGAACCACGGCAGCATCATATTGCCCGCCAGGCAGCGCGCTAATTCCTGCATACACTGAGTGCATGACCGAGGCAGCGGTGAACCATGCCAGCGCCAGCGTCACGGTAACGGCTCCGGGGAGATCGCTTCCGGTCAGCATGGGTAGCAAATACCACATCCAGAAAATCACAAAGATTAGCGGAATGCCGCGAATAAACTCCGCCCAGATAAACAACCCGTTGCGAACCGTGCCTGGAAAACGCCAGGCGCAGCAGGCAAGAACTATCCCACCAGGCAAGGCCAGCAGCGCCGCGCCGAGAGCCATTAACAACGTGAGCAGAACGCCGCCGGGTTGTCCCTGGGCCACCCGTCCCCACAGGAGATAATCAAGATTGTCGGTAATGACCGAAATGTTAGCGATCATGCAGTGTGCTCCTGACGCTGAAGATACGCGTTTTAACCTTGGACGATTTACCCGATGCAGGCCATGGGCCAAGACGCGTAAGCAGCATACCCAGAACGATGCCTGTGAACAGATAGAGCGCAGTGCCAACAGCAAAGGCTTCCAGCGCGTGCGCGTTGTAGCTCTCAATTTGCCGCACCTGGTAGGTGAGCTCAGCAAATCCAATACCGCTGGCAAGCGAGGAAAGTTTCATCAGGTTAAGGTATTGCCCAACAATGGGTTGCCAGGCATTCGCCAGTCCCTGAGGGAGCAGAATGTGACGAAACGTCGCCCAGGATGAAAAACCCTGCGCCACGGCAGCCTCACGTTGTCCGGCAGAAACCGCCTGTAAACCAGAGGCGATCTCCTCGACCAAAAATGCCGAGGTAAATACGCCCAGCCCCCATGCTGAACAGATAAACTCTGGTGTTAACCACCATACATCGCCTGGCAGAATAGACCAGGGATGCTCTGCATTGATGAAGGTAATGACGTTGCGGGGCAGCCAGTTCCATGCGGCAAAATACCAGAACATCAGTTGCACCAGTAAAGGCGTGTTGCGAAACACCGAAACCCATACACTGACCACCGCTTTGTTGAAGCGATTGCCCGTCAGACGCAGGCCGAGTAGGAAGATGGCAATGAGCGTGGCGAGTACGACACCTGCCAGTGTCACCCAGAGCGTGGTGAGAAAACCGGAAATTATCCATTGCAGAGGTTGCCCGCTCAGCACTCCCTGCCAGTCCATTGCAAGCATTATAGCGATGACTCCTGGTGTAACGGGTCGAGCACTTTTTTCAGGAAACGCTGGGTTCTCGGGTGCTGTGGCCGGGTGAAAAAATCCTCCGGCGCGGCCACTTCAAGAATTTCTCCGCCATCGATGAATACCACGCGATCGGCAATCTCACGGGCAAAATGCATTTCATGGGTCACGACGATCATGGTGATACCGCTGTGGGCCAGGTTTTTCATCACCTGTAATACCTCGCCGATCATTTCTGGATCCAGCGCGGAGGTGGGTTCATCAAACAGAAGGATTTGTGGCGATGAGGCCAGCGCGCGGGCGATGGCCACGCGCTGTTGCTGCCCACCGGACAACTGTGCGGCATAAGCGCTCGCTTTTTCTGCTAGTCCCACCTGATCCAGCAATTCGAGTGCCCGACGCGCCGCTGCCGCCTTGTTCCAGCCGTGAACATATTCCAGCGCCAGCGAGATATTCTGATGCGCTGTCAGATGCGAATAGAGATTGAATTGCTGAAAAACGAAACCGATACGGCTGCGTAACTGGCGTAATGCTGCCCCGCGCAACTGACTAATTGGTTTGTCATCAATGAAAATCTCGCCACCGCTGAGCGACTCAAGCTGATTGATAAGGCGTATAAGCGTGGATTTTCCCGAGCCAGAAGGGCCCAGAATAGTCACCACTTCACCGGGTTCAACTGACAGGCTGACGCCGTTAAGTACGGTGTGAGTGTCAAACTGTTTGATGACATTGCGCAGTTCGACGCTTGCCTGGCGCAAATGGTTAAAATCCGCCGCGGAAACTGCACAACGATGAAACAGGGCTGAGAGCATATTACTTCGCTTCTATTTTAAAGGCGCGGGGTTGCGGATTTTTGGTTTCAGGGCCAAACCAGACATCATAAATTTTTGCCGCCTGCCCGGTAGATTCCAGCCTCAAAAGCTCATCATTGACGGCTTTTAACAGCGCTGGCTCACCTTTTTTCACTCCCACGCCGATCTCTTCTTTGCTCAACAGGTCAGGCAGAATTTTGAAATCTGCTTTATCCGGCGCACCGCTTAATAGACCGGCCAGAATCGTACTGTCCTGGGTGATGGCCTGAACATTGCCATTGCGTAGCGCGGTTAACGCAAGTGGAATATCGTCGTAGGCCAGCACACGTGACTGCGGGAAGCGCTGATGGAGCGCCTGCTCACCGGTAGTGCCTTTCACCGCACCGATTCGCGCTTTGCTGTATGCATCGAGCTGGTCCGGGGATTTGGCCGGTACCAGGAACTGCTGCCCGGTAACAAAATAGGGGACGGAGAAGTCAATGACCTGCGCCCGCTCAGGCGTAATCGTGATATCCGCCACGATTAAATCGGCTTTACCGGATTGTAATAACGGAATGCGGTTTGCCGGATTAGTCGCTACCAGTTCCAGTTTTACGCCGAGGGATTTTGCCAGCGCTTCAGCAAAATCAACGTCATAGCCGACAATCTTATGCGTTTTGGCATCGACGGAACCAAACGGTGGATTCGCGTCGAATGTCGCAACTTTTACTACGCCTGCGCCTTTGATATCGGCCAGTTGGTCAGCCTGAGCCTGCGAGGCGGCAATGCCGGTGGCCAGCAGCACGCCGAGTGCCAGCAGTGTTTTTTTAGCGCGGTAAGTTTTCGTTGCCATCATGATGTAAATCCCTGTCGTTTTTGGTTTGTGCTTTTTACGCTCCCATAACTTACGTTCAGGACAAAATAAGAAAAAATTCTTATCTATTTACAAAATGTTATTAGTGAAAGCGGTGTTAACAATGGGTAAACGCAATGGGAAATGTAGATAAGAGGAGGGGCATAGTCTGGCGGTAAAAAAACCGGCATTGCGCCGGTTTGGAAATCAGATTTTACAGGCGTCGCCGCAGTCATTATCAGCAATAATGTCCTGCGCTTTCTTGTCTGCATCTTCCAGACGTTCAGCATTACGCTCTTGCGCTTCTTCCAGTCCATCAAAGACCAGATTATCGAGATCAATTTCCATCATTCACCTGCTCAGGTTCAGCGTTTAACATCACATTATTATATTGCAAAAATGTTGCTTAACAGCAGCGATTCTTGCTACTTAGCGTCGAACTCAATTCGGGGTGCCTGTTTACCCGCCAGTTGGCCAACAATTCGCCATTGCTAAAGAACCGTGAAGCGTAAATACCGAATAATGCTTGTGCCCTCGACTGTTTAATTCCCACCTTTTCATTAACGTGATGCGCGATCATTTTTAACAAATTAGCGACAAAATCACTATACATATAACTTAATATCTTTTATACATTAATTGTTCAACCCTGCGACTATTCCACAAAAGAGAAAGCTATATGGAACAGACACCTGATAAGAAAAACGATAATTTTCAAAAAGATGGCAAAGAACAGTTCAATCGCTCGATCGGTCTTATTTCAAACTTTGCGTTGGGTTTTACCTACCTTTCGCCGCTTACCGCCGTCTATTCGCTGTTTGCACTGGCCGTAACGCTGGCGGGGCCGCCCGCAGTCTGGTGGATTTTAATCGTCGCATGTGGACAACTTTTGGTGGCGTTGGTGTTTGGTGAGGTGGCTTCCCAGTATCCGATAACCGGCGGGCTTTATCCGTGGGCCAGAAGGTTATGGGGCAAGAAATATGCGTGGATCGCTGCCTGGATTTACCTGTGGGCCCTGGTGGTCACCATTACGTCAATCGCGGAATATACTTCAACATTTGTTGAGTCGCTCTTCCACTATGGTCAGACGCCAGCCACTATGTTGGCGACTTCCGTCCTGCTGCTGCTTTTGATGATGGCTGTTAATATGTCCGGGACTAAAAATCTGGCTCGGGTCGCAAAAATTGGCTTCTGGTGTGAAATCGTTAGCGTGATTGCGCTGGGAATTTATCTGCTGATATTCCACCGTTCGCAGCCATTCTCCGTAATTTTTGATTCGATGGGCGTGCTGGCGCATGACGGCAGCTATTCCACCGCATTTATGTCTGCCGCGCTGATGGGGCTGTTTATGTTCTTTGGCTTTGAGGCCTGCGGTAACGTTGCGGAAGAGGTACAGAATCCAAGTAAAAAGATCCCGGTTGCGATGATTTTAAGCATCGTATTTGGTGCGATTTCGGCGATTATTTCCGTCATGGGATACCTCCTGGCTTCACCAAATCTGGTCAGTATCGTGAATGGCAAAACGTCTGACCCGATTCCGGCCATCCTTAATGAAGCTCTTGGTGAAACTGGTGCAACTATCTTTATCATCGTCGCGATTGTGGCGATGCTGTCGTGCATTTTGTCTCTGCAGGCTGCGTTAAGCCGCCTTATCTTTTCTTTCTCCCGCGACAGAATGCTGCCGGGAAGTGAGTGGATGTCAAAGATCTCTAAAAATGGCGTTCCGGATAATGCCATGGTTGTTAGCTGTCTGCTGCCAGTCATCATCTGCGTTTGGGTCTATTTCCAGCCAGACAACCTGTCGCGTATTACCGCGTTTGCCGTCATCGGTATTTATATCTCGTTCCAGATGGTTGTGCTTGCCGCACTGCGCCAGCGCCTGAAAGGCTGGAAACCGGCCGGGGAGTGGACCATTGGCGGTTGGGGCGTGATTGTGAACGTGCTGGCGCTAGCCTATGGATTGTGTGGGATCTGGTTGTTGGCGCAACCGGCAGACAGCAGCGATTTCATCGACCGTTGGACGGTACTGTTCGGCCTGGCGATTGTCGTTGGCTCCGGGCTTATCTATATGTTCCTGACCCGACCGTTTGGTCGCTCTGCGGCACCGGAAAACGACGCCATTGCCTACGCTAACAAGCTGAATATGGGGCAGGATAACTAAACACTAAGGGCCTTCGGGCCCTTAGTTTTGATAGTGATAAAGGATAAAGTAGTCGCTCTGATAAACAACGGTACTGTTTGCGGGAGAGAGTAATTCACCCACGCGAAAACGTGGCCAACTGGAAAAGATAATTCTGTTTTCCAGATTGGTCAGAATGACATAGTCAGGATGAGCGCAGGAGAGCAGTTCGGCCTCAATCTGACTGACCAGCAGATCGACGGCGGCAACGCCAAGAAACTGATCGTTGTAGTAGATCGGCACTGCCGAGGTCAGGGTGTAGGAAATATTGCAGATGTAGTCGACGTAGGGACCGTGGATATAGGCTTTTCCTGCCGGAGGTGAGTGCTTAAACCACTCGAAGGTTCTGAAATCCAGACGTTGCTGGGTGGCCTGATCTAAATCGAGGTGCGCCTGACTCAAACCATTATCTTTCTTATACCACCATTCCAGCAGCCAATACTCTTTTGTGGTGGCAGTGCTCTCAATATGGCTGGCGAACCCGGCCCCTGAACAGTAATGATTGTTACTGAGGGTGCGCTTGATGTGTTGCTGAACGGTAGATCTCACCGATGGATCGAGGACAACTTCTGCTGAGGCCTTTTGCATCCCGGAAATCGCCTCATGGATGCTCCTCGCCAGCGCAACGGTAGAATCTACGGTAGAGGCGGTAATATCATCAATCTTACGAATTAATGCGCTTAAGGATGTCGAAGAGCTCATTGTCTGTCCTGCCTTCACTGATTGTCAGTTCGAGTTATATTTCAGCTTTTTTTCAATAAGGTAATAGGTAAACGTGTCGATGATCCGTGTGGCAAGCTGCACGGATTCTGCCTCGTTGTGAGCAGCCAGCGCATCGGCCAGTGCCGAGTAAAGCGCAATAATTTCGGCATGAATGTTGTCTGCGCGATAAAGTATCGCCACCAGCGATGCCCATTCAGCCTGGACCTGCAGCTCCTGATTGGCCAGTCGCGCCGAATGTGAACTGGCAGCTATCGCCAGTAGACAGCGCATATCGGCCTGGGTCATAAGCTCTGGTGAGTTTGCCTTGCTGAGCACCTCAACAAACTCGCGAAATTTGGCGATATCCGCGCCGGTCATCCGTCTGGAAGCCAGCCTTGCGCTATGGCTGATAATGGCGCAATGCATTTCGCCCAGGTCAGAAAGATAATCCGTACTGATCGCTTTGAACGGATGCAGGGCGCTGTTTTTGCCATCAATATTTTCGCAAACGAAGCTCCCGCCATTACGACCACGAACCGTATGGATAAGATTATTAGCCCGAAGCGTGTTTAGCGCTTCTCTGATAGTGATATGTGAGACACCCATCATCTTTGCCAAATCAGTTTCGTTGGGAAGCTGTTCTTTTGGCTCCAGCAACCCCGTGATAATGGCGTTTGACAGGCGCTGCACTATCTGGTCTGAACGACTGACCTGCCCGATAGGCGCAAATATGACCGCGTGAGTAATCATAATCTTTTCTGCACTCAATTCCCTGAAACAACGACCATTTTTAACACATGCCCGTCGGGCAAGGAAGGTAAGAATGGCCGAGTTATTTTACATGCCTATGCGCAACGTCACTGCACAAGCGGATGTGTGTCCCGATAACCTCATGATGAGCTGAGCATAAAGCCTCGGCTCACAATGAAAAGCCTTATCCCGAAAATGTAAAAATTAAGTTAAAAATGCGAGGCTTATCATAGTGTCAATGTTGCGCATTTGAAAATCTTTTACAATATATATATTACATAAGATTCTTTATGTATTAACGGGCGGGAGACAGACATGAAAACCCTGAAGCATTTTATTAATGGGCAATATGTAGCAGGTCGTAGCGAAGATACCTTCGAACTGGTGAGTCCGGTCGACGGCGAAACGTACGCATTATCACCCAACGCCAATGCGGAAGAGGTGGAGCAGGCCTACTCGGCGGCGGAGGCGGCGTTTAGCATCTGGCGAAAATCGACGCCGGCACAGCGGCAAAAGGCGTTATTGCAACTGGCAGATGAGATTGAACGAAACGTTGAGCGGCTGGTGAACGCGCAGAGTCAGGAGACCGGTCAGCTTCGCCATTTTATTGAGAAGGAAGAGATCGCGGCATCCTGCGATGCCATCCGCTTTTTTGCCGGTGCGGCGCGCTGTCTTGAAGGGAAAGCGGCAGGGGAATATTCCGCTGGGTTTACCTCGACTATCCGCCGTGAACCGCTGGGTATCGTTGGACAAGTCACGCCATGGAACTACCCGTTCATGATGGCGGTATGGAAGATTGCGCCAGCGCTGGCAGCAGGCAATACGGTCGTATTAAAACCCAGCGACACCACGCCGGTCAGCACGCTGCTGTTGGCTGAACTGGCCGCGCCGTTGTTCCCAAGAGGGGCGTTTAACGTCGTATTAGGTAAAGCCAGCACCGGTTCGCTGGTGGTTTCAAACCCGAAGGCCTCACTGGTTTCGATTACCGGTTCGGTCCGCGCGGGCCTACAGGTTGCGGCTTCGGCAGCGGCGAACCTGACCAAGGCGCATCTGGAATTGGGCGGGAAAGCGCCTGCGGTGGTGTTTGCTGATGCAGATATGGACAAGGCGATCGCGACGATCACCACGGCAGGTTTCTTCAATGCTGGCCAGGATTGCACGGCGGCTACGCGTATTCTGGTCGAACAATCCATCTACGCTGAATTCCTGGAAAAGCTGGTTCAGAAAACGAAGAGTATTAAATTTGGACCGCCAGCGGATCAGGCTGCGCTATATGGCGCATTGAACAGTAAAAACCAACTGGAGCAGGTGAAAGGCTTTATTGCGCGTTTACCGGCACATGCAAAAATTGAAACGGGTGGGCGTGCCGGGCCAGGTCCGGGCTTCTATTTTGAGCCGACGATCGTCTCCGGATTGCATCAACATGACGAAGCTATTCAGCATGAAGTATTTGGACCGGTAATGACTATTCAGCCGTTTTCGACTGATGAAGAGGGTCTACACAAAGCGAATGATGTGGAATATGGTCTGGCCGCCAGCGTCTGGACCAGTAACCATGGTCGCGCACAGCGCTTCAGCATTGACCTCGATTTTGGCACCGTGTGGATTAACAATCATATTCCTCTGTGCGCCGAAATGCCGCACGGCGGGTTCAAAAAATCGGGTTATGGCAAAGATCTCTCATCCTATTCGCTCGAAGAATATACCCGGGTGAAACATATCATGTGTGACATTTCTGAATAGAGAGGATGTCGATGAAAACATTAAACATAGCGGTGCTTTCATTCGTGATGTTCTCGGGCTATAGCCTGGCAGAAAGCACATCGCTGAATACCGTTAAAGAGTACATGGCGGCCTGGAATGCACACGATGCTTCGCGAGCCGCGCAATATCTTGCTGATGACGCAGTCTATTATGATGCCGCCGCTGGCGAACCGATAAATGGCAGAGAAAAAGCTGAAAAAGAGGTTATCGGTGCCTTTATTAAGGCGGTGCCAGATCTGAGCTGGAAAATGGTCGGCAAACCCGTTTACGACGAAGATACCGTGGCGTTTCGTTGGGAATTTTCAGGCAAAAATAGTGGCGAATGGGCAGGGAGTCCGCCGACAAATAATCCGATAAAATTTGAAGGTGTCAGCTATATTCATGTTAAAGCAGGTAAAATCACCTGGCAAGGCGATTATTATGATTCTAAAAAACTGGATGAAGAATTAAAGCCAGGGAAATAGTCGGCTGTACCCCTTTATTACTATGAAGGGGGACATCTCTTATTTGTGTCGTATTTAGGGCAGTGTGTAGCAATAAGGAAAAAAGTTAATGGCAATTACCAGACGTGATTTTCTCAACGGCGTCGCGGTTACTATTGCGGCGGGGCTTACCCCGCTGGAATGGGTCAGGGCGGCAGGAAAGGGAAACGCATTTATAGATGGAAATTATTATCCGCCAGGGCTGACGGGGCTGCGGGGTAATCATCCTGGATCGTTTGAAATGGCGCATGCAGTAGGCCGCGAGCATAAACATTTTGATTTAAACGCTCTGCCCGTTGAGGAAGAGTATGATCTGGTGATTGTGGGCGGCGGTATTAGCGGGCTGGCTGCCGGTTGTTTCTGGCGCCAGCTTGCCGGGCAAAATAGCCGGATCCTGATCCTCGATAACCATGACGATTTTGGCGGACACGCCAAACGTAACGAATTTACGAGCTCAGGTAAGAAATTACTCGGCTATGGCGGCAGCGAAGCATTCCAGTCGCCCGCGCACAATTTCAGCCCTGAGGTGCAAAAACTGATGGAAACCGTGGGCGTCAGCGTCACGCGGTTAAAAGAGAGTTTTGACGTAAACTTCTACCCCGACTGGCAGCTCAGTCGCGGTGTTTTCTTCGACAAAAAGAATTTTGGCGAGACAAAAATCGTCAGCGGCGATCCGGGGCGCGCGGTATCTGATGATATCCCGCCGAACAGGCTCAATGGCCGTAAAATTGAAGACTTTATCAATGATTTTCCGCTAAGTGAGCACGACCGAAAGGCGTTGATCGACCTGCACGTCCATCCTGGCGACTATCTTCTGGGCATGACGGTCGATGAGAAAATGGAATGGCTGGATACCCACAGCTACAGTGAATTTTTGGCCACAAAAGTTGGTTTGAGCAAAATGGCGCTGCTCTATTTTCAGCAGCGTTCTAATGACTTCTTTGCCATCGGCATTGAAGGCATTTCCTGTAGCGATGCCAGAGCGTGCGCATTACCCGGCATGGAGGCGCTGGGAATACCGCCGTTGGACGGCGAGTCGCTGGCCGACCTCGAAGAGCCGTATGTTTACCATTTCCCTGACGGTAACGCCGGGCTGGCCCGACTGTTAGTCAGGTATATGCTGCCGGATGCGCTACCGGGTAACACGATGGAAGACTCTGTCCTTGCCAGACTGCATTACGAAAAGCTGGATCTGCCGGAAAACACCACGCGCTTGCGTCTGAATAGCACGGTGATTAATGCGGCCAACACAAAGGATGGCGTGGTGGTGACCTATCTGCGTGACGGCAAAATGCATCGCGTGCGCGGTAAAAACACCATCATGGCGGGCTATAACATGATGATCCCGTATCTGGTGCCTGAGATGCCGGAACAGCAGCAGGCGGGTCTCAAACTGAACGTGAAGGCACCGCTGGTGTACACCAATGTGGTGGTCAAAAACTGGCAGGCGTTCAAACAGCTTGGCGTGCATGAATTTTACTCTCCGGCGGCACCTTACAGCCGGATTAAGCTCGACTATCCGGTCAGCATCGGCGGGTATCAACACCCGGCCTCACCTGACGAACCGATGGTCATTCACATGGTCTATGTGCCTACTTATCCGGGCAGTAATCTGTCGGCCAGAGAGCAATTCCGTCTGGGGCGAGCGTATTTACTGGGGACCACATTTGCGACGCATGAGGAGATGATTCGCTCCCAGTTGCAGGAAATGTTTGGCTCAACGGGCTTTGATAATCAACGCGATATCTCCGCCATTACGGTTAACCGCTGGGCGCATGGCTATGCGTATTACGCCAACGCGTTGTTCGATGATATGGATAAAATGCCAGAAATTATCGAGCGGGCGCGTCAGCCAGTTGGTCGCATTGCCATCGCTAATTCCGATTCTGACTGGGGCGCTTATGCCCATACGGCCATCGACCAGGCATGGCGTGCGGTTAATGAACTCAAGGATATGGGGTGATCTATGCGTAATGTAACCGTTCTTGCCGCCTGTTTGTTTACCGCCTCTGTGAGTGCAGCGGAATCTAATGGCGAATATATCGCCCGTATCTCTGACTGTGTGGCCTGTCATACCACCGAAGGGGGGGCGGCGATGGCGGGTGGCAAAAAGTTTCCTACTCCGGTAGGGGATATTTATTCGACCAACATTACCCCAGACAAGACCCAGGGTATTGGTAATTACTCATACGAGGATTTTGACAAGGCCGTACGTCAGGGAATTGCCAAAGATGGTCATCCGCTCTATCCGGCCATGCCTTATCCCTCTTACGCGAAACTTTCTGATGACGATGTAAAGGCGTTGTATCGCTATTTTATGCATGATGTCACCCCCTCTGCGCAGCCCAATAAAGAGAATGCCATTCCGTGGCTACTCTCCGCCCGCTGGCCGCTGCATATCTGGAACTGGCTGTTTACCGACGCGCCAGCGACGACTGTAGAGCGTGCGAAAACGGATGACAACGCTGCGTTGGTAAAACGGGGCGCTTATCTGGTGGAAGGTCCCGGACACTGCGGTTCTTGCCATACCCCGAGAGGCATGGCGATGAACGAAAAAGCGTATACCAATGCTGATGCCGAGTACCTGAGCGGCGCGATGATCGACGGCTGGTATGCGCCTTCGCTGCGCGGTACGGGAATGTCTGAGCAGGAATTAAAATCGCTGTTGCTGACCGGTAAAAGCAAGCATGCCGCGGTTTCAGGTTCGATGGCTGAAGTCGTTACGCAGAGTACACAGTACCTGACCGATGACGATGCCACGGCGATCGCGCAATATCTGCTGAGCCTGAAAAGCGAGAAGCCTGAAATGGTGCGCGCAGCGGCAACTACGGTGTCCTGGTCGAATTCATCCGAGGCGGGCAAAGTGACCTATAACCGCTACTGCTCCACCTGTCACGGTCTGGAGGGGAAAGGTACGGATGATAACGTCCCTTCTTTGATCAACAATCCGTTGGTGATGGTTGATGACCCGACGCCGCTGTTCAGAGTGATTGCCCACGGCGCAGAAACACCGACAACGCGTGGTAGCGTCTCCTTTAAGATGCCGGCTTACGGTGGCATGTTAAGCGACAACGAAATGCGCGACGTGATTAATTACGTGCGTAAAAGTTGGGGAGAAGGGAACGGCGAAGTAAGCCAGAAGGACCTGGCAGGAATTAAAAAAGCGTCACATTAAACAGCATGTCGGATGGACAAGGTGCTTGCCGCGCCATCCGGCAGTGCTTAAACGGCGTTTACTCTGATAATACCCACCAGTCGGGTAAACGCCGCCGCCATTTCATGCTCTTCGATACTGGCAAATCCCAGCAGCAGGCCGCTGCGTTTCTCTTCATTCACGTAGTAGCGAGACAGCGGGCGCACCAGCAGCCCTCGCGCATTTGCCTGTTTGGCAATAACAACGTCATCGCTCCCGACGGGCAACTGTAGAATCATGTGCAGCCCGGCGTTGCTGCTGAAGGAGCCAAGATACTGCTCGCCCAACTGGCGGCTGATAAGCTCCACCAACGTCTGGCGGCGACGACTGTATAACTGGCGCATTTTACGAATGTGCGCCGCGTAGTAACCCTCGCGGATAAACTCCGCCAGCGCTGCCTGAATCAGCAAATGTCCACCACGATAGAGGTCGTTATGAACCTTCTTCAGCGGCGCGGCGAGCGGTTTGGGCAGTACCACATAACCGAGCCGCAGTGCGGGATAGAGTGTTTTACTGAATGTCCCGATATAGATGACCGGCGTCTCTTCTTCCAGTCCCTGCAATGATGGAATTGGCTGGCCGGAAAAGCGAAATTCGCTGTCGTAGTCATCTTCCACTATCCAGCTTCGCGTTTCACGTGCGCGAAAGAGAAGTGCCCGACGGCGGTTGAGGCTCATTACCGAACCGAGCGGATATTGATGTGACGGTGTCACAAAAATCAGCTTTGGCGCAGATTCGCCAGCCTCCGGCGGCACCATACCTTGTTCATCAACCGGGATCGCCGAAAAGTTAACCGCATTGATGCGCAGAATATTTTTGATTCCCCAGTAGCCCGGCTCCTCAATCCAGGCGTTATCCCCCGGGTTGCATAGCGTCCGGGTCACCAGATCCAGCGCCTGGTGAATACCTTCAGTAATCAGAATTTGCTCCGGTGAACACCGCACCCCGCGTGCGGTGCGCAGATAGTCTGCCAGCGCTTCTTTCAGCTCAGTCACGCCGCCTGCGGCATCGTAAGTGAGAAACTCCGGGCGCAACCGTCTCGCCAGCCGATCCTGAATTTTTTTGAGCACCCGGTGAGGGAAATGCTCCACATCAGGCACGCCTGGAATAAATGCGCCCCATTGACGAGGGCTGGCGCTGGCATGACCCAGCAGCTCAAGGCAGCGGGCAGATAAGCGGGTGTGATCCTCCAGTGTGGCGGCAACGGGCTCTTTGTGGGGACGCAGGTCAAGATTGTCCAGCACGCTGTCGGTGACAAATGTGCCGCTGCTGGTGCGCGCAGAAATATAACCTTCGGCCTGCAATTGCTCGTAAACCCGCAGGACGGTATTGCGTGATAGCGTCAGTTCGCCTGCCAGGTCACGCGACGGAGGCATTCGGGTCGCCGGTTTCAGGCTACCTTCGAGGATGCAACTGCAGATGGCGGCATACAGGCGACGATGCAGCTTTTCATCGGTCTGCTGGCTAAATGCCTGCTTGATCACATCTCCGGCAAGTGAACGCATTTGGATCCTTAAAATAAAACGATTTGGCTCTCGATTAAAGTACCAGATGGCGTCTAAATTTAAAGGGTAATTCAACCTAAATGTATTAATGGACAAGGTGTAGAGAATGAACAATAAAAACCTGCAACAACGTCGTCTGGATGCCACCCCGCGTGGCGTGGGTGTAATGTGTGATTTTTATGCCCAGTCAGCAGAAAACAGCACAATTACCGATATCGAAGGCAATCAGTACATTGATTTTGCCGCCGGGATTGCCGTGCTGAACACCGGACACCGTCATCCTCGCCTGGTGCAGGCAGTCGAAGCGCAACTGCAGGCTTTTACCCATACGGCTTATCAGATTGTCCCGTACGAAAGCTATGTGTCTTTGGCGGAGAAAATCAACGCCGTTGCGCCAATCGACGGCAAGCGCAAAACCACATTCTTCACCACCGGGGCTGAAGCGGTCGAAAATGCGGTGAAAATTGCGCGCGCACATACCGGCCGTCCTGGCGTTATTGCTTTTGGCGGCGGTTTTCATGGGCGTACCTACATGACGATGGCGTTAACCGGCAAGGTGGCACCGTATAAAAAAGGGTTCGGCCCGTTCCCTGGCTCCGTTTACCACGCACCGTATCCTTGCGAGTTGCAGGGGATTTCTACGGCGGACTCCATCAAAGCGATTGAGCGCCTGTTTAAAGCCGATATCGATCCCACCCAGGTCGCGGCGATTATTTTCGAACCCGTCCAGGGCGAAGGGGGCTTCGTGGTGGCGCCGCCGGAGTTTGTGGCTGCCATCCGCCGTATTTGCGACGAGCATGGCATCGTGATGATCGCCGATGAGGTGCAAAGCGGGTTTGCCCGTACGGGCCAGTTGTTTGCGATGGACCACTACGCTGACAAAGCTGACCTGATGACTATGGCAAAAAGCCTTGCGGGCGGCATGCCGCTGTCTGGCGTCGTGGGCAAAGCTGAAATTATGGATGCGCCTGCGCCGGGTGGTCTGGGCGGAACCTACGCCGGAAACCCGCTGTCAATTGCGGCAGCTCATGCGGTGCTGGATATCATTCGTGATGAACAGCTGTGCCAGCGTGCGGCAGCTCTCGGCGAACAATTGCGCGCCACTCTGACTGACGCGCAAGCCGGGTGTCCTGAACTGGCCGAAGTGCGCGGCTTAGGCTCTATGATCGCCGCTGAATTCCGTGACGCAGCGACGGGAGAACCCAACGCAGCCGCCGCACAACGCGTGCAGAAGAAAGCCCTTGAGCAAGGATTACTGCTGCTGACCTGTGGTCAGTATGGCAACGTTATTCGCTTCCTTTATCCGCTGACGATCCCGCAGGATCAGTTCGCCAAAGCGCTCGATATCATTAAAGCGGCAACCAAATAATCCGTTAGTCATCGTGTTACCCACAGCCGACGGTGGTCATCACCGTCGGCTTTTTTGTCGGCATAAATTGATCTTCCTCGTGTGTCGTGCGGTATTTATCGCGAATGGGTTGCCTGTTATATCGTTATGTAATTTAATACACATCGTTTTTACCCCGCTATCCAGATGGTATCCCATGTTAACTTTCCACTCTTTTGTGCTGGTATGCGCCAGCATGTTGTTTGCGTTTTCTGCCCAGGCCGACCGTACGATCACCGACCAGCTTGGTCGTCAGGTCACGATTCCGGACCACGTCGACAAAGTGGTCGTGCTGCAACACCAGACGCTGAATATTCTGGTCCAGCTTAATGCTCAGCAGGACATTATTGGCGTGATGTCGAGCTGGAAAAAACAGCTCGGGCCTGAGTTTGCGCGCTTTATGCCGACAATTGCCACATTGCCGACGCCGGGCGATCTCACCAGCGTGAATATCGAAAGCCTACTGGCGATTCATCCACAGGTGGTTTTTGTCGCCAACTATGCGCCAGCGGAGATGATCCAGCAGATTCAGAACGCCGGTATTCCGGTCGTGGCAATCTCATTGCGCAAGGATGCAGCCGGGCAACAGAATAAAATGAACCCGACCATGGCCGATGAAGAGCAGGTCTACAACGAAGGGTTAAAGCAGGGGATTCGCCTGATTGCGGACGTCGTGGGGCGCAAACCGCAAGCGGAGACGTTGATCGACTACGTTTTTGCGGCGCGGGCAAAATTCAATGCGCCGGTCGCAAAAATCCCGGATGCGCAAAAAGTCCGTATTTATATGGCTAACCCCGACCTGATGACTTACGGCTCCGGGAAGTACACGGGACTCATGATGCAGCACGCGGGTGGGCTAAACGTGGCGGCTGCCAGTGTGAAAGGCGCCCGTCAGGTTGCGCTGGAACAGGTATTGGCGTGGAACCCGCAGGTAATTTTTGTTCAGGATCGCTACCCGCAGGTGGTAACGGAGATCCAAAACGATCCTAACTGGCAGGGGATTGATGCGGTGAAAAATCATCGCGTCTGGTTGATGCCTGAGTACGCCAAAGCCTGGGGCTATCCGATGCCTGAAGCGTTGGCGATTGGTGAGCTGTGGATGGCCAAAAAACTGTACCCGGACGCCTACAAAGACGTGGATGTTGATGCGCAGGCGCAAGACTACTATCAGCGTTTTTATCGTGTGAACTGGCAGCCTGATGCAGTTAAGTAAGCGCATTTTACTCCAGCAACCACTCTTAATCGCGACGGTCCTGTTGCTGGGCCTTGGTTCGTTGTGCCTCGGACAATATCCGCTGTCGTTAAGAGAAGTCTTTTATCACCTGATGCACTATAGCGACGCTGAAGGGATTGCCGGTCAGGTTATCTGGACGGTCAGGCTACCGCGAATTCTGATGGCGCTGCTAGCGGGTGGGGCGTTGGGGTTATGTGGCGCGACGCTGCAAGGGGTATTTCATAATCCGCTGGTCGACCCGCATATTATTGGCGTGACGTCCGGGGCCGCTTTTGGCGGAACGCTGGCTATTCTGCTCGGCCTGTCGCCGTGGTTGATGATGGGTTCAACGTTTTTCTTCGGTCTGACGGCGCTGGTCCTGGTGTATGCCATTGCTGCGCTGCAGGGGCTGGAGAATACGCTGGTGCTGATCCTGTCGGGTATCATTTTGAGTGGTTTTTTTGCCGCGCTGGTGAGCCTGATTCAGTATCAGGCTGATACCGAAGAAACGTTACCCAATATCGTGTTCTGGCTGCTCGGCAGCTTTGCGACGGCTAACTGGCATAAAGTTCTGCTGTTGGCGATTCCAGTCGGTATCGCTGCGACAGTTTTGTATCAGCTACGCTGGCGGATAAACCTGTTATCACTCAATGATAAAGATGCCCGATCGCTAGGCGTCGCGGTGGTTCCTCTGCGACGCAGCGTTTTGCTGTGCTGCGCTTTTTTAGTTGCCGCTCAGGTAGCGGTCAGCGGCAGTATCGCCTGGGTTGGGTTGGTTATTCCGCATCTGGCGCGTTTGCTGGTGGGGGTTGATCATCGTCGTCTACTGCCGTGCGCCTTCTGGATGGGAGGCGGTTTTATGATTGTGGTGGATGATATTGCGCGTACCCTGATGCACGCGGAGATACCGCTTGGGATCATCACCGCATTATTCGGCGCGCCGCTGTTTGCTTTTTTACTCATCCGCTCCAGCCGCCGGGGGACATCATGAAACCTGCCGCATTGCGTGTAAATACGCTTACCTATGGGTATCGCGCGCCGCTATTTGAGCCGCTTACATTCAGTTGCCAGAAAGGTGAGATCTGGGCTGTGCTGGGACGTAACGGCCTGGGTAAAAGTACGCTGCTCGATACGCTAACCGGCACGCTACCAGCTTTGGACGGCAGCATTGAAATTGACGGCGGGATAGGGATTGTGGCGCAGCATTGCCACCTGCCATTTCCTTATACGGTGAGCGACGTGGTGCTGATGGGGCGGGCACAGCACGTGAAGCTTTTTGCGCAACCCAGCCAGCAGGATCAACAAAGAGCGACCCAGGCGCTGGAGCAGTTAAATATTGCCCAGCTTGCTTCCCAGTCGTTTAGCTCACTTTCCGGGGGTCAACAGCAACTGGTGATGATAGCCCGGGCGCTGGTGACGGAGTGTCAAACGCTGCTGCTTGATGAGCCGTGCTCCGCGCTGGATCTCGCCAATCAGCAGGTGGTGCTTCAGCTCATCAGCGATCTGGCCCATCTACAGGGATGCAGCATTCTTTTTTCGACCCACGATCCGCTGCATGCGTTACAAATAGCCACCCATACTTTGCTGCTGCTCCCCGAAGGAAAATGGCGGGCAGGGCCAACGGACAGCATTGTGACGGAAGAGAATCTGTTCCTGGCCTATGGCTTACCGCTGCGAAAACTCAGTGTAGAGAACCACCCGACGCCGTTTATCGCACCGCTGTTTTCTGTTCGTCGTTAAGAGGTAAGAACCCGGCGGCGGTAAGAAACGCCTGACCGCCGTTGGAGAGCATGAATTTAACCAGCGACATCACCTCGTTGGATGCCTCGAGCACCGCCAGTTGGTATTCGCAGCGAATATTGTGCTCATCAGGGATAGCTACATAATGCACGTCGGCTTGGGCGCGCAGCGTATTCGCGTAATGCGCGTAGCCGATAAACAGATCGGCCAGTCCCTGGCGAAGGATCCAGGCGCTCGCCAGTTCACCAGACGGGATTTTCACCGTATCACGCCCACCAACCAGCGGGATGGCGCGCGCCCGAAGCTGTTGTCCGAGTCCTGGCTCCAGTACATCCATATTGTCGAAAAATGCCCAGGTATAGTCTCCGGAAGGGTCGCAGCCGGGCGTGGATGTACCTATTCTTAGCGTTGGGTCGCGGAGCAAATCCAGCCAGGCGCCGTTTCGGTTGCTGACCAGACTCAGTTGATTCCAGCTAAAGGTCTGCGTGAGGACAGCTTTTTGCAAAGCCAGCAGGCGTTGCGGGTGCTCCCGATTGGCTGAGGCAAAGAGCGCACACGGTTCACCGGCTTCAATACGCTCGCGTAATAAACCGGCCGGACCATATTCCACCTTCACGTCTATTCCGCTATGGCGCGAGAACTGGCTTATCAAAGGGGCAAATGCCAGGCGTAAACTGCCCGCGGCAAACAGAATAATGGAAGAGGGCATGGTATCCGATCTCTGACGAAAAAGGGTTTGCGAAGAGGATAAATGATACGCGCTGAGCATAGCGTTTAGAAGGCTTTGGCGCATCGCTTTGTGCCAGCATCATACGGAGTAATGATTAAGCTTAAGGCTACGAACAGGGGAATAAAAAGAAATTATGAGGTGTAACGAAGGGAAATAGCACCAAATCATAGAAATAATTTGGTGCGTCCGAGTGGACTCGAACCACCGACCCCCACCATGTCAAGGTGGTGCTCTAACCAACTGAGCTACGGACGCAAGATGGTGCGTTCAATTGGACTCGAACCAACGACCCCCACCATGTCAAGGTGGTGCTCTAACCAACTGAGCTATGAACGCAACGTTGTAGGTGACAACGGGGACGAATATTAGCGGCACAGACCGAATGAGGCAAGAGGGAAATAGCATTTTTCTTCCTGAACTCACGCGATTGCAGAGTAATTAAGCAAGTTGATTATATTTTGTTGATTTTGCAGCGTGTTTTTTATTCAGACAGTGCGCTGGTGCATAATGGGGACGGTTTGAATGACAGGTGCGCTCAGACTTTAAGCGCAGCAAGGATCGTGGTTTCTATTTTCTCAGGGGTAGTGAACGGCGCAAAACGCTTGAGCGGTTTGCCGTCACGTCCGATCAGGAACTTAGTGAAATTCCACTTGATACGCCCACCCAGCACGCCGGGTAATTCGTTTTTCAGGTAACGAAACACCGGATGCGTAGCCGCACCGTTGACTTCCACTTTCTCAAATATCGGGAAGCTCACACCGTAGTTGATGTGACAGGTTTGCGAGATTTCGTCGGCCCCGCCGGGCTCCTGATTACCGAACTGGTTGCAGGGGAAACCAAGCACCACCAGACCCTGCGCGGCGTACTTCTTGTAAAGCGCTTCGAGGCCTGCATATTGCGGCGTGAAGCCACAATGGCTGGCAGTATTGACCACCAGAACCAGTTTGCCAGCGTAGTCGGCCATAGAGACGGGCTCACCATGCAGACGGGTGGCTGTAAGTTGATAAAAGGTGATCATGCCGGAATCCTCAAATAAGATCGCGTTACTCATTTTATTATGGTCGCAACTGTCTGATTAATAAACTGACCGTTGAAGTGCTGGCGATTTATTATTTTGTCGGGTTATCGCTAACGTTTTTAAACGCGTCACCCTAGCAGCATCGTAAGGTGAAGACTAAAAATGGGGGACGTGACGTTGTGGGCGATTGTCACTGGGACAAACACGTAACAGATATAAAAAAATCCACGCCTGGCGTGGATTTAGAGAGAGTGTGAGAGCAGGGGATTAACGTTCGT
The DNA here is from genome assembly GCF_030337065.1 of Citrobacter sp. Cb004. Taxonomy (NCBI): domain Bacteria; kingdom Pseudomonadati; phylum Pseudomonadota; class Gammaproteobacteria; order Enterobacterales; family Enterobacteriaceae; genus Citrobacter; species Citrobacter sp. Cb004. The sequence goes on along the minus strand of NZ_JAOWCH010000046.1, from coordinate 7,952 downwards.
GCCTTGCCATTAGCAGTGCCAGGTCGACGAGGCGATTAGAGAATCCCCATTCGTTGTCGTACCACGCCAGAATTTTGACCATATTCCCGCCAATCACCAGCGTTGACAGGCCGTCGATGATGGATGAGCGCGGGTCACCCTGGTAATCGCTTGAGACAAGCGGTTCATCGCTATAGCCGAGGATCCCTTTCAGTGGCCCTGCCGCGGCGGCGTCACGAAACGCATTATTGACCTCCTCTGCTGTAACATCCCGCTCAAGCGTTACGGTCAGGTCGACAATGGACACCACCGGAACCGGTACGCGCAGCGAGTAACCGGTTAAGCGACCACCCAGCTCCGGGATGACTTTGCCAAGCGCCTTCGCGGCACCGCTGGAGTAGGGGACAATCGACAATGCAGCGGCGCGGGCACCACGAAGATCTTTTTCCGGCTGGTCGTGCAGCGCCTGGCTGTTGGTATAGGCGTGGGTGGTATTCATCAAACCATGCCTAATGCCGAAATGTTGGTGCAAAACCTGTGCGGCAGGTGCCAGACCGTTAGTGGTGCAGCTACCGTTGCTGACGACAAAGTGTTTATCCGCGGAGTAGAGGTGATCGTTAACGCCCATCACGATGGTTAAATCATCGTTCTTACTGGGGGCGGAGATAATCACTCGTTTTGCGCCACCGCTGTGGATATGCACCGCCGCCTTGTCACGTTCAGTGAAGAAGCCGGTTGCTTCAACGACAATATCGACTTCACGCTGACGCCATGGGATGTTGGCTGGATCGCGTTCACTGAACACGGTGATAGATTTACCGTTAACCACCAACTGCCCCTCACCGGCGGTGACGTCGGCGTCGAGTTTACCGAGCAGCGAGTCGTATTTCAGCAGATGCGCCAGCGTTTTACTGTCTGTCAGATCGTTGATTGCCACGATCTGAATCTCCGGGTTACCCAGTGCAGCACGCAGTACGTTACGTCCGATACGGCCAAAACCGTTAATACCGACCTTTACCATGATGAACTCCTTATCTGTTGTCTCTGGAGTAAATTTAGGCCGGTCACGAGTTGGCGTAAATGACAAATAAGGATCACTTTACGCCATTTTACGACAGTGAAAGCGCTGACGATATTCACCAGGCGTCAGGTGAAGCTGTTTTTCAAACAGCCGTCGCAGGTTAATGCTGCTACCAAATCCTGTTTGTTCGGCGATACGCTCCAGCGTCTCGCTGGTCTGCTCCAGACGCTGTCGTGCAGCGGCCAGACGGGCTTCGGCCACATAGCGTGCCGGTGATGCGCCCGTTTCCCGGGTAAACACGCGGGTGAAATTACGTGGGCTCATGGCGACTTTTTCCGCCAGTTTATCCACACTGAGATCGGCGGTGAGGTTCTCAAGCAGCCAGGCGAGCAGATCGTTAATCGGGCCCAGGGTGCTGGTCTGCTGAAGGTTGTAGCGGCTAAACTGGAGTTGTCCCCCGGGACGGCGCAGGTACATGACGAAATCCTGAGCGACGTCGCGCGCCAGACTGAAGCCGTAATCCTCTTCAACTAACGCTAACGTCAGATCAAAGCCGGAACTGACGCCACCTGATGTCCAGATGTGTTCGTCCTGGATATAGAGCGGACCGCTTTCGACGCGCACCTTAGGGAATTCTGCCTGCATGGTTTCCAGTAGCTTCCAGTGGGTGGTGGCTCGTCTGCCGTCCAGCAGCCCGGTTTCTGCCAGCAGCATCGCGCCGCCGCAAATGGATGCAATGCGGCGGGCGTGGGGAGCGGCAAGGCGTAGCCAGTCAACCACCGCAATCCCTTCCTGCGGGCTTTGACCTCTGCCAGTGATGATGATGGTATCGAGAGGTTCGCGAGGGTCTATCTCATGTAGGCGATGATCTGCCAGTAGATTTAGGCCGGACTGACCATGGATCACCTGATGCGGTTGCGTTGTCGCTAACTGAACCTGGTAACACGTCTTCGTAGCGCCTTTGGGATGCAGGCGGTTGGCCTGCATCAGAATGTCGGCAATACCGGCGGACTCAAACAGCATACCGCCATCGGGAACAATAATGAGTATCTTCTTCATGTCCTGAAAAGTAATCTTTTTACACAATAAGTCAATATTACATACTCAACTGGAAAAAGCCTTACCCGTGGCGTAGCGACATTACCGCCACTGGTCGATGGTTTGATGTTGACTCAACGGCGTTGCCTGAGCATCTCCCTTGATTAAGAATAGCGTTGCATTGATCCATTAAACTCACCGCGAGGAGCTGACGCTCCGCTGCACCAAAAATGGACTTGTTCTACAAGTCACTCTCCTGACGAGGTCTTATGAAAATCAGAAGGTTTAGTAATGGAGATGAAATTTCGTTGTTCAGCGTCTTTTTATCTTCTGTACATACCCTCGCATCACACTACTACACACAGGAACAAATAGATGCGTGGGCCCCAACGGATATCGACCCGGAACAATGGGCCAATCACATGAAGGAATTACGCCCCTTTGTTGTTGAAGTGGATGGTGAAATAGCTGGATATGCAGATGTTCAGCCAAATGGGTACATTGACCATTTCTTTGTCTCGGGAACCTACCCGAGACAGGGAGTAGGGACACTATTGATGAATCGCATTCATGAAGAAGCCAGACAACGTGGAATTGATGAACTGACTTCAAATGTCAGTAAGGCTGCGGAGGCGTTCTTTCTACGACACGGTTTTCATGTTGTGGAACGTGGGTTTCCTGCCTGTCGCGGAGTGACATTACAAAATGCACTGATGCGAAAATATTTGGTGAAAAAATAGAAGATATTTGGGCTAAAGGCCCGCGATCAGCGAGGGCGGACACTCGGCTCTCTGCCGTATGCCATGACAGAGAGCACGCCAGAAATGAATGGATAGTTCTAGTTTGCTTTGCTGTTTTGACGGGATGTGACAATCGTCATTGCTGCCGCCGCCAGAAGTAAGAAACCACTCAAGCCAAAAGTACTGCGCCATCCCAGAGTGTCGAATACCAACCCACCTGCCGTTGAACCCAGGGCAATCGATAGCTGGATCACCGCAACCATTAAGCCACCACCCGCCTCTGCATCTTCGGGTAGTGCCCGCGCTATCCATGTCCACCATCCCGTTGGCGCAGCCGTTGCTAGTAGTCCCCACAGGCTGAGCAATACGGCAACAGCCCAGATGCTGTGTCCAACCAGCAGTAACGCCCCGGCAGTCACTGCCATAAGCAGGGGGATCATGATTAAAGTCTGATAAAAACTTGTGTTCAGGAATATTGATACGGCCAGTGTGCCGACAAAACCCGCCACGCCTATTGCGAGCAAAATCAGAGAGAGACAAGAAGGGCCTACGCGGGTTACGGTCTCAAGAAAGGGGCGCACGTAGGTAAATAAGGCAAATTGCCCCATGAAGAAGAATCCGCAGGCCAGAAGTCCCGCAGGGACAATGGTGATGCGGAACAGACGATGCATAGATCTCTGGGATTTTTGTTTTTTATCGCTTTCCATCAATGGCAGGCTGACCCACTGCCAGATGAACGCGGCTATAGCCAGGGGAACGAGGCATAAAAAAGCCCCTCGCCAGCCCACGGTCGTCCCCAGATAGCTGCCAAGCGGTGCCGCTACAACGGTAGCCAGCGCGTTCCCACCGTTAAAAATCGCCAGCGCGCGGGGAACCTGATGCTGCGGAACGAGCCGAATGGCGGTTGCAGCAGACATGGACCAGAATCCACCAATGACCACCCCAAGCAGGGCCCTCCCCAGGATATAAACCGGGTAGCTGGGTGCCAGGGCGACGACTATCCCCGATATGGCCATTAAAACCGTCAGCCCCTGCAGGAGATGTTTTCGGTTCAGATCTCCGGCAATATGGGAGATAGTCAGGCTGGTAATGACCGCCAGCGCGCCAGAGATTGCAATTCCCTGGCCAGCCAGCCCTTCGGTAATGTGTAAATCACCGGCAATAAGCGTAAGCAGGCTGACCGGCATAAACTCGGAAGCGATCAGCACAAACACGCACAGCGTCATGGCAAACACGCCCCCCCAATGCGCATGCTTTTTTTCGTAATGCGGTTTTAGTCTTACTGTGGACATTATCAGATCTCTTAATATCGAATCGGCCAGGTTCAGGCGCAGTCCGGACAGACGTCATTCAGGAAATCACGTCAAAACATGGATGAAAATGATCTGCAGGCGATTTACAGCCGCCTGCAAATATCAGGCGGCTTGGGGCGGTTATCTTAGGTTGGTATTGAAAAACTGCTCAAATTTAGCAAACGGAATCTTACCCGCAGCGTTGTCGTACAGATCAACATGATTTGCCCCAGGGACAATCACCAGCTCTTTCTCATTGCTGCCGATCGCCCTAAAGGCATCTTCAGCAAAATAGCGTGAATGGGCTTTTTCGCCGGTCACGATAAGCGTGGGGATAGTGACTTCATTGGCATAGCTCAGCAGCGGCATATTCATAAATGACAGCGGCATCGTCGCATTCCAGGCCCCGGTTGAGTTGACCGAACGCGCATGGAAACCACGCGGCATGCGATAATAATCAAAGAATTCTTTCAGAACCGGATTGGGATTTGCGGGTAACGTTTCTGGCAGAATACGTTTCGACGTACTGACGTCCCCCTTTTCATCAACATAAATGTCATGCCCGCCGGGCGCGAAAGCTCCGTTCTTCGCATCTTCCCAGCGCTGTGCGTTCAGATACTGTAATACGGCGCGACGATCCGCAGTGGTATAACGGTCTTTACCATCACCTACGCCATGCCCCATCGCACGGCTCATGTCATACATCACACTGGTCGCCACCGCTTTCACGCGGGTATCCATCGCGGCGTCGTTTAAGGCCATCCCGCCCCATCCGCAGATACCCAGTAATCCTATACGATTTCGATCAACCTCATTTTGCAGGCCAAGGAAATCAACAGCCGCGCTGAAATCCTCGGTGTTGATATCCGGAGAGGCAACGTTACGCGGATAGCCACCGCTTTCCCCCGTATATGAAGGGTCAAAAGCCAGGGTAACAAATCCCTGCTCAGCCAACGTCTGCGCATACAGACCGCTGGACTGCTCTTTCACCGCGCCGAAAGGCCCGCTGATGGCAATGGCCGCCAGTTTGCGCTCGCCGCGATCCTTTGGAATGTAGAGATCACCGACCAGGGTGATCCCGAAGCGGTTCTGAAAGGTCACTTTACGGTGATTGATTTTCGTACTTTTAGCGAAGGTTTTATCCCATGTCTCGACCAGTGAAACTGGCGCGTTCGGATTGGTTGTATTGGCATAACTCATCGTTGTAACTCCACTTAATGATGCGCAGAGCAGCATGGCTGGTATCGCGGCTGTCAGTTTTTTGGTGAAGGCAGTCATCAAAATCCCCTCATAAAACGTGATAGATACAGGTTTCATACGGACAACACTGCTGTGCTTTGTTGCAATGCGAGCATTATAGTGAGCAGTAATAGTGCTTATTAGAGGGGTAAAATTGCTAGAATTAATACCATATTGTTCTAAATGGTGATGCGATAGCGAGGGAAACGTGATGGCGAAACGGGAAAACTATAATGATTTATACCTGTTCATGCAGGTGGTGCGGGAAGGGAGTTTTACCGCTGCGGCGCAACGACTCGGCCTGGCACAATCAGGTATAAGCCGTTCTGTACGCGAACTTGAAGAAAGACTGGGCGTTCAGCTTCTGGCTCGCACTACGCGTAGGCTATCGCTCACACATGCCGGCGAACAGCTCTACCGGACCATTGAGTCAGGATTCGACGCTTTAGATATGGGGCTTGCCACGCTGGCCCATTATCGCCAGTCCCCGTCAGGTACGGTACGGATTAATGCCAGTCAGCACGCTATTGATAAACTGCTCCTGCCAAAGCTTGCGGTGTTTAAGCAACGCTATCCTGACATCCGGCTGGAACTCATTAGCGAAAGTCGGTTTGTCGATATTATTGCGGAAAGATTCGATGCCGGTGTACGTCTCGGACCGGAAGTTGGCGGTGGCATGATAGCGGTCCGTATTTCCCCCGACATGGAGATGGCCATTGTTGGTACGCCAGAACACTTTCGCCGCTATGGCTTTCCACAAGTCCCGGCAGATTTGGCGGTTCATCCCTGCATCGCTTATCAATTTGGCGATGGAAGCCTCTATACATGGGAGCTTCAACAGGATGGTAAAAAAATAACGCATCAGCCGCAGGGACAATGGGCTTTTGCTGACAGTTATATGGAAGCCAAAGCCGCCAGACTGGGGCTGGGGCTGGCTTATGTTCCGGAAGAACTGGTGTCCGATGATTTAGAAGAGGGTTCGCTCATCAGAGTTTTACAACGCTACAGTCAACGCCTGGAAGGCTCATTTCTCTATTATCCGCACCGCAATGTGTCTCCCGCTCTGCGAGCAGTTATCGATACACTGAGAATTTATGAATGAAGGCCAGGCTGCACACGTGTCAGGGTAACGGGTCTGAGCGAGGTATAGTCATTCGCACCCTGAGAATTACACTTTGAAGTGATTCAGGGTATGCGCTTACTGGTTACGAATATTGAGCGAGAATCATGCGATGATCGCCGCTTTTCTTTCGAGCCAGTAGGTGCTCCACGTTCGCTAACGAATACTCAGGGCATGCAGATAACTGCTGGCTATATTTCTTTCGAAGAGCGTGGAATGCATACCAATCCCCGATAAAAAGGAGTTGGTGATGACTGAGACTAATCAATTTGCTGCGCACGTTGGTCTGGACTGGGCAGATAAAAAGCACGATGTCTGTGTTCAGTTTAAAAACGGTGAACGCACATTCCATGTGATTGAACATACGCCGGAAGCGCTTGATGTCTGGCTTACCGAGTTACACCAGAAGGTAAAAGGCAGGATCGCTATCGCCGTTGAGCTGAAGAAAGGTCCCGTGGTGTATGCTCTTCAGAAATATCCATTTATCACCGTTTTCCCCGTCCACGCTTTGTCTCTGGCTCGTTACCGGCAAGCCTTCTCGCCCAGCGGTGCTAAAGATGACCCGCAGGATGCCGAGCTGGCATTAGAGTTAATGCTGCGTTATCCCCAAAAGATAAAAGCCATTGAACCCGACAATGCCGATATCCGGTTACTCCAGCAACTGGTTGAGCAGCGTCGTCAGTTGGTTGAAGATAAGCGCCGTTTTGTGAACCGGCTAATCAACACACTCAAACAGTATTATCCTCAGCCCCTGGAGTGGTTCTCACATCGGGGTAGCTTGCTATTGTGTGAACTGATTATGCGATGGCCCAGTCTGCAACAACTAAAACGAGCCAGGCGAGACACGATCCGCAACTTTCTCAATGCCAAAGGTGGCCGCGCAATGGCCCTTACCGAGCAGCGTGTTGTGAGTATTGATAACGCCATTCCGTTGACGACAGACCCGAGTGTTATAGAGGCTAATGCTTTGATGGCAACAGCACTGGCGACACAAATTAAAGTCGTGAGTGAAATCATCAAAACCTATGACGAACGAATCGAAACGCTGTTTGACACATTGCCAGATTCGGGGCTGTTCAAATCACTTCCGGGCATGGGGCCGTGTTTGGGACCACGAATGCTTGCTGCACTTGGTGATAACCGTGACCGGTTTAACAGCGCTGAAGAAATTCAAAACTACGCAGGTATTGCACCGGTGACAGAACGAAGTGGCCAGAAATCCTGGGTTCACTGGCGATGGCAGTGTGCCAAGTTCGTCCGGCAAACCTTTGTTGAATGGGCTGCCAAGACGGTTAACTCATCATACTGGGCCAGACTTTATTATCGGGGACTGCGAGAAAAAGGAAAATCTCACCAGTCTGCAATCCGGGCTCTGGCCTTCAAATGGATAAGGATCATTTACCGCTGCTGGAAGACCAAGACCCAGTACGATGAAGCGAAGTATTTGCTGGCACTGGAAGCGCGAAAGTCGCCCTTACTGAAGCCATAAAAAAGCTTGTCGAATGTCTCAGGGCGTGAAGCGG